>NZ_CP101497.1:0-331709 GCF_024362325.1 Microcella humidisoli
CCGACGCGGCGGAGATGGTGAACCAGATCGCACCATTCGGTCGGACCGCGCTGAACGATGCCAGCCCGGAAGTGCGTCGCGCCGTAGAGCGCACCCTTGGCGAACTCATCAGCGAAACCCGCAGCTTCGAGCAGCACTCCTTGTTTGTGGAGCTCTCCGTCGCCCGATAAGTGCGTTCAACCCGCCGTCTAGGGCGAAAACGGTCAGCGGTGCTTACCAGCTGGTGTTGCTCAAAGCACGGACAGTGCCACGAAAAGGGGTCTCGCCGCTGAGTTCAACGGGACCACAGGTCTTCAGGCCGAGATCCCGGACCGAAGCCGAAGGACTCGGCCATCGCAATCGCGTTAGGAAAGTTCGCGGCGAGCGCGTCCGGTCCGTGGGCATCGCTACCGAAGGACACCGCGCGCCCGCCCTCCTCCGCCCACCACTGCGGAATCCACGCCTCCAGGCGCCGAGTGTTCATCTCCAACGCGCGCCCGGAGCGCGCGATCGCTCGCATCGCCGCCCTAAAGCCTTCCTCGAACTGGCGGGGGTTGAAGGGCCCGGCGACGGCGATCGGCCACGAGCGCACGGCATAGTCGATGTGGGTGAACACCTCGAACGTGTCCGACTCCGCGACCATTCGCGGGATCTCCTCCAGATACGCCCACATGACCTCATCCGCTGGCCGGTAGCGGTACAACGTCGTTGGCTCCGTGCACTCGCCGTCTTCGAACGGGAGCATGTGGAGCGATCCGTTGACGCGGTCGATCGCGCCACTGGATAGCAATGAGGCAGCTCGCGCGTCCCACAGGTGCGGCTGCCCGAACTCGACACCGGTGAGTATGCGAAGTTCAGGGTAGTCGTGACGGCACCGGTCAATCGCTTCGAGGTACCCGTCGGCATCGAAGGGCGGAAGTATCACGCGGCCGGTGGAATCCACGTACTTCTGCGCGTGCTCCCCGATGTCGCCTTCACCGACCCGCCAGTCGTCCGCGAAGTCAAGGTGCTCAGTGAACACGATCGCCGGCAGTCCAATCCGAATCGCCCGTTCACAGGTTCGAGCCATCGAGCCTTGCGACGCCGGATCCGATGCGTAGTCCCACGACCACTCGCTGTGGACGTGAGCGTCGGCCGTGAGCGTGGTCATCGCACCATCCGTAGTTCAACGAGGTTCGGTTCCGATGGATCGATGAACTCCGTGCCATCGACCACGAACCCGTTGCGCTGGTAAAACGCGATCGCTCGATGATTGCCACGAAGGACCCAAAGTTGCGCCGGATGGTCGCCGAGTACCGCGTCGAGCATCAATTGACCGAGGCCGCTGCCGTGGGCACCTACCAGCATGTAGATCGAGAACAAGTGCAGCGATCGAACGGGTGGGAACCCATGCTCGGCGTCAGGTCCGCGCGCCTCGCCAGAGTTCGCGAAGCCCACCAGAACTCCAGCATGTTCCGCGACCACCATGCGCCCCGGACGCGGATCAATGGATAGGTAACTAGTCCAAAACTGCTCACGTTTGCGAAAAACTTCCTCAGAGAACTGACGAGCTTCGAGCACGCCCGAGTAGGTCTCCCGCCATGCGTCGACGTGCACCCGAGCAATTTTCTCGGCATCAGAAGCCACCGCGTCGCGCACCCGGTGGCTATTCACGCTACCCATCACACGAGGCTACTGGGCGTGTTTGCTGCGGGATCGGATATCTGTCCCGCTGGGCGTGTGGCGTCGTGTCATGCCGGTTCTCCCATCTGGGCGAGCTGGGTTGCACCCGTCAGCTCCTCGACGTAGTTGTTCCTGCCATCACAAAGACCACATCGGCCTGTTTGCCTGTGTCGCTAGCATTCTGGAGTGACCCGTCGAAAATCGGCACTACTTACCGGTGCGGGGCGAGCGTCGAGCATCGCCCATGGAATCGCGAAGACGCTCGCCGACGACGGTTGGAATCTTGCTCTCACCACCTGGTCGCCGTATGACCTCGGAGCGGACTTCGGTGGCGGCGCGAGCGACGTCGACGAGCTCGAAGCGAGCCTGACTAGAGCGGGCGCACTCGTCGTGCGCATTGAAGCGGACCTCAGCGACCCGGCGGCACCGGCGGAAGTTGTTGCCCGCGCCGCCCGAGCCCTCGACGGTCTAGACGCCCTCGTCCTCTCCCACTCCCACAGCGTGGACTCATCAATCCTCGATACCAGTCTGGAAAGCTTTGATAGACACTTCGCCGTCAACTCTCGCGCAGCATGGTTGCTCATCAAAGCTTTCGCAGAACTCGGGCAAGAGTGGGGGCGCATTGTCGCTCTCACAAGCGATGCCGTGGTTCACAACGTTCCCTACGGCGCGAGCAAAGGTGCTTTGGACCGCATTATTCTCGCGGCTGCCGGAGAGCTCGGTTCACAGGGAATCACTGCCAATCTCATCAATCCGGGCCCGATCGACACGGGCTGGATGACAGACGACATCCGTGCTGCCTTGACGGATCGGCAGCCCACGGGCCGCCTTGGCAGCCCGGCCGACACCGCCAACCTCGTCCGATTCCTGCTCTCCGACGAAGGCGGCTGGGTGACAGGGCAACTGCTAAAGAGCGATGGCGGCTTCTCAATTTGACTGCGACGACCCTGCGAGAGAGTAGTAGGTTCGCGGAACCCCGGGCTCGAGCGCACGTCACACGCTGGAAGGCTCTGGCCTTGCAAGGGCGAGCACGCGCATCGTTGTGTCTGGTTCCTCACTGGTTCGATCACTGCCCTCGCAACGCCTTTGTTCGAGAACTTGGGCCGCGGAGCACGACCACTCAGGGTTGAGTGTTCAACTGAAGGATCAGCGCCTTCTCGTTCTCGGTCAGATCAGACAGTGCGAGCACGTCTTGTAGCACCCCCGACTTCCCGGCGATATAGGTCGTGATGTCCATATCGGGGACGCGGGACAACGCTGTTTTCACCGCGCCGTACCTGTCGCGCAGATCGGATCGCTGGCGGAGCACTTCCCGGACTGCCAAGTGGTTCCGGAGATGCAGTGTTCCCTCCACGCAGATATAGACGTTTCGACGCGGTTGGCTGTCGGGCGCATCCATTGCTTCTCGATCTGTAATGCCCAGGTCGCCACGGTGCACGTAGCCGGCTTGAGCGAGTGCTGCGATCGCCAGGCCAACGTGTTGCCGCTCCACGACGATATCGATGTCGAGGACGGGCTTTGCCGCTAGCCCGGGTACAGCTGTGGAGCCCACGTGTTCGATCGACAAAAAGGGAACCGCTTCGAGGGCTCGTTGCAGTTCGTTTGCAACGGCCCCGAACTGGGCGGGCCAATCCACGGAGTAGGGCACGACGTCAACCGACACGGCGGAATTGTTGCACAACGAGGGTCAGTCAGCGTGGACAGACGAGCTCAAATGCTCGCCAGATGCTTTGAAGGGTAGTGACGACGCACTGCATCCCGAGAACGACGCCGCCGGTCAAGCCTCTGCCCTCGGTGGCACTTGGGGAGGTGCGGGTCGTGGGGTGGATGGCCGTGATGGGGCGCGGCGCATGATCGCCGCAACGATACGGATCACAAGGGATTCACGATCATCCAGCGCTTCGCATGGCTGTGAGCATTGTGGCCCCAAATTGGGGCAGCCTTCGAGAATTGAGGGTGGCTAAGCTGTGCCCATGCCCGGCGTGCTGGAACTGCGTTTAGGCGTCACGCGAGGCGCGTTGGCACCTCGCGCCTACACGTCTGCCGTCAACGAGATCACCCTGAGTCTGGAAGAGCTCGATCGTGTCGTGGAGCCGGACCCGAAGTCTCGAGTCGCTTGGTTCGTTGAGCGGACCGATTGGTACGAAAGCGGACCGACGATCCAGCTAAGGCCTGATTTGCAGGGAGCGCATCGCTCCACGGAAGACCTTTACCGTCCGGGTCGCGCGTTACTCGCCGGGATCACGAGCCTGCATACCTCACCGAAGATCCCCGACGACTTCAGCGAGCGCACCGTCAAGCGAATGGCGGAGGTTGGTGCGCTGACACATCGACATGCTTCCGGCATTCAGACGATCGAGGTCGCCGAACTCGACCACGACAACACTTCTACTCGAATCGATGAGCGTGTTGACAACAACGCCAAACTTGCCGTCGCGCAAGCGTCCCTGGCGTATGGCTCCGTTGTGGGCAAACTCGACGTGATCAGTGCCCGCACCGCCAGGACGCGTATCGGGCTTGTGACGGGCTACGGGCCACCGGTCACATGCATGGTCGACAAGATTGACCCCGAGGTTTACTTGCATCTGTTCAACAGCAAAGTTCTCGTCGCAGGAATTCTGAAGCGGAACGTCAGTGGGCAGATCATCCGCATAGAGGCGGATTCGCTCGAACTGCAACAGCTGCCGAGCAGCGTTGACGTAGAGGCCCTTCGAGGTGCGCTCCCGAATCCGTCGGGCATGAGCGTTGCGGAGTACTTGGAGTGGCAACGTGGCCGTTGATAACACTCCGCGCGTATACGCCGATGCCGACGTTTTCCTGCACGTGTTGCTCAACCAGGAGCATGCTGACATTTGCGCCGCTGTCCTCGAGGCGGCCAAGCGTAAGGACATCCGCCTCGTGGCTTCGCGGCTTCTGATGGTCGAAGTAGGCGGTCACGGGTACCTCGCCGACAGTTCTGAACGCCCGGGCATTGAACGAGCCAACGCGCTGATAGCGGACTACCTCGACCTTGTCGACACCGAGTGGGTCGAACTTGATCTCATAACGGCTCGTGAAGCGCAGCAGCTCGCCTGGGACTACAAACTCCGATCAAGCGACGCAGTTCATCTAGCAACCGCACTGCGACGAAACGTGAACTACTTCATGTCTTACGACGAGAAGTTCCCTTTCGGTACCACCATCGGCCGAACGACAGTGCTTCGGCCCGCGGTCGTATGGCAGCCCACACTCGAAGATGGGCTGGTCGCGTAGCGCGTAGCGTATGGGGGCATCATCGGCCGACGATGCCGATTTGACGGTCCGGTGTCGATGGGCGAACTCGAGTACGGGGCGACTTGACTTCGCAGCCACCCTCTGCGGCTTCGCGAGGGTGAGGTGTGTGGTCGAAGTCCGGCAGCCTCCCTGCGGTCGCGGCGGCGGCCTGGTCGGGTTCACGCGCGTAATTGGCCTCGTCCTGCTGTAGCGGGCGTGGAATGAAGAGAACCTCAGTGGGCATCGCGGTCAACAAACCTGACGCGCCATACTCGACTAATGGCAAGCAAGTCTCTGGCTGAGTTGGGGCCGGTATGTATCGTGATCACGGGCATGCCTGGCGCCGGTAAGTCGACGGTCGCCGAACTTGTTGCCATGGGCCTGCCGAGGTCGATGATGCTCAGCGGTGACGCTGTTGCGGCCATGATCGTGGGTGGTCGAGTGTGGGCGCTCGGCTCGCCTCGTCACGAAGCTTTGGCCCAAATCGAGTTGATCAACAGGAACTTGGCAGCGCTCGCCAGGAACGCGACCGAGGCGGGATTCACGGCTGTAATTGAGACTGTGCTTCCGGATCGCGCCGAGTTTGACGCCCTTACCTCATCGCTGGCCTGTGACGTCCTGCTGATTGTTCTCTCGCCTGGAATCGAAGTTTGTCGAGCCAGGAACGCCACTCGCGCGAACGATCAACGGTGGGAGTTCGATGGCTATGAAGCACTCGAAGCGGAGATGCTCGATAACTTTCGCGACTCCGCATGGTGGTTTGACACGGCACAACTTGGCCCCTCGGAGACGGCCGAGCGAATCATCAGCGAAGCACACACCCGACTTTGATCGGGTCGGTGGGGTCGAATTTTCACGGACGGGTCGAGCGCGCCTGCCTGGCAGTGCGCGGCGACACAACTTCCAGGTCCAAGTTCAGGCTCGACAGACAGATCGGCTACTCAGGCTTCCCCTCGTCAGGACCAGTTTGAGCGTTACCTCCCTGTACTCGAAGCCCCCGAATTGTCTGCCCTCGGGGAGCGACCTTGCGCCATTCGTTGACTCGATCGCTGCATGGAGAGACGCACCGACTCGTGGTTGCGCTCGAATCGAATTGCGTCCGAGCGTGAGATGCCGACCTGCTCGGCGGCGTTTTCTGCGTCGATCTCACCGCCGAGGAACGTGAACTGCCAACCATCCGCCTCGCGAGCTCGAACGATCTGGCGAATCGCACTCGCGGTGTACTCGGAGCTGGAAGTATCCTGCCCGTCAGTGACGATCACGACCTGAACGACAGCCGGCCGCGCATGCTCAGGCTGCGACTGAAGATGCCGATGGAAGTCAAATAGTGCTGCGCCGAGGGTATCGAACAGCGCGGTGCCTCCTCGCGGCTCAAGCTTGAGCTGCACCTGCGCCGGATCTGCCAGATGATGTGTGCGCTTTGCTTCATGGTCAAACAGCACCACGTCTACAGTGCTCAGCCCGGGAAGGTGTGCTTGTTCCCTCAGTAGCTTCGAGACTGCGTCACTCATCGCTTCAGCGATCGGTGCCATGGACCCGGATCGATCGATCACGAGAAGAAGGGCTGTGTATTTCTGGTCGCTCAAAACTAGACCTCGCTTCAATGGTTAAGGGGTCAATTTTAACAGCGACACCTGTCTTTCGTACATTGGCCACCTGATTCGGACTTTGACCTCTAGGACCACTTGACGGCTGAGAGCCCATTTCTGTACATGGAAAAAGACCCCCAAATGTTTCCATGTCCCGATAGATGCCGGCCGGAATTTCACGATCGACTGTCTGGCCTCGTAGTGCTGCTCAGGGGGTCCAAAAATCGAATCACTTTTCGGAGCTCAACGTGTCCCCTGGAAACCCGCGGGCTTGCTGGGTTTGCATTATGGGGCGGACTGTCAGACGTCAGTCTCTGTTCGAATAGTGGTCTTGACTGGGTGGAATGATGGTTGCGTGGGGGTCCTTCTTCGTCTTGAGAATTTGCCCGACTAAGCGCGCTATTCCTTCGATCCGGCCAGAGAGCTAGCAAGCGTAGCCACATCGTTTCGATTCATCCGACTGGCTTACAGCTCGCATTCTTTTTGGCTGCGCCGGGCTTCATGCACTGGGAACCTTCCCCAGTTTCGGGGCTATTTATCTCAGCACAACCCTTAGTTTTCCCGTCTCTTATGAGACTATAAGTTATTGGGGAATTGGGATTGAGCTTGAGATTCCGCGTAGTTATGCGGGTTTTCGGCCCATCTAAACCCCACTTTTCGTTCAAGCCCAATTGGGGTTGAGATTCGTTGGGGTTGAGGCCGTCAAACATGGACAAAACCAATAATATGCTACAAAGAGAGCACTTCTCAGTAATATGTCATAATTGACTTCAGATGACCTTGCAATCATTATTGATTATCAAAAGTTCCCCTCTGAACGTGGCTTGCAAGGTCACACGTTCAGGGGGGTTACTCGTTGGAGAAACAAATGTCGGACCGACTAGATAGCCCTGGAGAGCACCTCCAGGGAGTAGACAAAGCCCTTGCTTGGGCTGCACTCGGATTGCGGGTACACCCTGTCCGAGAGAAGGACTCGTGGAGCGGAGACAAGCTCTTCGAGCGAAAGACTCCGTATCTGACTCGGGGTCTGACGGATGCCATCACGAACCCGGAAGGCATCCGGGCTTGGTGGGCGGCACAGCCTGACGCTCTAGTGGGCGTCGTAGCTGACAGCACCGTCTGTGTCCTCGATATCGACATGAACGCTGAAAAGGGCAAGGACGGATGGAACAGCCTGGTTGAGGCGGACCTGTCTGAGTTGCCCGACACTTTCAGCTACAAGACCAGCTCAGGCGGTGAGCATCACGTTTACCGTCACCCTCACGATGTGGAGTTGGGTCCTGCGGCTCCTGTGGTCATCTCTACTGGTGAGGTGTTGACGGACGTGGACCGTCGAGCGGGACGTTCTTACTTCATTGCCTGGGGTGACTCGGTGCCGACATCACTAGACGAGCTGGCTCCAGCTCCAGAGTGGTTGTGCGTGCCGTCAAGCTCGATGTCTGAGTCTCCCTTCCACGGCTCTATTGCCGACTGGGTTAGGACTCTGCGTCCCGTCACTTCATACGAGGTCAGTGCTGCCAAGGTTCGATTCCCTAGGGGAGAGTTCGGTCATGACGAGATGATTCAGCGTCAGGCTGAGTTGGTGCGTCTCGCTGCTGAGGGGAAGGGTGGAGTAGCTGGGGCTTTGGACCTGTTGCGTGCCCGTTGGCTTCAGGGTGAGTTCAATACGCCTGAGTATGCGGATGACTTTGACCGGTCTCTAGCTGGAGCCGTGCGCAAATTCGGGGGAACTGGTGAGCCTGACTCTCCTGAGGTTGTTGAGGCCATGACTGACGAGTTGGCTAACGACTACTACATAAAGCTCAAGGCTCAACAGAAGGCTAAGCGTCGGCTTGCTTCCGAGAATTTCACCGGTACCGAATTCCCGAGCTGGGAAGAGATGGAAGCTGCTTCTCAGACCTTCCTCATTGAGGACCTCGTGCCTGAACAGGGCATGGTCTTCCTCATTGCCAAGCGCAACATTGGAAAGACGTTCCTCTACATTGACGCTATTTGCTCCATGGCTTTCGGGATGCGCTGGCTGGGTAAAGAGACCAAGCAGACCAAAACCATGGTGGTCATCGGTGAGGGATTCAACGGCTACGTTGACCGTCTGAAGGCGTGGTGTGAAGCTCACGGGGAGGACTTCGAAGAGCTGAAGAAGTGGGTCATTCCGGTACGCGGAGCGAATCTGAATAACGAGACGTCTCTTGAGCTTCTGCGTGAGAAGGCCAACGCTGAAGAGGTGGGTCTCATCATCTTTGACACGTTCGCCAACACGAGCGGTGGGACTGACGAGAATGACGCTGCCTTGAACAGCATGACGTTGGAGGCGGCTGTTGCGATTCGTGCTGAGGCCACCACTTGGTTCATTCACCACCCGCGTAGGAGTGACCAGGACACAGATGCTCCAATTGCCAGAGGCTCGGGAGCGCTCGATGGTAGAGCGGACGTTGTGCTCACTATGTACCGAGACAAGAGCTTCAGTCCTACCAGCGGTTCAAAGCAGGAGTGGCTAGCGGTCTCCACTGAGGAAGACCACGCGGGCAAGAACCGTTCCGCCCGCACGGAGACCATCAGAGGTCTCTACTTGAATGAGGTTTCAGAGAATGCGGTGATGCGTCAGGTTGCCGGTGAAGGACTTTCTAAGCGTGTGCGTCGTGTGCGGGAGAAGCTTTCCGGTGTGATGACTCGGGCTGAATACCGTGACGAAACAGGTCTTAGTGAAGAAAGTGCGCGTCTTGATATTGAGGAGGCGGTAGAAGCTGGAGTGCTGGAGGTCTCGAGCGAGCGGGAGGGTCGTAAGCCAGCCACCTTCATGGTGAAGCGTCCAGTAGGCAACCACCTTGCGCTGGTCGCTTCAGTGCCTGTGCCCAAAAACGACGAAGCAGGCTAGTTGTCCAATGCAAAGAGAAGACCCCCGGCCTACTTACCTAGGTCCGGGGGTCTTTGCATTGCTGGTTAACGGTTCTCTGGAGCCATTCTGTAGGCGTTCGTGAGAGATTTGGAAAGTCTTCCGCGTGGATTGGCAGGGATGTTGTTGATTCGTGCCCATTCCCGCACTGCTGCGGCATCCAAGTCAGAGGCAGAGCGGATAGGCGCCGTCGTGCCTTTGGCGGGCTCAGGTTCCGCGTTCGCAATAAACGGGGTGATTGCGTCATCAAGAGCCGTTGCGCTCTTCTCAGACAGGTCGAGGTTGTAGGTCTTCCCCTTGTAGCTGAGTGAGACCTCTACGGCTCCGCCAGAGATTTCCTCTCCAGTGAAGTCATCGGTGATGAGGGTGGTTTCAATCTTCTTCTTCGCCATGAACTCACAATATCCACGCCAATCGAAACGCGCCATGCTAACGCCCTGTGGAAAATATGGGGATAACTAGGTTGAACCTTGTGGATGAACCGGATTACACACCCTTAAATGGGCGGAAATGGGCGGAAACAAGCGCGTGTGGGCAAAGGGCAGACCGATTTGTCTAGGCTCAGTTGCGTCAGGGGCCCCGCCTAGAATGGTGCTGTCTTCGAATTTCGAAGGAGATTCGGGCCACACGGTTCGGGTGCAAAACAAGACGACCCCGCTGACCGGGGTGCGGTCTAGCGGGGTCACGTTCTTGGCGGAACCAGACAACACTAGCGCGGCATCCTGGATTTAGCACCAGTCGTCTTCGAGCAACGGAGCAAAAAGATGAAGTTGGTTGAAGGCACTCCTGCCCCTTTCACCGGGGTCTACCGGGCGGTCACTGAGAACGGTGAGCTGCTTGACCTGTCGGTCAAGCTGTCCCGTTTCGAGCCCCTGCCCCGCGCCATTGAAGGGTCATGCTGGCAGCTCGAAAGGCTGACAGCGGCCTAGCGGCGAACGGAAGCCCCCGGTTGAAACTGACCGGGGGCCTCTCCGTTCCCAGCTACCGAGCTTCGACCGAAATGCGGGTGTCGATTGCCCCGCGTCCCGTTGACAGCTTCACGATGAACGAGCCACGGAGAATCTCCCGCCTCTTCTCAACGGGAGTTCCTTCCCAAGCTTCGTAACCCTTTGCCCACCCAATAGCGGGCTTCCAGAAAGCAGCCCGCTGCTCAGCCGTGGATCCCTCAGCAATGGAGGCTTCGATGTCGTCGTAGTTCGGCAGACCCTGCATGTAGGCCAGGAATTCAGAGAGCGCACCACCCTCAGCACTGAGCGCGGTGAGTCGGTCTCGTTCGATTTCGAGCGCTTCCCGCTCCCCCTTCAAGACCTTCAGCCGAGCTTTGAAAGCGGTCTGCTCGTCCACTAAGTCAGGGTCTGCAAGCAGTGCCTGAACATGCTCAATCTGACGGAACTTCTCTCCCAGGGCTGCGTAGATTGCGGTGATTCTTTCCCGGTCGTACCCGCCACCGGATACGGTCACGCGCTCTTCTGCAATGGCTTTCAGGGCTTCGTTGGTCACCCATTCGTCTGCCTCTGTGACGCGCACCGTAGCGTGCCCGCTGGTGTTGCCGGGGGTGTTCGATTTGCGGCACCGGTAGACGTGGTAGCTGTACTTGTAGACCTTCCCCTTGACCGTGCTCTTGGCACCGACAGAGCCCGCGCTCAGCGGGTTCCCGCAGGGGCAGAGCATGACACCGGAGAGAAGGTTGGTGGCTTTCTGTCCGGGCTTCTGCTTCCGGGCAGGGTTCGCTAGGAATGCCTCCATTGCGTCGAGCCGTTCACGGCTGACGATTGCGGGGAGTCCATCGGAGGCAAGCTCTTCACCTTTGTGCGTGAGGATGCCAGCCATGCGGGGGTTGGTGAGGATGCGCTTGATTGCTTCTGTGGTGAACATGCCGTCATGTTCGACTCGTTCCCGGCCACCGGTCCCCCGCTTCTTGCTGGAGCGGCCTGCGTCCGTCGTTTTGTGCCCGCGTGCGTTCCAGTCCCGAGCAACCTTGTAGAGCGTCCAGGGGGCCTGCTGACGGTCTTCCGGTGACAGGGTGTCGGGTGCGTCGAGCATGCGGCTGTAGGCGGTTCTGATTAGCTCAGCTTCGTCTGTGCGGAGCGTGAGCCTGTCGGTCTCGAAGCCAAAGACGCGGTTGCCTACGAGCGGCAGACCCAGGTTGAGTCGGTCGTTGACGCTGCGTCGAGCGCGCTCAGCCTTCAGACCGGACTCCAGCTCTGCAAGGGCTGCGAACAGAGCTGCGTTGAATGCGCCGGTTGCAGTGGTCGGGTCGATTTCTCCGGTGGCCAGGGTGTGCCAGCGGACCTTGGCTTGGATGCTTGCGCGGCGGATTGCGAAGCTTTCCACGTCGTTGCGTGCGAGTCGGTCCACAGCTACTGCAAGCACAAGGTCTGTGCGTCCGTCTTCGATGGTCAGCAGCAGGTCACGAAAGCCGGGGCGTTGTTTTCCGGAGTAGCCAGATATGTCGTTGTCTGAGTGCTCAGCAACGATTTCAGCGCCAAGCTTGGCAGCGAGAGCCCGCAGGTTCTCTAGCTGATTCTCGACAGACGGAATGTTTGCGTCCTCTTGGGAGATACGCGCGTACAGGGCAGCACGAGGTGTTTTCATTGCCCCTTTTTAGTCTCGACATCGCCCGAGAGCGCCGCGATGAACGCCTCTTGCGGCACCTCGACGCGGCCCACCATCTTCATGCGCTTCTTGCCCTCTTTCTGCTTCTCGAGCAGCTTGCGCTTGCGGGTGATGTCACCGCCATAGCACTTGGCCAGAACGTCTTTGCGCATCGCGCTGATCGACTCGCGCGCGATGATGCGGGCCCCGATGGCGGCCTGAATCGGCACCTCGAACTGCTGGCGCGGGATGAGCTTCTTGAGGCGCTCCGTCATGAGCACGCCGTAGGCGTACGCCTTCTCGCGGTGCACGATCGCGCTGAACGCGTCGACCGCCTCGCCCTGCAGCAGAATGTCGACCTTGACGAGGTCGGCCTCCTGATCGCCCGCGGGCTCGTAGTCGAGGCTCGCGTAGCCGGCCGTCTTGCTCTTCAGCTGATCGAAGAAGTCGAACACGATCTCACCGAGGGGCATCGTGTACTTGATCTCGACGCGATCCTCACCGAGGTAGTCCATGCCGATGAGCGAGCCGCGGCGGCTCTGGCACAACTCCATGATCGTGCCGACATAGTCTTTCGGGGCCAGAATCGCCGCGCGCACCATGGGCTCGCTCACCGCGGCGATCTTCGCGCCGGTCGGGAACTCGCTCGGGTTCGTGACCGTGAACTGCTTCTTGTCGTCGGTCGTCACCTCGTAGGTCACGCTCGGCGCCGTCGAGATCAGGTCGAGGCCGAACTCGCGCTCGAGGCGCTCGGTCACGATCTCGAGGTGCAGCAGCCCCAAGAACCCGCAGCGGAAGCCGAAGCCCAGCGCGACCGAGGTCTCGGGCTCGTAGTTGAGCGAGGCGTCCGAGAGCTTGAGCTTGTCGAGCGCCTCGCGCAGCACCGGGTAGTCGCTGCCGTCGATCGGATACAGCCCCGAGAAGACCATGGGCTTCGGGTCGGTGTAGCCCGCGAGCGCCGTCGCCGCCGGCTTCTGCGCGTTCGTGACGGTGTCGCCGACCTTCGACTGGCGCACATCCTTCACGCCCGTGATCAAGTAGCCGACCTCGCCGACGCCGAGTCCCTTGCTGGGGGTCGGCTCGGGCGCGCTGACGCCGATTTCGAGCAGCTCATGCGTTGCCCGCGTTGACATCATCTGGATGCGTTCCCGCGGGCTCAGCCGGCCATCCACCATGCGCACATAGGTGACGACGCCGCGGTACGAGTCGTACACCGAATCGAAGATCATTGCGCGGGCGGGGGCATTCGGGTCGCCCGTCGGTGCAGGAATCTGCCGCACAACCTCGTCGAGCAGCCCCTCGACGCCCATGCCGGTCTTGCCGCTCACACGCAGCACCTGATCGGGGTCGCCGCCGATGAGCCCCGCGAGCTCTTTCGCGTACTTGTCGGGGTCGGCCGCCGGCAGGTCGATCTTGTTGAGCACCGGGATGATCGTCAGATCATTCTCAAGCGCCAGGTAGAGGTTCGCCAGCGTCTGGGCCTCGATGCCCTGCGCCGCATCGACGAGCAGGATGGCGCCCTCGCACGCGGCGAGCGAGCGGCTCACCTCGTAGGTGAAGTCGACGTGCCCAGGGGTGTCGATCATGTTGAGCGCGTACGTGACGGGCTTGCCACCCTCGGCGGGAGCAAGCGCCCAGGGCATGCGCACCGCCTGGCTCTTGATCGTGATGCCGCGCTCGCGCTCGATATCCATGCGGTCGAGGTACTGCGCGCGCATATCGCGGTCGCTGACGACACCCGTGATGCCGAGCATGCGGTCGGCGAGGGTCGACTTGCCGTGGTCGATGTGCGCGATGATGCAGAAGTTGCGGATCAGCGTCGGGTCGGTCGCGGCAGGGGCGAGCGGCGTGAGGGCGCGAGGAGACATTTGGTGCCATTCTCCCATGAGGCTGGGCGGCTGGCAGACAGTCGAGTGGCCGACAGCGCAGAGCACCTGGTAACGTAAGCGGTTGGCTTGCGTGTCAGAAAGCCCTCTCTCTTTCGACACGGAATGCGGCTGGGAATTTCGCCGCGATGCTCGCATCGCACCGGCACCCCACCCCGGCCGCACAAACACACCGTTCATCTCGAAGAAAGCACCCACGTGGCAAACATCAAGTCGCAGATCAAGCGCATCAAGACCAACCTCAAGGCGCAGGAGCGCAACAAGGCCGTCAAGAGCGAGCTCAAGACCGCCATCCGTCGCACCAACGAGGCTGTCGCCTCGGGCGACAAGGCCGCCGCCGAGGCCGCCCTCAAGACGGCGACCAAGAAGCTCGACAAGGCCGTGAGCAAGGGCGTCATCCACGAGAACCAGGCGGCGAACCGCAAGTCGTCGATCTCGAAGAAGGTCGCGGCGCTCTAGCCCCACCCCGCACTTCTCGACGCCCTCGCCGGTTCGCCGGCGGGGGTGTCGTGCTGTGCGGGGCCGAACGACGGCGCGTTACAGCTCGAGGCCGCGGTCGGCCACGACGCGCACGAGCGACTCGACCGCGTAAACCGGATCGCGCCCCGCGCCCTTGACGGCGGCATCGGTCTCGGCCGCCATGAGAATCGCGCGGCCGAGCCCCTCCTCCGTCCAGCCCTGCAAGTCGCGCCGAGCACGATCGACCTGCCAGGGCGCGAGTCCGAGCTGCGAGGCCACCTGGCCGCCCGAGCCGCGTGTGCCGCCGACCTTCGCCATGGTGCGCAGCTTCATCGCGAAGGCGGCGACCATCGGCACGGGGTCGGCGCCGGTCGCGAGCGCGTGCCGCAGCAGCCCCAGAGCCTCGCCATGCCGGCCCGCGATGGCGGCATCGGCGACGGCGAACGCGTTGACCTCGACGCGACCGCCGTAGTACTTCTCGACCGTCTGCTCGGTGATCTCGCCGTCGGTGTCGGCGAGCAGCTGCTGGCATGCGCCGGCGAGCTCGGCGAGGTCGTCGGTGAAGGCGCTCACGAGAGAACGCAGCGCTCCGGGAGCGATCGGGCGGCCGGCGTGCCGAAACTCGGCGGCCGCGAAGTCGGCGCGGTCGTTGTCGCGCGTGAGCGCGGCGCACACGACCTCGATACCGCCGCCCGTGCCCTGCCGGATGGCGTCGAGCAGCTTCTTGCCGCGCACTCCCCCGCCGTGGCGAATGAGCACGACGACCTCGTCGGCGGGCGCGGCGATGTACTCGAGGGCCTCCTCGAGGAAGGCGTCGTTCATGGTCGCGGCCGCGTCGACGCGGATCAGCCGCGGTTCGCCGAAGAGCGACGGGCTCGCGAGGGTGATGAGCTCGCCGGGAGCGTAGGCGTCGGCTCGCAGGTCGTGCACCTCGAGGCTCGGGTCCTGCTCGCGCAGGGCATCCCGCAACTGACGGCTGGCGCGCTCGGCGAGGAAGTCTTCCGGGCCGCTCACGAGGATCACCGGCGCCGCGCGGATCTGGTGCCACGCGAGCTGCGGGATGCTCGCCGCGACCCGCGCGGATCCGGCGGGTTTCTTCGGCGCGGCCATGCCCGCCAGCCTATCGAGGCGGGCCGACGTCGCCGCCCTCGAGTGCGCCCCTCTCGACCGCGCCCCGTTCCACCCAGAGCCGCAGCGCGCTCGAGCCGTCGCCGCCCGGCGCGAGCAGGCCGAGCCCATGGGTGTCGCTGCGCACGACCGTCGACCCCGCCGCGTCGAGCACGGCGAGCAGGTCGGGCGCGGGATGCCCGTAGGTGTTGTCGGCGCCGACGCCGATGAGCGCGACGGGGGCGCCGAGCTGCGCGTAGAGCGGCTCGTGCTGGTCGGGCGAGCCATGGTGGCTCACCTTGACGACGTCGACGGAGGCCAGCGGCTGCGCGGCGGCGAGCATGCGCTGCGCATCCGCCCCCAGATCGCCGAGGGCGAGCATGCTCGGGCAGTCGCCGCACGCCGGGCCGCCGCGCAGCTCGACGACGATGCTCGCGTCGTTGCCGGGTTCAACCCCGCGGTGCGCGGGCGGCCACAGCACGCGCCACTCGTGCGCACCGAGCGTGCCGTACCGTCCCTCGGCAACGAGGTCGACGACGGCGCCGCCGGCCGCGAGGGCCGCAACGACGGCCTCATCCTGCTCGCGCCCGGTCGGGCCCACGAGCACGCGATCGACACGGCCGACCACCGCGGGCACGCCGCCCGCGTGGTCGAGATCGAAGTGGGTGAGCACGAGCAGGTCGATGCGTCCGACGCCGAGCGTGTCGAGGCACCCCTCGAGCAGTTCGGGCTCGGCTCCCGTGTCGATGAGCGCGACGGCGTCCGCGCTGCGCACGAGCACGGCGTCACCCTGCCCGATGTCGCACTGCGCGATGACCCAGTCGCCCGGGCGGCCCAGGCTCCGCAACGCGGCCGTGCCCGCCGTCGCCCCCATGACGACGACGAGCGCCGCGGCGGTGGCGAGCGCGACGCGTCGCCGTAGCCGGGCGCTGCCGAGGCGCCCCGGCACGCCGAATGCGACGAGCCCGGCGATCGTGAGCCCCGCAAGCAGCAGCGCCCCGACCGCGCCTTCGGGCCACGGCAGCAGAGCGCCGGGCAGCGTCGAGCACACGCGCGCAATGCCCGCGATCCAGGCCGCGGGAAGCCACGCGATGCCCGCCACGAGCAGTGCCAGGGTCGGGATGACCGGCGCGAGCAGGCACGCGATCATGCCCACGATCGTCGCCACCGGGGCGGCGGGCGCCGCGAGCACGTTCGCGAAGACCCCGGTGAGCGGCACCTCGGGCGCGAGCAGGATCAGCACGGGTTGGCACGCCAGCTGCGCGCTGAGCGGCACGGCGATCGCGAGCGCGAGCCACGCGGGCAGCACGCGCTCGAGCACCGCCGCGAGCGGACCCGCGAGCACGAGCAGCGCCGCCGTCGCGAGCACCGAGAGGGTGAAGCCGTACTCCCGCGCGATCCACGGATCGAGCACGACGATACCGAGCACCGCGAGGCCCAGCACGGGCAGCCCGCGCGCGGGGCGGCCGCTCACGAGCGCCAGCAGCACGACGGCGGCCATAACGGCGGCGCGCACAACGCTCGGCTCGGGCGTGACGAGCACGACGAAGCCGCCGAGCGCCACGAGCGCGACCCCGACCCGCACGGGCCGCGGCCATCGGGCGAGCGCGCCGATGCCGAGCACGAGGCCGACGACGATGGCGCAGTTGGCTCCCGACACGGCCGTGAGGTGGCTGAGGGCGCTCGCCTTCATGGCCGCATCGAGGTCGTCGGTCACGGCGGTGGTGTCACCGATCGCGAGGCCCGGCAGCAGTGCAGCGCCGTCGCCGGCGAAGGGCGCCATGAGGGCGAGGAACCCCGCGCGCAGGGAATCCGCCCCACCGAGGAGCGCGGGCGGTGCTGCGACGGGCGTCACATCAGAGACCGGTCGCACGAGCGCGACACGGTCGTCGCCCGCCTCCAGAGGGATGAGCCGCACCGTGCCCTCGAGCCGCGTGCCGAGCGGCAGGCGCCCCTCGACCGGGAGGCCGAGCACCCGCACCGGCACGCGCACGGCGAGCGGCCGCTCGCTGCCGTCGGGCATCCGCGCGCCGACCGCCACGATGAGCGCGTCGGCGCTCACGCCACCCCAGCCTCCGAACCCCGAGTCCGTCTCGAGCGGCGCCACGACCGTCTGCTCGAGCTCGAGCACGACGTCGACCGTGGCACCCTCGTCGAGCGCGGCGCTCAGCGCGGGCGGCGTGCGCGCGGGGGCGGCGAGGGCGACGGCGATCGCGAGCACAGCGACGGCGAGAACGCTCGGGATGCTCGCCGCGAGCAGCTCCCCCGCGCGACCCGCGCACCCGCGGCGCCGCAGCACCCCGATCGCGAGCCCTGCGAGCGCCAGAGCCGTGACGGCGGCGGGCGCGGCAGCCGCGGGCGCCCCGACCAGCACGATGGCCGCGAGCCACCCGGCGAGGGCGGGGAGCGCGAGGCGGGCATCCGCCACCCGCGGCACTACGACCCGCGGCGCGACGTCCCGCGCGTCGACCTCCGCCACCTCGACCGCGGGGGGCGCGCTCACACCGTCGCCTGATCGCGCAGGCCCGCGAGCGTCTTCTCGCCGATGCCGCTCACGGCCGTGAGCTCGTCGACGCTGCGGAACGGTCCGTTCTCGTCGCGCCAGGCGATGATGCGCGCCGCGATGGCGGGGCCCACGCCGGGCAGCGTCTCGAGGGCGGCGGCATCGGCGGTGTTGAGGTTGACGCGGCCGTCGCCCGTCGCGCCGCCCGCCGACCCCGGCGCCGCGGGCGCGGTGACGGGCACCTCGCCCACGCGCGGCACGCGCAGTTGCTCGCCATCGACGACGACGCGGGCGAGGTTCACGCCCGCGAGGTCGGCGTCGTCGCTCGGTCCGCCCGCGGCGGCGATCGCGTCGACGACGCGCGCGCCGAGCGGCAGTTCGACGATGCCGGGCTGCGAGACCGCGCCGAGCACGTGCAGCACGACGACCTCGATGGCGGGGGCCGGTCCGGGTGTCGCGCCATCGACGGCCACGGGCGCCTCGACCGTCACGGTCTGCCCGCCGGGAGTGACGACGGCGCCCACGACGGCCGCACCGACGCCGAGCAGCGCGAGCACCACGACTCCGCCGAGCGCCGCCCGCACGCGCGGCGACCGCCGGGGAGGCCCGTCGAGCGCGGCGAGGTGGGTCACCGCGGCAGGCTAGGCCCGCGCGGCAGCCCTCACCGAGTGAGGGCGGGCCGCGCGGGAGCGCCTACTTCTGGGTCGCGATGTTGACGACGCGCGGGGCGCGCACGATGACCTGCGCGATCGGTCGGTCGCCGATCGCACGCTGCACGGCCTCGGAAGCCCGGGCGAGCGCTTCGAGCTCGTCGCCGCCGATGAGCGGGCTCACCTGAAGCTTGTCGCGCACCTTGCCGTCGACCTGCACGATCGCCGTCACCGACTCCTCGACGAGCAGCAGCGGGTCGGCCTTGCGCCAGCCCGCGAACGCGATGAGGTCGCTGCTCGTGTCGCCGCCGTGGCCGAGGCGCACCCACATGTCTTCGGCCGTGTACGGCGCGAAGATCGAGAGGGCGACCGCGACGACCTCGACGGCCTCGCGCACGGCGGGGTCCGCCGCGCCCGGTCCGGAGTCGATCGCCTTGCGGATGACGTTGACAAGCTCCATCGTGCGCGCGACGGCCACGTTGAACTTGAACGACTCCATGAGGCCCGGCACTTCGGCGAGGAAGCGGTGCGTCACCCGCCGCAGGGCGACGTCGCCCGTGGAGGGGTCGGCGCCGACCGGGGCGGTGACCTCGCCCGACAGCCGCCAGGCGCGGGCCAAGAACTTCTGCGAGCCCGTGGGCGAGACATCCGCCCAGTCGATGTCGTCCTCCGGCGGACCGGCGAAGGCCATCGTCAGGCGCACGGCGTCGACGCCGTAGCTGTCGACGCCCTCGGTGAAGGTGACGATGTTGCCCTTCGACTTCGACATCTTCGCACCATTGAGCACGACCATGCCCTGGTTGAGCAGCGCCGAGAAGGGCTCGGTGAAGCTCACGTAGCCGAGGTCGAACAGCACCTTCGTGATGAAGCGCGCGTAGAGCAGGTGCAGAATCGCGTGCTCGACGCCACCCACGTACTGGTCGACGGGCGCCCACTTCTCGGCCATCGCCGGGTCGAACGCCTTCGTGTCGTCGGTGGGGTTCAAGAAGCGCAGGAAGTACCACGACGAGTCGACGAAGGTGTCCATGGTGTCGGTGTCCCGGCGCGCCGGGCGGCCGTCGGGCGTGGTCGTCGCGACCCAGTCCTCGACGCCGCCGAGGGGCGAGGTGCCCTTCGGCTTCATGTCGATGCCCTCGGCGTTCGGCAGTTCGATCGGCAGCGCATCCATCGGCACCGGCACTTCGGCGCCCTGCTCGTCGTACATGATCGGAATCGGGGTGCCCCAGTACCGCTGGCGGCTGATGAGCCAGTCGCGCAGGCGGTAGGTCTTGGATGCCCGCCCCGTGCCGCGCTCTTCCAGCAGCTCGATCGCGCGCGTGATGGCGTGCTGCTTGCTGAGGCCGTCGAGGGGGCCCGAGTTGATCATGCGCCCGTCGCCCGTGAGCGCCTCACCGGTGGCGACAGGGTCGAGCGGCGCGGCGCCCGCCGTGCCGGGATCACCCGACGCGAGCATTTCGGGGGTGATTACCGGAATCGCGCCCGTGACCGGGGCGTTCGTGTCGACGACGACGCGCACCGGCAGGTCGTAGGCGATCGCGAAGTCGAGGTCGCGCTGGTCGTGGGCGGGCACGGCCATGATGGCGCCGTGGCCGTAGTCGGCGAGCACGTAGTCGGCGGCCCACACGGGGATGCGCTCGCCCGTGACGGGGTTGATCGCCCAGCGGTCGAGGAAGACGCCGGTCTTCTCGCGCGAGGTGTCTTGCCGGTCGATCTCGCTCTTCTTCTGCGCCTCTTCGAGGTAGGCCTGGAACGCCATGCGCACCTCGGGGGTCGAGCCGGCGGCGAGCTCGGCGGCGAGGTCGCTGTCGGGCGCCACGACCATGAAGGTGGCGCCGAAGAGCGTGTCGGGGCGCGTCGTGAAGACCGTCACGGGGCTGTGGTGGCCCTCGATGACGAAGTCGACGTCGGCACCCGTCGAGCGGCCGATCCAGTTGCGCTGCATCGTCAGTACCTTGGCCGGCCACGAGCCCTCGAGCTGGTTGAGGTCGTCGAGCAGGCGGTCGGCGTAGTCGGTGATCTTGAAGTACCACTGGGTGAGCTTCTTCTTGACCACGACGGCGCCCGAGCGCTCGCTCGTGCCGTCGGGCAGCACTTGCTCGTTGGCGAGCACCGTCTGGTCGACCGGGTCCCAGTTGACCCAGCTGTCTTTGCGGTAGGCGAGGCCCTTCTCGTACATCTTCAGGAACAGCCACTGGTTCCAGCGGTAGTACTCGGGGTCGCTCGTGTGCAGCACGCGGGTCCAGTCGAAGCTCGCCGCGTAGCGCTTCATCGACGCCTTCTGCTGCGCGATGTTGTCGTACGTCCACTGCCGCGGGTCGGCGCCGCGCTTGATGGCCGCGTTCTCGGCGGGCAGACCGAACGAGTCCCAGCCGATCGGGTGCAGCACCGTGAAGCCCTGCTGGCGCCAGTAGCGGGCGACGATGTCGCCGAGCGCATACTGCTCGGCGTGCCCCATGTGCAGGTCGCCGCTGGGGTACGGGAACATGTCGAGCACGTACTTGCGCGGCTTCGTGTCGGCGGGGTCGTCGACGGTGAACGGCTGCAGCTCGTCCCAGATCGGCGCCCAGTGGGCCTCGATGCGGGCGTGGTCGTACGCGTTCTCGTCGGGGTGCAGCTCGTCGGTCACGGAGAGGTCTCGATTCACGTCTGTGCAGGGGCCGCCCGGTGGTGGCGGGGCAGAACTGCCAGATTACCGGGTGCTCGGGGCCGCATCCTCCGCGAGCGCCCGCAGCAGCGCCGCGGCCTTCAGTCGCATCTCGGCCACCTCGGCCACGGGGTCGCTGAGCGCCGTCACGCCGCCGCCCGCGCCGACCGAAGCCCGGTCGCCGCGCACGACGATGCTGCGGATGACCATCGCGAGGTCGGCCGTGCCGTCGGCGCCGAGGTAGCCGAAGGCTCCCGAGTAGATGCCCCGGGGGCCGGCCTCGAGCCCGGCGAGCAGCTCGATGGCGCGGCGCTTGGGTGCGCCGGTCATGGAGCCGGCGGGAAGACATGCGGCCACAGCATCCAGCGCATCGAGGCCGGGCCGCAGGCGACCCTCGACGGTGCTGACGAGCTGGTGCACGTGGGCGTAGCTCTCGACCTCGAGCAGGCCCGTGACGGTGACCGTGCCGACGGTGCAGATGCGCGCGAGGTCGTTGCGCATGAGGTCGACGATCATGAGGTTCTCGGCCTGCTCTTTGTCGCTCGCGGCGAGTTCGGCGGCGAGCGCCGCATCCCGCACCGGGTCGGCGTCGCGCGGGCGCGTGCCTTTGATCGGTCGGGTCTGCACGATGCCGTCGGCGACCCGCAGGAAGGTCTCGGGGCTCGCGCTCAGCAGGGTCGTGTCGCCGATACGCAGCAGGGCGCCGTGGTGCGCGGGGCTCGAGAGCCGCAGCCGTCGGTAGATCGCGACGGCGTCGAGGAGCGAGCCGTCAGCGGTCGCGGCCTCGGACTGCGTCGTGAGGCACAGCTGATACGCCTCGCCGTCGCGGATCGCCGCCTGGCACTGCAGCACGAGGTCGGCGTAGTGCTCGTCGGCGTCGCGCTGCACGATCGGCGCGAGCGGGGCGGGCGGGGCGATCGGGGCGCCGGATGCCGCTGCCGCCCGCTCGACCAGCGCGAGCATCCGCCGCCGCCAGTCGTCGAGTTCGCCGCGCCACTCCCCCGAACCGTCGAGATCGAGCGCGACGAGCCGGGCGGTGCCCGTGGCGTGGTCGACCGCCACGCCGCGGTCGACGCGCAGCCAGGCCGCGCGCTCGTCGCCCGGCACGAGCGGAACGGGCATGGCCATCGTCTCGGCCCGCAATTCGTAGCCGAACCACCCGACGAGTCCGAGCGGCAGCGGGTCGTCCCCCGCGGCGGGCGCGGGCATCGCGGCGAGCGCCGCCCGCAGCTGCGGCAGAACGGGGGCCTCGTGGTCGAGCGGCACGCGCGTGCCGAGGGCGATGAGGCTGTGGCCGGTGCGCGCGCCCAGGCCGGAGTCGAGCCAGACGAGGCCCTGCGTCTGCGGGTTCTCGGCGGCGAGCGCGAGGAACACCGCCTCGGCGCCGGGCGGCGCCGCGATCGGATGCTCGAGAACGCCGGGCCGCATACCCTCAATGCTATGAGCGCGCTCGGCGAGGGGCTTCACCCGTGGCGGCCCGGCACCGCCGCGAACGACACGCCCTGGGTGGCGCTCGACTGGTGCGATCCGCACGAAGGGCGCCTGCTCGCGGCCGACTCCTGGCGCGTCGTCGAGGGCCGCGTGCGCGGGCTCGAGGCGCATCGCGCGCGCTTCCTCGCCGCGGTGGGCCCGTGGCGCGACGACGCCGAAACCTTCTGGCGCGACGCCGTGGCGGCCCTCCCGCGCTCGGGCGACTGGTTTCCGCGCGTCGAGCTGCGCGAACGCGCCGAGGGCACGCAACTGAGCCTGCGCCTGCGCCCGACCCCGGCGACGGGCACCGAGGTCGACGTGGCGACCGCACCGCATGATCCGCGCACGCGACCGCTCATCAAGGGGCCCGATCTCGACGCCCTGCAGGCCCTTCGGGTCGCCGTGCAGCCGAGCGGGGCGGGCGAGGCGATCATCGTGGATGCGCAGGGCCGCGTCGTCGAAGGCGCCTACAGCGGCCTGCTCTGGTGGCGGGGCGAGACGCTCGTGCGTCCGGCAGACGCGCTGCCGCGCATCCCGAGCGTCACGGTCGACCTCGTGGTGCGGGCCGCGCGCGCGGCGGGGGTTCCGCTCGCCGAGGCCGAGGCCCGGCCCGCCGATCTCGCGGGCTGCGAGCTGTGGGTGCTCAGCGCGCTGCACGGACTGCGCTCGGCGCGGCACTGGATCGATGGCCCCGCGCTCGCCCCCGCGACGCGCGCGCCGCTCGGCCGCGCGTGGCTGGCGGGGGCCGCCGTCGATCTGTACCCCGACCGGGGGACACCCGCACTGGGGGGGTGATGAATCCTCCCTTCATCGGCCGTCGCGCCCGTAGACTGACCCCGCCGGATTCGGGTTCGGCATCAGAGGGGGATCTGACGTGTCTGACGACGACTACGGCCGAGTGCCGGCGGGGTGGTATCCCGACCCGCTGGGCTTGCCCCAGTTGCGCTGGTGGGACAACCACGCCTGGACGGAGCACGTCTCTGACGCTCGCCAGCCGATGATGCCCACGCAGCCGGCCGCGGCGACGATGTTCGCCGACGACGACGAGCTGCCCTCGCGCCGCTCGCGCCGCAGCGCCGACTCGGCCGCCATCGACGAGCCGCCCGTCGAGCAGCCGACGGCCGCCGTGCTGCGCCAGCTCGCACCGCCGACCACCGACGACGCTCCGACGCTCGTCGAGCCGAGCGTGCCGTCGGCGCCCGTCGCCTCCGCTCCGTCCGCTCCCGCAACATCGGCAGCCGCAGCCAGCGCCGCGAGCGCGGCCGAGGCCTTCGCGGCCGCAGCCTTCGCCGACCTGCAGGCGCAGTCGGCGGCCACGAGCGGGAGCACCCCGTGGGTTCCGCTGGCCGGCGAGCCGGGCGCGCCCGTGTCGGCCGCCGCATCCGCCGGCTACGGCTCGGCCGCACAGACCTCTGCCCCGCAGACCTCCGCCCCCGGGTACGGTTCGGCGCCGGGCTACGGCTCCGCTCCCGGCTACGGCTCGGCTCCCGGAGCCCCGGCCTACGTGCCGGCGTGGAACGAATCGCCGGTCTCGGCGAGCGACCCGGGCCGACGCGGCACGCACCAGTCTCTCGGCACGACCGCGCCGCACCTGCAGAGCGTCGAGGTGTGGGCGATCGCGCTGCTGCCCATGCTGCAGCTGCTGTTGAGCCTGCTCGTGCTCGCCGCCTTCTCGACGGGCCCGAGCGTGGCGTTCATGGCCGTCATCTGGCTCGCGCCCTACCCCGTGACGCTCGTGCTCTCGTTCTTCGACTACCGCTCGCTGCGCCGCCGCGGCGTCGACCGGCCCGCGACGTGGCTCTGGGCGCTCGGCACGGCACCGCTCTACCTCATCGCGCGCGCCGTGCGCCTGAGCCGCATCTCGGGCGCCGGCTACGGCCCGGTCGCCGTGTTCCTGCTGCTGAGCGGACTCGTGGGCGCCTCGGTGCTCGCCGTGCCCGGTCTCATCATCGCCTCGTTGCCCGCCGTCTTCGCGGCCGAGGCCTCCAACAGCATCGAACTGGCCGCCCGCAGCATCGGCGGTCAGATGGAGGTCACCTGCCCGCCGAGCCCGCCGCTGTTCATCGGCCAGCAGCTGCGCTGCCCCGCCATCGACGCCTCGGGCAACCCGATCGTCGTCACGGCGAGCCTGCAGCGCTCGAACGGCTGGATCGCCTGGCAGGTCGACGACTGGGGCGTCTTTAGCATCATTCGCTAACCGAATACCCCGGAAGCGGCCCGAACCGCTTCCGGCCACAATTGAAAACGCAGCCGAGGGTGAGCAATCACCCGTCGCGTGGAACCCGAATACACCGCGGCACACCCGATCGACCAGGGGGGTCGAGCGGAGCACACGATCCGGTCGGGGGACCGGGGACCATGGGGGACCACGATGAGCACCACCGCGATCCGCGTACCGGCAGGCTGGTACGCCGACCCGGTCAAAGCGGCCGCGCACGGCATGGTGACGCAGCGCCGCTGGTGGGACGGCACGGCGTGGACCCACCACACCGCGGCGCTCGACACGCCGGTCAGCCCGGTCGTCTCGGCGGAGAGCCTCGCTGCCGCGACCGCCTCGGCCCAGCCCTCCGCTTCGTTCTCGGTCGCCGGCAGCGCCCCGGCCACCGTCTCGCCGCGCGAGTCGGCTCGTGCCGCCGAGGCCATGCCCCTGCACCCCGTCGACCCCGCCGCCGGCGTGCGCTCGGTCGGCTCCGCACCGCGCGCGAGCGCGATGTCGCCCGTCAGCCCCGCCAACGCCGAGACAGCCGGGTACGAGCCGTTCAGCCACCGCAACCGCATCGAGCTGACCTCGATGATCGATGCCGGCTCGGCCCGCAACCCGCTGCGGCTGCGCGTGCACACCGTCTCGGTGTGGCTCATGGCCACGATGCCGCTCACGCAGGCGCTGCTCGTCTTCTGGGTGTTCTCCACCCTCCCGGCCGAGAGCTCGGCCTGGACCCGCGCCCTCGCCGTCGTCTTCCCGCTCGTGCTCATGGGCGCGCTCGCCGGGCAAGACACGCGGCTCATGGAGCTCTCGGGCCACCTGCGCACGGCACCGTGGATCACCGCGGTGCTCGCTCCCCCGCTCTACCTCGGGGTGCGCGGCGTGCGCGTGCAGCGCACGACCGGCGCGACCCCGTGGCCGCTCGCGGTGTGGCTGGGCGCGCAGCTCGCGGTCGTCGCCACCTGGTTCGCGCTCGACCCCGAGGGCGTGCTCGCGGTGGTGCGCGCCGTCTCCTGACCGCGCGCGAGCATCCACCGCCCCCTCAGCGACCGCTCCGGCAGGCCGCGTAGGGTCGAGGCATGGACGAGACGCGCAGCCGACGGGGCGCGAGCCTCGAGGTGCTGCGGGCCGAGGCGCACGACGAGTTGCAGACCGTCATTCACGCGCGGGCGCGCGGCGGTGAAGACCCCTGGGACTTCATGACCGAGCTGCCGACCGTCGACGAACTGGTGGTGTGGATGCTGCGCGCCGAGCGCATCCGCGATGACGACGGGCGGCTGCCCTCTGCAGCGCGCGACTATCGGCTGCTGCGGCAGATCGCGCTCGACCATCCGGCGCTCACGACGACCGTGTGGACGATGCTCGGACGGCTCAGCACCGAAAGGTGAGGGATCGTGTCCCCATAAGTGGGGACCGCGCGCCTCTCCCTTTGTACCCCGTTACGAACTACCATGGCGGAACCGAGAGCTCGACACCCCGACCCGTAGCGCGCTCGACGACACACCCGAGGTAGCCCGATGTCTGACTCGCACGCTCCCGTCGCCGGTTGGTACGACGACCCGGAGATGGCGTTGCGCCTGCGCTGGTGGGACGGCCTGCGTTGGACGACGCACACCCGGCCCAAGCCCGTCGTCGCCCACGCGCCGACTGAGCAGGCCATCGCCGACGCGGCCGGGGCGACCATGACCGCGGCCACGGGCTCGACGGTCATCGCCGAACCCGCAGCGGCTGAACCCTACGGCTACTCGGCACCGTATTCGTGGTCGCCGGGCTCCGCCGCGGCCACCAGCCCCCTCTCCCCTGTCGTCGGCTCGCCGAGCTCGGTGCCCATCGCGCCGACGGGCGGCGCGAAGCACCCGAACGAGCTGTGGAACACCGCCCGCTCGTCGATGGACTACGCCCCCGAGCGCACGACCACGCCGGCGGCGTGGGCGCTCGCCGTCACGCCCCTCGTCACGGTGCTGGCGCAGGCCGCGGGCGCCGTGCTCTCGGGCTTCGAGTCGACCCCCCTCATCTGGATCATCGGCGCGACGATCATCCCCGTGCTCTGGATCATCATGTGGGTGCGCCGCGACCGCATCACCCTGCACGAGTGGGGCCACCTGCGCCGGGCGCACTGGGCCTGGGCGTTCCTCGGCGCCCTCGGCTACCTCACGGCGCGCACGATCGTCGTGCGACGGCAGTCCGCGGGTCGCGGCTGGTGGCCGTTGCTCACCAACCTCCTCATCACGGCCGTGCTCGTCAACGTCGGGCTCTTCACGCCCGTGTACGACCTCGTGCGCGACGCGATTCTGTAGCGCCCGTGATCGTTGGCTGCGCTACAGCCGACGCAGGCCGAGCACCCTGACCACGGCGAATCCGGCCTCGACGCTCGCCGCCAGGTCGACGACCGCGTCGATGCCCCAGTCGTGGTCGCCGGCCGGGTCGTCGATGACTTGGCGCACGGTCCATGTGCCGGGGGCATCCATCGGCGCTTCATCGATGTGTACGAGGGATGCGCTGCGAGCGTTGCCCCCCGTCAGCACCTCCTCGTGGTCGGCGTAGTAGGCGTCGAGCGCCTCGGGCCAGCCCGCGTCGGGGTCGAGCGCCTCGAGGTCGTCGTCGCGCTGCAGCGCCGCGAGCTGCACGCGGCGGAACAGCTCGTTGCGCACGAGCACGAGGAATGCCCGTCGGTTGGTCGTGACATCCGGCGGCCGGGGCGGCAAGGTTGGCGCGCCTTCCACAACGTCGGAGTGGGGCGAGCTCAGCTGCTCCCACTCGTCTTGCAGGCTCGAGTCGACCTGGCGCACGAGCTCGCGCAGCCATTCGATGATGTCGCGCAGCTCGTCGGTCTTCGCCTCATCGGGCACGGTCTGCCGGATCGCGCGGTCAGCGTCGCTCAGGTAGCGCAGCAGCAGGCCCTCGCTGCGGGTGAGCTTGTAGTGACTGACGTACTCGGTGAAGGTCATGGCCTTCTCGTAGAGGTCGCGCACGACGCTCTTGGGGCGCAGCTCGACGTCGCGGATCCAGGGCTGGGTGCTCGCGAAGGTCTCGAACATGGCGGTCAGCAGCTCGTCGAGCGGCTTCGGGTACTCGACGTCGTCGAGGGCCTCCATGCGCTCGTCGTAGTCGAGGCCCTCGGCCTTCATGGCGCCGATCGCCTCGCCGCGCGCGGCGAACTGCTGCTGGGCGAGCACCGGGCGGGGGTTGTCGAGCGTCGACTCGATGACGCTGATGACCTCGAGCGGGTAGTTCGGGTCGGCGTGATCGAGCACGCCGATGACGGCGAGCGCGAAGGGGCTCAAGGGCTGATTGAGCGCGAAGTTGGGCTGCAGGTCGACGGTGAGGGTGATGGTCGCCGGGGTGGTGGCCCGGTCAATCACGACGACCCCGGCGCGCACGAGAGTCTTCGCGATTCCCAGCGCGCGCTTGATGAGCGCGCGCTGCTGGTGCGGCGGCTCATGATTCTCGGTCAGCAGCGCGCGAGCGTTGCCGAACACGTCTCCCCCGCGCGCGATGAGGTTGATGAGCATGGCCGCGCTGACCTGCATGCGGCTCTCGAGCGGTTCGGGCATCCCGCCCACCAGTCGTTCAAAGCTCGTCTCGCTCCACGTGACGAAGCCCGCGGGCGCGGCCTTGCGCACGATCTTCTTCTTCTTCTTGGGGTCGTCTCCGGCCTTCGTCGTGGCGAGATGATTCTCGACCTCGTGATCGGGTGCTTGTACGACCACGAGCCCTGCCGTGTCGTAACCCGCGCGGCCCGCGCGGCCCGCGATCTGGTGAAACTCGCGCGCACTGAGCTGGCGCATCTTCACGCCGTCGTACTTGCTGAGGGCTGTCAGCAGCACCGTGCGAATCGGCACGTTGATGCCGACGCCCAAGGTGTCGGTGCCGCAGATGACGCGCAGCAGCCCGCGCTGGGCGAGTACTTCGACGAGACGGCGGTACTTCGGCAGCATGCCGGCGTGGTGCACGCCGATGCCCGCGCGCACGAGGCGGCTGAGCGTCGAGCCGAAACCGGTCGCGAAGCGGAAGTCGCCGATCGCCTCGGCGATCTCGTCCCGCTGCTCTCTCGACACGATGCGGATGCTCGACAGGGCCTGCGCGCGCTCCATCGCCGCGGCCTGGCTGAAGTGCACGATGTAGATCGGCGCCTGGCCCTTCTCGAGCAGGGTCTCGACGGTCTCGTGCACGGGGGTCTTCACGTACTCGAACGTCAGCGGGATCGGCCGCTCGGTGTGCGTCACCTCGCTCACCGGGTGCCCGGTGCGGCGCTCGAGGTCGGCCGCGATCGGCGTCACGTCGCCGAGCGTCGCGCTCATGAGCAGGAAGCGCGCGTTCGTGAGCGTCAGCAGCGGCACCTGCCACGCCCACCCGCGGTCGACGTCGGCGTAGTAGTGGAACTCGTCCATGACGACGATGCCGGCCTCGAGCTCGGCGCCCTCGCGCAGTGCCTGGTTGGCGAGGATCTCGGCCGTGCAGCAGATGATCGGCGCATCGCCGTTCACTGAGCTGTCGCCCGTCACCATGCCGACGTTCTCGGCGCCGAAGATGTCGACGAGCTGGAAGAACTTCTCGCTCACGAGCGCCTTGATCGGCGCCGTGTAGTAGGTGCGCTGCCCCTGCGCGAGGGCGATCGCGTGCGCGGCGACCGCGACGAGGCTCTTGCCCGAGCCCGTCGGGGTGGCGAGCACGACGTGCGCGCCGGCGACGAGCTCGAAGATCGCCTCCTCTTGCGCCGGATACAGCGTGAGGCCGCGCCCCACAGCCCAGTTCTCGATCGCGTCGAACGCCGCACCGGCCTCGTAGGGGCGGGGCATCGACTCGAGCAGGCTCACCCCCCGAGTCTGCCCCACCCGGCCGTCTCCACAACTCAGGAGTCGCGCGCCGGGCAGCATCTCCACAATTCAGGAGTCGCGCGCCCGACCCCGTCTCCACAATTCAGGAACGGCGGCCCCGAAACGGCGGTTCGGGATGCTCGCACGGCGTGTCGACCGGGCGCGAGCATCCCGAACTCCTGAATTGTGGAGATGCGGCGGGGCTGCGGGCAGGGCGAGGCCGCGCGGCGCTCGGGGGTGCGCCGCGCGGCCCGGAGGCTCAGCCCTCGATCTCGGCGGTGCAGTCGGCCTCGGCGTCGCCGACGGCGATGAGCACGCGGATGCCCTCGCCGTTGAGCGCGCCGTAGGCGATCTGGCAATTGCCGAGCGCGTCGCTCTCGCTGAGCGAGCCGGCAGGCCAGGCGAAGCGCACGGTCGTGGCGTCGAGGAACTCGACGGTGGGGATCGGGTCGCGGCCCTCGGCATAGACCTCGGCGAGCAGCACGGCGGTGCCCGAGGCGAGGTCGGCGCCGATGACGGTCACCTCGCCGTCGTTCGAACCGCCGGCGTCACCACCGGTGTCGCCCTGGTCGACGACGTCGGGAATGATGTCGTCGGTGCTGACGGGAGCAGCGGTGGAGCATCCCGTGAGGGCGAGGGTGAGCGCGCCGGCGACGGCGAGCGAGCGGAGGGCGAGCAGGGCGGCGGCGCGCGGGCGCGCGGATGTCGTGGTCATGCTCCCAGCCTGCGGCGGCGCGGCCCGCGCCGCCATGAGCAGTCGTTACCTAGGAACCGGGGCTCGGCACCAGGAAGAACGGGAAGACCCCGGGGTTGTGCGCGTGCACGATCGCCAAGAACACCACGAGGTCGAACAGCAGGTGCACGATGATGACGTAGGTGAGCGACTTGGTGCGGTGGAAGATCCAGCCCTGCAGGAGCGCGAAGGGGATCGTCATGAGCGGGCCCCAGGCCTGGTAGCCGAGCTCCCACAGGAAGCTCACGAAGACGATCGCCTGCAGGATGTTCGCCGTGAGCACCGGGAAGTGCCGCAGCAGCAGCACGTAGATCGTGCAGATGAAGAAGAGCTCGTCCCAGATGCCGACGGCGTTGACGCCGATGAAGAGCCGCAGCACCTCGCTGGCCTCAGAGACGGCCGGCCAGTTCTGGTAGGCGCCCGAGGTGATGAAGTAGAACGGCAGGATCAGCCAGCCGAGGAACGGCACGGCGAAGAGGTACGACTTCTCCCACGGCTGCCACTTCTGGCCGCTGCGCCACGGGAACCGGATGACCTTCCGCGTGAAGACGAACCGGTCGATCACGAATGGAACCGCGACCGCGAGGCTCAGCACGAACCCGAGCAGGAAGAAGTTGGGCCACGAGATGTCGGCCTTGACGCTCACGGTGCTCACGACGATGAGGCCCGCGGCGATGATGCCGAGATCGCGCATGAGCTCGCGGTCGACGAAGTACGCCACGACGAGCCCGATCACGAGCCACGGGTAGCCGACCAACCGGTTCTCGAAGCCGAACAACGGGATGGCGCTCGTCACGACGATGGCCGCGGGCAGCAGCTTCAGGCTGATCGCGGGAAGGGCATCCGTCGTGGGCAGCGTCTGAGCGGCGGGCATGGCGTGATTCTCGCAGATACACGCACAATTCTTCCTCTATTGAGTCGGGCCCTCTATGGAGACGGACCTCAGCCGCGCGGCACGCGCGCGACGATCTCGTCGATCACGCTCGGCAGGCCGAGCACCCGGAAGTGCCCGTCGTACGGCAGCACGACGTTCTCGGCGCCGTCGAGCACCGAGTTGCCGGCGGGCACGTACTGGTCGAACGTCGAATGCAGCGAGGTGATGCGCGCGTTGACGCTCGCCGCCGCCGCGAGCTCGGTGATGACGGGCCGCGTGGGCACGAACTCGCGCCACGGCCCCATCGCGTAGCGCGCGAGCGGGCTGCCCCCGTAGGGCGTGTTGATCGAGATCATGCGCGTGAGCCGGCTGACCTCGGCGCGCTCGTCGGCGACGAGCATGGTCTTGCCGATGAGCCCGCCCTTGCTGTGCGCGACGATCGTGACGCCCGTGAGCTCGCGGTGCTCGAGGTAGGCCGTGAGCAGGGCCGCCATCTCCGGGATCGGGTGGCGGTTGAAGCCGAGCTCGGGCACGCTGTGCACGGGATGCCCGAGTGCGGCCAGGCGGTCGCGGATCGGCTTGAGGTAGTGCCAGGTCTCGAAGACGCCGGGGATCAGCAGGACGGGAGGAGGAGCATCCGGACCCGCCTCGATGGGAGCAGGAGGCCGCGCGCCGTACCGCCAGTACCGCAGGCGCGACCGGGCGACGTAGGCGTAATCGGCCACGATCGAAGCGGCACGCGTCATATCGGCGAACCCTAGCCGCGCGGTCGGCGGGTGGCAACCCCGTTGTCAGAACCACGGATGCCCGATTGAGTGGGGCGCATCGCCTCGAGCCCTCGAGTCGACACCGAGCAAGGGGGAACCATGATGAGCAACGACCACGACACGCAGCACGACGTGACGCAGGGCGAGAACCCGGGAGCGCAGGGCGACATCGGCGCCGGACAGGGGAACCCGGGCGACGAGACCAGCCCCGCGGAGCGGTCGGACGAGGAGACGCCGGCGATCGTGGGCGTCGAGCAGCCGCGCCGCGACGAGCTCGACGACGACGCCGACTTCGGCGGCGACCTCAACGCCTCGAGCCAGGTCTGACCCGTGACCGACGCACCGCACCACGGCACCCCGCCGACCGATCCTGTGGCGGACGACATCGCCGCGCGCAATCCCGACACCGGCGACGTGGTGGCGGGCGAGCAGGTGCTCGACGAGGGGCAGGTCGCACCGGAACCCGACGATCTCAACAACGGTGAGACGCGGGACGACCGCCTGCACGCCGCCGATGAGCGCACCGACCCCGGTGCGCCGCCGGCGCAGGAAGAGCCCGGGTAGCAGGACTCCTCCCCAGCGCGCCGCGTCACTACCGTGTGCACGGGGCTGTGTACAGCCCTTGTCGGCACGCGCGCGACCGGCTCTACTGAACCCCGGTACCTACCCGTACCCGCCCGGAGTACCCGCTTCGGGAGCTGAGCGCGCAGGTGCTGACCCCCGACCGGCAGCTGCGCGCTCAGCGCACGCATCACCTCGCATCGACGCGGTCTCGACGCCGCCGCGAGCAGGTCGTGGACGACCCTGAACGGTCGGCCGCGGCCGAGGGTGCCCGTACTCTCGGAGGGGCGCGGGCACCCGACCAACTTTTGCTCAACGTTTCCCGGCCTGACGCCGTACGCTGTCCGTGAGTTCATGTCAGGGGAAGGGGTCGCGGTGAGCACTCCCGCTGCGGGCTGGTACGTCGATTCGACCGACCCGAGTCTCGTGCGCTGGTGGGACGGCGCCGCGTGGAGCGACCACACCCAGCCGAACCCCGACGCGCCCGCCACCGCCCCCACCTCCGCCCCCGTCGAGGCCGTCGTCGCCACACCCGTGCCCACCGCGAGTGTGCCGCTCGTGCCCTCGGCACCCTACGTGCCGCCGCCGTTCGCCGACCCGCCGCCGCCCGCGCCCGTTGCTGCGCCCGTCGCCACTCCCGTTCCGGCCGCCCTGAACTATCCGCCGCCGGCGTTCGGTTCCCCCGCATTCGCCGAGCCGAGCGCCTCGCCGACCCCGGCGGCCGCGCCCGGCCCGCGCCGCACGGGCAGCTCGCTGCCCATCTCCGAGCCCGTGCGCTTGACGCCGCCCGCCTCGGGGGCGATCCCCGTCGCCGGGTTCCCCGGCTTCGACGACCCGTTGCCGACCGCGACGCCGGCCGCGACGCCCACCACGACCCTGCCGCCCTCGACTACGCCGCCGCCGCTCGCGGTGCCGTCGCAGCCCGCACCCGACGCGCCGGCCGCTGGCGGGGCGAGGCCGGGGTCGTCGACCGTCACCCCGCTCGCCACCGCGACGCCCATGCCCGCCTCGGCCTCGACACCCTGGACCTCGTCGACCTCGTTCGCCCAACCCACCGGCTCGGTCGACCTGGCGAGCGTTGACTACGAACCCATGACGCGCTCATGGGGTTCGAAACGCCCCGTGGGCGCGACGCGCGCCGTCACCGGCGTCACGACCGGCGGTGCGTGGATGCTGGCGCTCTCGCCTGTGCTGCACCTGGGCCTGGCGGCACTGGGCTGGCTGCTCACCGATGGCGGAGCATCCACGAACACGCCCTACGTCTCGGGCGGACTCGGCATCGTGGCTCTGCTGTGGGTCGTGCTCGGCACCATCACCGACTATCGGCGTCTCGGCGCGCTCGGCCACGAGTTCCGGCCGTCGCCGGCCTGGATCGTGCTCGGGCCGCTCTTCTACCTGCTCGTGCGCGCCGTGCACGTGTACCGCACGACCCGCTCGGGCACGGCCCCGACGTGGGTGTACGTCGTGCTCGCGATCGTCGTCTCGGCAACGGTCAGCGCGCTCACCCTGCTGCAGCCGCGCGACGCGACGACGGCCGAGTTGCGTACGGTCGAGTCGACGCTGACGAGCGAGCTGCAGGGCGAGGGCATCGACTACACCGTGCTCTGCCCGTCGCAGGCGACGTTCGCCGTCGGCGCCTCCTTCGTGTGCACGGCGTATGACGACGTCGGCCCGGCATCGCTCATCCGCGTCACGTGGTCGAGCCTCACGGGCGACTTCACGCACGCCTTCGAGTCGTCGCCCGTCATCACGGGCTGAGGTCAGCGCGCCTCGGTGAGGCGGATGAACGCGCTCAGTTCGGCGACGCCCGCGGGCGTGTGCGGCAGCGAGTCGAGCAGACCGGGCGAGTGCACGAGGTACGCCGCCCACTGCGCGCGCGAGATGGCGACATTGAGGCGGTTGCGGTTGAGCAGGAACTCCATGCCGCGCGGCGCATCGCGCGAGCTCGAGGCTGCGAGCGAGACGATCGCGACGGCGGCCTCCTGCCCCTGGAACTTGTCGACCGTGCCGACGCGCGTTCCCCGCAGGCCGGCGGTGTCGAGGCGCTCGCGAATCGTCTGCTGCTGCGCGTTGTAGGGCGTGACGACGATGATGTCGTCGGCGGCGAGCGGCCGCGGCGCAGCATCCGGCCCCGACTGCCACGCAGTGCCGATGAGGCGATGGATGATCGCGACGACCTCGTCTGCCTCCTCCGCCGACTCGGTCGCGTTGCCGGTGTGCCGCACGGGCACGGGGTGCAGACCGGGCGCGACGCCCTCGAGCCGACGCTCCCTGGCGCTCGGGTGCGCGTGCAGGCGGCCCTCGTAGCTGAGGCGCGAGACGGGCTCGGCGAGCGCGGGATGCAGGCGCCGCGTCTCGGCGAGGAAATAGCCGAGCTCGGCCGGCAGCACGTCGTGCCCGTCGCTGAGGTAGCCGAGCGCGCTGCCGTCGATCGGCTCAGGGTGGGTGCCCTGGCTGACCTGCGGCAGCTGCTGCGGGTCGCCGAGCAGCAGCAGGTTCTTCGCGGCCATGCTCGCGGCGATCGTGGCGGCGAGCGAGAACTGCCCGGCCTCGTCGATGACGAGCAGGTCGAGGGTGCGGCGGCCGACGCGCTTCGGGCTCGCGAAGTCCCACGCCGTGCCGCCGATGACGAACCCGCCGGTGCCGATGCCGGCGCGCTCGCTGGCGAAGGCGGCGAGCTGGTCGGCCTTGCCGAGCACCGTGTACCGCGCCGTGGCGTACTCGGCCGGGTCGGCGCCGGTCTTGGGCGCCTTGCCGACGAGACGCCCGTCGAGTCCCGCCTTCACGACGCTCTCGAGCACGTGCTCGACGGTCGTGTGGCTCTGCGCCACGACACCGACCGTCCAGCCGTGGTCGCGCACGAGCGCGGCGATGACGTGCGAGCCGAGGTGCGTCTTGCCCGTGCCGGGAGGGCCCTGCACGGCGAGGTAGCTGCGGTCGAGGTCGAGCAGGCTTGCCACCACCGCGGCCACGCGGTCGGGCTCGCCGTCGGCGTCGAGCGTCACGGGCGCGAGTGCCGCCCCGCTTCGGGTGCGGGGCGGCACTCGACGCAGCAGGTCGCCGACGGGCTCGGCAGGCCATTCGGGATGCGCGTCGACGAGCCGCGCGCCCCACTCCTCGATGGCGGGCTTCTGCTGGCCCGCGTCGGGCGGGCTCGCGGGAGTCAGCGCGATCGGCAGCTCGGTGTAGGGCTCGACGCCGTCGGCGAGCGTCTCGGTGACGACGACATGGCCGTCGCCGAGCGCCTCGATGGCCACGCTGCGGGCCGAGCGCGCGAGCGGGTCGCGCGGGTTGCCGGGCAGCGGCCCGGGCTGGGCGTAGACGGCGAACGGTCCGCTGCGGCCGCTCACGCTCGGGCGCGAGCCGGGGGGCCAGCTGCCGTGCAGCACGAGCGTGCGGCGCAACGACCGCTGCTTGCCGGTCTTGCCCCAGGGGGACTGCTCGTGCGGAGCATCCCGATCGACCGTGAAGACGTCGCGCACGTCGCTCCACTCGTCGAGCGGGGCGACGAGGCGGTCGAAGTGCTCCCACCAGAAGGTCTTGTGCTCGCGGCGGTGGTAGTCGATCGCGGCGGCCGCGTAAGCGTAGGCGCGCTGCTCGGGGGTTCTGTCGGGCTCGGTCGCGGGCGTGCCATCGTCGTTCGCCGCGAGTTCCAGCAGGGCCGTGCGCAGCGGCGAGTCGTCGATCGTCGGGCCGGAATCGTCGCCCTCCGCGTCGTCGCCGTTGTCGATGAGGGTGGGCGCGGGTGCGGGGTGCTCCCCCGCGAGTCCGCGCAGCCAGGCGGCGAGCTTCAGCGTGCTGACGCAGTCGACGCGGTTGTAGTCACCGATGTCGTCGAGAATCTGCTGCGCCGCCGCGGTGTCGCCCGCCGCCCGCAGCTCGCGCGCGCGGATGTATTCGGCGATCGAGTCGTCGCCCCGCGCGACCGCGGCTCCCTCGCGCGCCTCGGGCCAGTAGATGGGCTCGAGGTACTTGATCGAATAGCTGGGGCTGCCGACGCGCAGGGCGTTCTTGACGACCGGGTAGAGGTCGACGAGCACTCCGCTGCGCAGCCACTCGTCGACGATCTGCTCGCCGACGCCGTGTCGCGCGGCGAGCGAGCGCAGGTGGGTGCGCTCGTACGAGGCGTAGTGGTAGACGTGCAGGTCGGGGTGGATGGCGCGCCGGGCTTCGACGTCGGCGAGGAAGGCGAGCAGGGCATCCCGCTCATCGGCGAAGCTGTGGGCCCAGTAGGCCGTGAACCGCTCGTCGGCGTCGACGATGCCGAACAGGTAGTCGAGGCCCCACCGGTTGGGGTCGTGCTCGGTGTAGAGCGGGTCGCCTTCGAAGTCGAAGTAGAGGTCGCCGGGGCTCGGGGCGGGCAGGGCGTGCAGGGCGGCGGGCGTGCGCACGCGCACGGGCGGCGGGGTGCCGGGGTTGCCGGCGGCTTCGCGCTGCAGGGCCGCCTGCAGGCGCAGGGTGTCGAGGGTGGACGCGGCGATGCCGTCGACCGGCTGCGTGCTGGCGGCAAGCTCGGCGAGGGTGGTGATGCCGGCGGCACCGAGCTTGGTCCACTGCGAGCCCGTCAGGCCGGCCACCTGGCTGACGTCATCGTGCGCGGCGATGTCGCTCGCACACCACGCGCACGTGCGGCAGTAGGTGACGCTCGGGTCGCGCCAGGCGATGGGCGCGTCGGCGGCGGCGCGGTCGCGCAGCAGCTGGTGCAGGCGGGCGCGTCGGGCGCGCAGCACGGGCGCGATGTCGTCGAGGCGGTGGATGCTGCGCTCACCGGTGCCGAGAATCAGCGCGACCTCGGGGTCGACGGCGATGCCGAGCCGCTCGAGCTGCTCGGCATAGGCGGCGAGCTGCAGCAGTGCGGTGACTTTCGCGCGGCGGGCGAGCTTGCTGTCGAGCACGCGGTAGGCGCCGTCGGGCATCCGCTCGAGGAAGTCGGCGAAGCCGACGAAGGCGATCGCGATGTCGCCGGGCCGGGATGCGGGGCTGTGGTCGCGGTCGACGAAGGTGCCCTGCACGATGACGGGTACCCCGCGCTGCAGCGCGTCGAGCGTCTGCGCGGCGAAGGGCTCGATGGCGTCGAGGCCGGCGCTCTCGGCGCGGGCGATCTCGAGCACGTCGTCGGGATGCGCGGCGCGGGCGCGGTAGTCGGCGATGACGGCGGCTTCGTGCGCGTCGCCGAGCACGGCGGTGCGGGCGAGCATGGCATCCGGCTCGTCGACGATCGCCGCGAGGCGGCCGAGTCGAACGTCGAGGTCGCGCGCGACCCGGAACTCGCACTCCGCCGCGCGGGTGAGGTCGCTCGCCGAGGTGACGAGCAGGCGCTCGCCGTTCTCGTTCGTCGTCAGGTACACGGGGGTCTCCTCCGGCCAGGGGTCTGCTCAGGTTACGGCCGACCGGTGACATCGCAGGGCCAGGGTGATCAGGTGCCTGCCCGGTCGCCTGCCCGCGCAGTCTGGGCCGACTGTTGACCGTCACGAGACTCCCGAATTGAAGGAACTCGACGACCACAGTCGATCAGACTTCCTTCAGTTCGGGAGTCTGGCAACACCCCCAGCAACCTCCTCGCGCGGCGGCCTCCATGGTCAGCGCGCGGGGAGGTTCCGTCGTCCGCGCGCAGCCGTGCTCGCAGTCAACCCCCTAGACGCGAGCGCCATGCAGGAGTTGACTGAGCCCCTCGCGGGCTCGACCCGGGCCCCGAGTATCGAAGGGGATCCACCATGTCGTCTGTCGCCCGCGTCACCACCATCACCGCCCGCTCCGAGAAGAGCTTCGAAGACGCCGTGCGCGTCGGGGTCGAGCGCGCCAACAGCACCCTGCGGGGCGTCAGCGGTGCGTGGATCAAAGAGCAGAAGCTGCACATCCAGGCCGGCAAAGTCGCCGCCTACCAGGTGACGATGGAGATCACGTTCGTTCTCGACGACTAATCGCCGTCGCCCTCCCCGTCGAGCTGAATCTGGAGAGCCTCGAAGCTCCAGGCACTCGAGCTCGTCAGTCCCTCGAGCGGCGAGTCGCCCTTGGGCTCGCCGTCCCAATAATCGAGTTCCGCCGGCGGGAGAGGCGCGAAGAACGCCTCGGTTGTATCGACGCCGGGCAAGAAGCCAAGTTCCCGCTCTGTTTGGGCATCATCTGGTTGAGTAGCCATCGTTGAAGTCGCCTCTCGCAACCGTGCGTGTGGCAAGAGTGTACTCAGCTAGAGCCCCGGCAGGGTCGGGGCGGGCGGGGCGTGCTCGCGCACTCCGCGGGTGTGGCTGATGAGCACCGCGCGCAGGCGCACGGCGGCGCGGTCGGCGGCGGTGGCTGCGGCGAGCATCCACTCGCGATCGAGGCGGCCGGGGTCGGGGCCGCCGCGCCGCTCGAGCGCGAGGATGAGCTCGGTCGCCCCCGTGTGCTGCGCGACGCCGTCGATGACGGTGAACAGGGAATCGGCGGCGTCGGCGGGTGCGCGGCGCGGCAGGTCGTCGCAGGGCATCGCGAGGCCGCCGAACCCGTCGGCGTTGGCCGGGAAGAAGAACCACAGCTGCCAGCGGATCGCCGGCCCGAGCGCGAACGCGAGCTGCGCCTCGGGGGTCTGCAGGTCGTCATCGGTGATCGGGCGGGTGATGGTGGGCTGGTAGGTGCGGAAGGCTCCGGTCATGCGGGGCAGGATGCCCGGCGCGCGTCGCCTGCATCCCGTCGCTCTCCCGCTCGGGGCATCGAGGCTGCTGGGACTGCGCGGTGGAGGAGCCGCGCCGGTCGTGACGGCCGAGCGAGGTAGATTCGCGTCATGTACCGCCAGATCGCGCGCAACAAGCGGTGGAGCATCCTGCTCATCACACTGTTCTGCGTCGCCGTGGTCGGGCTCGGGGTGTTCAGCGCGTGGGTGGTCGGCGACGTGTGGCCGTTCTGGCTGCTGCTGATCTTCTGCCCGCTCTACGTGTGGTGGGCGCTCAGCTCGGCCACGACGTCAGCCGCGAAGACGGCGGGGTGGGCGGCCGCGGATGCCGAGCAGCAACCCCGGCTGCACAAGGTGGTGGAGACGACGGCCATTCGGGCGGGCATCCCGATGCCGAAGGTGGGCGTCATCGACGACCCCGCCCCCAACGCGTTCGCGGCGTCGCTGAGCCCGAAGAACGCGGTCATCGGCGTCACGACCGGAGCCCTCGACCTGCTCGACGACAGCGAGCTCGAGGCGGTCGTGGCGCACGAGGTAGCTCACATCGTCAACCACGACGGACGCGTCACCCTCACGACCTTCGCCCTCGTCGGCTCGATTGCCTCGGTCGCCGGCATGCTGCTCGTGCTCGGCTGGGCTCTCGTGCGATCGGTGCTGAGCGAGTTCAAGATGGGGCTTGGCATCATCATGGGGATGCTCGGCATCGTGATGATCGTCATCGGCACCGCCTTCGCGGCCGTGGCTTTCGTGCTCGGCCCTCTCATCAGCTCGGCCGTCTCACGCCGCCGCGAGTTCCTCGCGGACGCTAGCGGCGTCGAGCTCACGCGGTTTCCCGAGGGGCTCGTGCGGGCGCTGGAGAAGATCCACGCGCACCCGTCGACGGTGAAGGCCGCGTCGTTCGAGGTGCGCGGGCTGTTCTTCGTCAACACCGTCGGCGAGGGGTTGCTGGCGCAGTGGCTCGGCTCGCACCCGCCGGTCGCGGAGCGGGTGGAGCGGCTCAAGGAGATCGGGCGCGGGTTCTAGGTGACGGGACTACACGCCTACCAATGCTGTCGGAGTGCTTTGGTCAGGTCAGCGAGGACCGCGTCGATGTCTGCAGGCGCCGTGTCGTGGAGCGCTTCGCTGACGACCAAGACGCGACGGGTGTCGGGTCGAATGGCGGAAAGAGCGCTCTGGCGGTTGGTCCAGCGACGTGCGTGAGCGTTGCCGGCGTCGTCACGAAAGATCACTTCGGCGGGCTCGGGGTTCTCGGTCGTGCCGCTGAAACTCAGGTAGCTCTCCGTCCCTTCGGCACGCGTGACCGTGAGGTCGCCGATGACCGTATCGAGGTCGAACACCGCGATCGGTATCGCATACGCAAGCGACACCGCGTTGCACAGGTCGACGAGGGGGTGAATCGACGGCAGCTCGCCCTCTTTCTTGAACCGGCGCAGGAGGGCTTCCGACGCGCAGCGATACTGCGTAGCCTTCAACCCCAGCTGAGTGAACGCCCGTCGCCAGGCTGCGATCTCAGGAAACTCGCTTTCCGGTCGTTCTGCCAGGCGTGCGGATGCGCGCTCAAGAAACGGCCCAGCGGAGGCTGCAACGTCGGGGGTGCTGGTCACGCCATCAAGGGTGAGGGTGGCGACAACGAGGTGGGGAAACTCGGCGAGCAACGCTGGATCGTGACTGAAGCGCATGCTCTGCTACCGAGTCTCAAGGGCGAGTCGGCCTGCGAGCAGAACGTAGGTCGCAGCGAACGTGCGGCGCAGCCACGTGACGACCTTCGGGCGTGTGATCACCTGGTTGCGCATCGTTGCCGCGAAGACTCCGTACAGAGCGAAGACGACGAACGTCACCACCATGAAGACGAGGCTCAGCCCGATCATGTGCCAGGTGCCGTTGGCCTCACCCGCCGGCACGAACTGCGGCAGAAACGCGAAGAAGAAGATCGTCAGCTTCGGGTTGAGGAGGTTGATGAGAATCGCGGTGCGGATCACGCGCCCGAAAGACACGGGTGCGGTGCTGGCGTCAACCTCAATCAGCGACTTGTCGCGGAGGGTCTGCCAGGCCAGATAGAGAAGGTACGCAACGCCGAGCCACTTGATCGTCTGGAATGCGATCGCGGAAGCGTTCAGGATCGCTGCGAGACCCGTGATGGCGGCAACCATGTGCGGAATGACGCCGAGTGTGCACCCGAGGGCGGCCACGATGCCGGCTTTCGTGCCGCGAGAGAGCCCCGCGGCGATGGAGTACACCGCTCCGGTGCCGGGTGTGGCCACCACGACGAGGGTTGTCAGCAAGAAGGCAAAGCTCATCATCATCCCCCCACGGTCACCGCGTCCCGGCGTATCGGAAGCGTACTCGTTTCGATTGGTGAATCCTCACGAAGTAGGTCGCATCGCTAGGCGATGGCGTGAAACTCCAACCGGAGCCCGAGCGCCCTCGACACCTTGACAATGGTCGCGAAGCTCGGATTCCCGTCGGCGGAGAGCGCCTTGTAAAGCCCCTCGCGGCTCATCCCGGTGCGCCGAGCCAGCTCGCTGAGGTTGCCCGAGCGGGCGATGGCCCCGAGCGCAGCCGAAATGGTGGCAGGGTCGTCGCCGCTCTCGGCGATCGTCGCTTCGAGATAGGCCGCCGCGGTCTCCATGTCGGACAGATAGTCGGCAGCATCGAATTGGCTGAACCTCTCAGTCGTCATGCTTCTCTCCCCTCCATTGCTCGGCCACACGATGTGCCCGCCTGATGTCTCGCGACTGAGTCGACTTGTCACCCCCGCACAGCAGCAGCACTATGGCGCCGCCGTGTTGCAGGTAGTACACGCGAAGACCGGGTCCATGGTCGATCCGTAGCTCCGATACACCGAAGCCAACGGGTCGAACGTCGCCGGGGTTGCCGCGTGCAAGGCGATCAAGCCGTACCAAGACCCGCGCAACAGCACCACGGTCGCTCAGCCTGGCCAACCACCGGTCGAACTCAGCACTTCTGCGCAGCTCGTACATTGTCAACTGTAGTTCACAGCACTTCCGTTTTCAACGGAGCCCCGGCCGACCCCTCGGCGCCACAGCGCCGTCCATCAGGTCGACCGCACGTTAGCGCGCACCGCCGACATGGGCTCGGCACACACCCCTGAGGTCAGTCCGCCATTTAGCGCGATCGTGCGAGAATATGACCATGGATGCTGAGCACGCGCCGCACGAACGAACCCCGATCGACCGGCCGCTGATCGACTACCCGCGCCCCTCGGTCGCCGTCGACACCGCGGTCTTCACGGTGCGCGGCGACGAGCTGTGCGTCGTGCTCGTCGAGGGCCGCGACGGACGTCGACGCCTTCCCGGCACGTTCCTGCACGAGGGCGAGCGCCTCGTCGACGCGGTGCGGCGATCACTCGCCGCGAAGGCGGGCATCGGGGGCGGCGAGCCACGGCAGCTGCAGGTGTTCGACGAACCGCACCGCGACGATCGCGGCTGGGTGCTCTCGGTCGCCCACGCAATGGCGCTGCCCGCCGAGCGCCTGCCGGCCGACGCGGGCGTGCCGATCGACCTCGCCGACCCGCTCGACTTCGACCACGCGCGCATCCTGGCGATCGCCGTCGAGCGCATCCGCACCGACTACGCGACGATGCCCGACCCCTGGAACCTCATGCCGCCCGCCTTCACCTTGCGCGAGCTGCTGCTGCTGCACACGGCCGTCGACCCGTCGACACCGCAGCGTGACACCTTCCGCCGCATGATGGAGCCGCTGCTCGTCGAGACCGGCGAGTACACCTCGGGCACGGTCGGCAAGCCGTCGCGGCTGTTCCGCAAGCCGACGGCCGACGAGGTCGCGGCCCGCCGCCGCAAGCACGAGGAGGCCGTGCGCACGGGCGCGCGCCGCACCTCGCGCTCGCGCAGCGACGAGGTGCCCGCCGACCGGCTGCTGACGCAGTCGACGCGGGCGCGCTCGCTCGACGCCTGGCTGCCCCTCGATCAGCTGCCGACGGATGCCCGGCACACGATCCGCCTCGACCGCGGGCCGGCGGGCGTGGTCGCGCGGGTGCTCGCCGACGAGGGGTCCGCGCTCTGGACCTTCCGCGCGCTCGTCACCACCTACGAGCGCGCCGAGAACCGCATCGGCCCGGATGCCCAGCTGCAATCGATCTCCCTGCACGGCCCCGCCGGCCGCGAGCTGTCGATCGTGCGGTTCTAGGCGCCCGGCTCGGCATCTCCCTTGTCGGCGCTTACCCGGTCGGCGTCGGCGGCCCCGCGGCTGGGTGCGGCCATGACGCGCTCGCTGCGGTCGAACTCCTTCTTCGACCCCGCGCGAACGTCGGTGAGGTAGCGGCCGAGCGAGGCGCTGCTCGCGAGCACGGCGTCGGCATCGGCATCCCACGCCATCGAGCTGCCAGGGTCGAACCCGAGGTCGCGGCCGACCGCGATGGCGTCTTGCCCCGCACCGAGGTAGACGAAGTTCCAGCCCAGCTCGTCGGCGAGCCCGGTGATGAGCCGGTTGACGCGCTCGCCCGTCCAGCGCCGGCTGGCGTTCTCATGCCCGTCGGTGACGACGACGACCTGCACGGTCGCGGGCTGCGCGTGCACGGGCATGGCCGAGAGCGCCGAGCGGAAGCCTTCGAGCGAGTCGCCGAGAGCATCCAGCAGCGCGGTCATGCCGCGGGGCTCGAGTTGCACGCGCACCGACGCGGGGTCGGCGAAGGTCGCCTGGTGCTCGACGACGTCGTCGAACGCGACGATATCGACGGTCAGTCGGCCGGGCAGGGCAGCCTGCTGGGCGAGCAGGCTCTCGAGCCCGCCGACCATGTCGTCGCGGATGGTCTGCATCGATCCGCTGCGGTCGATGATGAGCAGCAGGGCGGTGTAGGTGGGGTCGGTCATGATGCCTCCGTGCTTTCAGTGGCCGCGCGTGCGGCCTGATCGGTGATGCGAGTGAGGGCCTCGCGCAGGAAGCGCTTCGGCGACGCGGCGGGGAGCGCCGCCACGACGTCGGCGAGCGCCTGCTCGACCGGCACGCCGCGGTGCAGCGCCGCATAGAGCGCGGCGACGGAGGGCGTGCGGCTCTGGGCGGCGACGCAGTGCAGCAGCACGGTCTTGCCCTCAGCGCGCAGGGCGGCGATCACGTCGACCGTGTCGCGCAGCACGAGGTCGAGGTTCGGGTTCGCCTCGGGCTCGTCGCGGTCGATGAGCCACACCTCGACGTGGTCGGTCGCCCGGCGCTGGTCAGTCCCGATGCGGCAGAGCGACACGACCGCGTCGGCGGGCGACTCGTCGAGGTCGACGATCGAGCCGAGCAGCACTCCGGGGTCGTGCGGATGCGGGGTGAGCGAGCGCTCGGGGTACCAGTCGACGTACTCCATGCGCGCGCCGGTCGGCCAGCCGGTGTCGTCGGGCTCGCCGCCGCGCGCGGCCAGCGCGCCGAGCGCGACGAGGTCGTGCGCGCGAAGGCCGGGGTGCCCGTGCAGCACCCGTCGCCAGGCGCTCGGCACGGCGCTCGCGCCGAACGCGGCGCCGAGCAGCCCTCCGGCGATAGCGGCGACCGTGTCGGTGTCGCGGCCGCCGCGCACGGCGCGCTCGAGCCCCTCAACCAGCGCAGTCCCGCCGCGGAGGGCAGCACCATCGGGGTGCGCGGCGACCGCTCCGTGGATGCTCGACCACGCCCCCTGCAGCGCTTCGACGACCCAGCCGTTGCGGGTGAAGTCGCGCGGCTGGCGCTGCTCAGCATCCTCGAGCAGTGCGACCCAACGCTCGCGCCGCGCGGCGGGGAGGGCGGGCAGGCCGATGCGAGCATCCAGGTCGCCGGTGAGAACCGCGTGGCGGATGGCGAGGGTCCAGAGCACGCAGGCGTCGCCGGCGTCGTCGTCCCAGTGGGTGAGCGAACTGAGGGCACGGGCGGCTTCTGCGGCGGCATCCGCGTCGTGCAGATATGCGAGGGCGACGGGCGCGGTGCGCATGAGCGATCCGTTGCCGGCCGATCGGCCGGTGCGCTTGTGCATGGCCTGGGCGGCGGCGCGCGCGGCGGCCGCGGTGCCGCCGGTGCACTCGGCCTCGGCGAGCACGGCGCGGGTCTGCACGCCGACGTCGGCGGCCGTGCGGGCCCAGGTGATCCAGGCGGCAACGATCTCGTCGAGCACGGCCGCGTCGCGCAGGTCGGCTCCTCGCGCGGCGGCCTGAGAGATTGGCACGGCCATGGATGTGTCGTCGGTCCACTCCCCCGGCGCCCAGCCGAACCCGCCCCCGCCGATCATGCCCACGACGGCGTCGTCGGGCAGCGGGTCGCCGAACTCGTAGCCGGCGCCGAGGGCGTCGCCAGCGGCGAGGCCGAGCAGCACGCCAGCAGCGCGGTCGGTCGAGACGGTCGGGCGAGGGGAAGAGGAAGGGGTCATGCGGTCTCCTTGGGGTTCTCGAACAGTAAGCGTGAGGGCTGACATTGACGGGTTCGCTCACGTACGCCGGGGTGGCCGGCTCGCGAGTGGCGATGTGCCGCTGTTGTCATGTGACATCGACGACACATCAGCCTGAAGACACTCCGTCACAGGTCAGACGGCGGCGAGAAGCGGGTGCACGCGGTCGAGGGCGGTGAGGTGCAGCAGGCCGCGATCGGTCGGGCCGGCGGCGCCCCCGGCGACCCGCACCCCGAGCCCGGTGGCGGCGATGCGGTCGTCGTCGCGGGCGACTTCGAACCAGCGCTCGCCCGCCTCTCCTCCGTGCAGGCGTCGGCCCTGCAGGGCGCGGACGAAGGCGCGAGCCCGCTCGGCGGGGGTGGCGACGGGGTCGGCGAGCCGGGCATCCACCGCCGCGGACTGCACGATGCCGGCGTAGCGCGAGCGCAGCCCCGAGCCCGAGCAGAACAGTTCGAGGCCCATGATGCGCCCGCCGATGCCGATGATGACGCCGCGCTGGCCGTCGATCATGCGGGGCACACGGATGCTCTGCCGATCGAGCTGGTGGGTGAACGAGCGCGTCTCGCTGCGGCCGAGGCGCTGCTCGATCGCGTCGATGCGGTGCCAGACGCGCGACTGCCGGTCGTGCCGCTCGAACTCGTCAGAGACGCGGTGCTGGGCGGCCTCGTCGCCGTAGCGCACGACGAGCGAGGCGCGGCGGCCGCCCGCGGTGTGCTCGGTTCCGCCGCCCCAGCGGCCCTGCTCGACGCACAGCGCCGGCAGCGCGCGGCGCTCACGCGGAGCGAGCACCATGCTGCGGGCGAGCATGCGGTTCTGCCAGCCGCCCTCGAGCAGGTCGCCCTCGAGGGCGACGAGCGAGCGGTCGGCGAGGTTCTCGGCCTCGAGGGTGTCGACGGCGGCGCCGTCCGCGCGCTCGGCGATGCGGAGGGACGCGGGAGCCCAGTCGAGCATGCCGATGCGCGGGGCGTCGACCCAGACCGGGAAGATGGTGAGGCCGGCGTGGTGGGTGCCCTGGCCGACGTGGAGGGCGGGGATCGTGGTGTGCATGAGGGGCCTCCGGGTGGGTGGCGAGCGATGTGCGGGGCGGTGGGTTCCGACTTGTCGCGCTTTCGCTCAAATAGACTGTAACAGATGGTTAGCGCTGATTCGCGCTGTTCCAACACGCTCGCGACTCCCCCGGCGTGTCGCCCCTGCGTAGAGTGCCCTCATGGCCCCTGATCGACCCCACGTCTTCGTCGTGCACGGCGACCTCACGCAGCTCGCGTGCGACGCGATCATGATTCCGACGGATGCGCGGCTCAGCGTGCGTGAGCACTGGCACGCGGTCGTTCCCGAGCACCGCGAGCTCGCCGCCCGGCCCGAGCTAGACGCCTTCCGTCGCGGCAAGGCGCTTGCCCACGCCCTCGGCCCCAACAGCACCGACGAGCACGCTCCCCTGCGCGTGCTGACCGCGGTTCCGTTGCAGGGCTACTCGTCGGTCGATGAGTTGCGGCCGCGCATCCGTGCCTTCGTCGAGGCGGCGGCGGCCGCGATCCCCAGCCATCGCGAATCGGTCATCGGATCAGGCCAACGACGAGCGCTGCCGCTCGTGGCGATGCCGCTGTTCTCGAGCGCGGGCGGCGGCGGCGGTCTGCGCCGTACCGCCATCATCGACACCGTGCTCGACGAAGCGCGGTCGGCGGCGATCGCGTGCGGGGTCGACGTGGCGCTCGTGCTGCGCACCGAGCCGGATGCCGCGCTCGCCCAACAGCGTCGTCGCACCACCGCCACCGACAGCTGGGCGGCCGTCGCACCGCGCCTCCTCGAACGCGCGCAGCTTCTCGCCCGCCACGCGCTCGCCGACCGCATGGTGCCGTTCATGGGGGCCGGCGTGAGCATGTCGGCCGGCGCCCCGAGCTGGTCGCGCCTGCTCACCGACCTCGCCGACATGATCGAGCTCGACGCCGAGACCCGCGATGCTCTCTTCGCGGGCAGGCTCGGAGAGCTCGACCAGGCGACGTACCTCGCCCGGCGCTTCGACGAGGCCGGCCTCGACTTCCGGTCGGCGGTGGCCGCCCTTGTGCAGCGCCCGCGCTACGGCCTCGCACCCGCCCTTCTCGCCGCGACGGCCGACGAGCAGGCGATCACGCTCAACTACGACACCCTGTTTGAGCGCGCAAGCACAGCCGCCGGGCGCGCGCGCCGCGTTCTCACCGGCGGCGGCACCCCCGCGCGCACCGACGTCGAGGGCGCCGACGCCGCTGCCGCCTCCGACCTCGGCGACCGCTGGCTGCTGAAGCTGCATGGCTCGGCAGACCACCCCGGGTCGATCGTGCTGACGCGCGACGACTACCTCGGCTTCGCGTCCGACCGCTCGGCGCTGACGGCGATCGTCAAGGCGAACCTGCTGACCCGCCACCTGCTCTTCGTCGGGTTCGGACTGGCCGACGACCACTTCCACGAGATTCTGCACGACGTGAAGCGCGCAGTCGGCAGCACCGAGGCCTCGGCGACGGCACTCACCCTCTTCGCCGACCCGCTGAGCGATGGTCTGTGGGGCGGGTCGCTGACGGTCGTGCCGATGCTCGCCGAGCGCTTCAGCCCGGATGCCCTGCCGCGCGCCGCGCGCACCCTCGAACTCTTCCTCGACGCTCTTGCGGCCTACTCGATCGACTCGGAGAGTTACTTGCGGTTGCCCGAGTACGAGGAGGGGCTCAGTGCGGAGGAGTTGCGGGTGCGCGAGCTAATGCTCGCGCTCGAGGCAGCGTCGGGCCGCACCTACTCACCGTCGAGCAGCAATTGAAGGCCCAGGACGAGAGAGCCCGAAAACGGCCCATCTCGCTCTAGGGCAGCACGGAGCGGTCGAGTCCGGGCCCCTCGAGTGATCTACGCAGCCTGCGCCAAGTGAAGCCTCTCCGTTGCGAAGGAGTGCTCTCCCGACTCGTCCTTCCAGTAGACCATCACGGGAGAGGACGCGGCATTGGCTTGCGGGTTCTCCAGCGCGACGAGTGTCTCCTGGGTCGACTGAATCAACGAGTCGAACCCCTTCATGATGATCATCTCCCCCTCCAGCGTCGACACGTAAGCGGCCTTCAGCGCAGTCAGGTTGCGCTCGGCCGCGGCCCCCTTGCCACCGATGAATTCCGGCATAGAGCGCGCAACCCAGTTCATGTCGTTGAGTTGCTTCTCTCTCTCCGAGATGGCGCTGCGCACGCCGTCGGAGCGCTGCACGAGCTGCTTCCAGAACTCGACGCCATCCCTGATCTTCGACTTGAGCTGCTCCACCGAAGAGGACATCGACTTGGGGTTCTCTTGCATGTCAACACAGACGCGGAGATAGGCGATACGAACGTCGAGGAACGACGCGAGCATGGCGCTGTGGGCGTCATAGTTCGCGCGTTGCACGCTCTCGATGTCGTCGACGTTCGCGACCTGGAAGCCGTCGACCAAGTACCTGAATCGCTCGGTCAGGCGTCGAATATCGTGCTCGGCCAGGGCCATTCGAATCAGCATGTCGTTCGAGAAGCTCCCCGCGGCGTTGTACTGACGGTAGACCTCATCGACGATGACGGATGCGGCTGCCAGCTCACCGGCGTGCGTCGCCTCTGCGCGCGCGATTGCGGTGTCAAGCGCACCCTTGATGGCATCCAGCTTGCGGTCCATCTTGTCGAACTGCTGCAACATCATCACGGTAGTCATTGCTTGCATCGCCATCAGCGGCGCGACGACGGGGATCGAACTGGCGACAGCGATGAACGGAGCCTGAGCGACGATTCCGCCGGCGCCCATGACCGCAGAGCCGACGCCGTTGCCGATCGTCATGAGGGTCGCCGGATTGGCCGTCGCCATGAAGAGAGACCCTGAGAACGCTGCCGACAGCGCGGTACCGCCTGCAGCCGATCCTGCCGCGACCATCGACATCACACCGTGCGGTGAGATCGCCTTCCCGTCATCCGTGTAGCTACCGGTGGTCAGCAGGCTCGTCGTCAGGCTCGACACCATGAGGTCGCGAATGCGCCCCTGGAACTCGAACACGGCAATCTCCGAGCCGTCCGCAACGAACCGTTGTACAGCGACTTCTTCATTGTTGGTCATGGGGCGCTCCTCGCTTCAACGGTCCACCCTGGTCTCGGCCTTGAGGGTCGTTCACCACTCTACGAGTCGCTACCGTCATCCAACGCAGCGAACTTCGCCGCCATCGTCGGGTTCCCCCGCGTCAACTTCTTGATACTCACGTCTTGCGCCTTGTCGTTGGCGAGGCGCAACTGGCGCTCCGACCCGAGCAGGGCATCCTTCGCCTTCTGAAGCCGGTCGATCGACTTGTCGATCTCGGCGATCGCCTCCTGAAACTTGCGCGAGGCGAGGTCGTAGTTGCGCGCGAATCCGGTCTTGAAAGTCTCGAGGTCGCTCTCGAAATGGGTGATGTCGACGTTCTGCGCCTTCACCAACGCCAACTCTTGCTTGTACTGCAGCGACCCCAGCGCCGCATTGCGCAGCACCGTGATGATCGGAATGAAGAACTGCGGACGCACCACATACATCTTCGGGTACCGGTGCGAGACGTCGACGATTCCGCTGTTGTAGAGCTCGCTCTCGGGCTCGAGCAGCGACACGAGCACCGCGTACTCGCAGCCCTTCTCGGTACGGTCCCTATCGAGCTCGCGCAAGAAGTCTTCGTTCTTCTTCTTGGTGGCCGTGCCATCGTTCTCGTTCTTCATCTCGAACATGATCGACACGATCTCGGTGCCGGCGTCATCGCTATCCCGAAAGATGTAGTCACCCTTGCTGCCCGACCGCGCGTCGTTGTCTTTCTCGAAGTACGCCTTCGGAAACGCCGTGGCGCGTATGCGGTTGAACTCGGTCTCGCAGTGCTGCTCGAGCGTCTCGCCGACCATCTTGGTCGACAGCCGCGCCTTCATGTCTTTGAGTCGCTCGATCGCATCGTCGCGATCTTTGATTTGCGTCTCGTACTTGTCTTGCAGCGCCTTCTCGCCGAGCGCCTTCTGCGCTTCAGCCATCTCAAGGTCGGCCTTGAGCCGGTCGCGCTCTTTCTCGACGCGCGTGGTCGCTTCGATCACGGCCAGCTGCTTCGCCTGATCTGACGCCTGGATGCTCGCCTTCAGCCTCTCGACCTCCGCAGCCTTCTCGGCCAGCTGGTCCTGGAGCTTTGCGGCCAGCTTGGCCTCGGCCAACTCAACCGCGGATGTCGTCTCGGCCTTCGCCTGTTCGAGCTCGCTGAGCAGCTTCGCCCGCTCGGCCTCGGCGCGTGCCTGCGCCAGCTTCAACTCCTGCTTCTTGTCGCGCTCTGCGAGCTCGAGCCGCTCGTTCAGCTGCTTCTCGAAGTCGCCGTCGCGAACCTGCTTCAGAATGTCGGCGTATCCGGCCTCGTCGATCGTGAAGGACTTGCCGCAGTGGGGGCAGATGATCTCGTGCATCACGACTCCTCTTGCGTCACGCGGTTCGCTCGCTGGAAAGACCTCACGATGCGGATTGTTCCGGTTGATCGATGGCGGCCGGGGTGTTCGTGCCACGAGATGAAGGTGTCGGGCCCGTAGAAAACCGACGACCACGCTCGAAAACTGTGGCCGGGGGTGGCGCGCTCCGGCTGCTCGTCGTCTCTCAACGCCCTCAATACGAGGGAGGAGCTCGCCGGCTTGAAGGGCCGCCAGTTTTCTAACGAGAACCACCACGTGAAGCCGTCAATCACCTTCTGAAGGGGAGTTCCAACCTTCAGGTACTTAGACGGCTTGCCCACCCATGCCTCAAATGAATTGTTGTTGTGGAAGTCAACTAGCGCATAGCGGGCCGACTCACCGCCGAACACGAGGCCGGGAATCTCCTGGATGGTGAACTGAGAGCCCTGGGTGCGCCAGCGTTCCGCAGCCATTCGGGCATCCCAGAACGAGGCCGCGAGGCTCGTCGGACCTTGGTAGTCGTTACTAGTGGTTGAGTGCCATGCGTTCCGCTGCCTCGTCACGATATAGAACCTGGCCGCAACAAGACTCTGCAGCGTCCCCAGAGTCGCGTTCCCTTCTTCGCCCACCAACTTCACTGCCTCCTGACGTCAACCGAGTGCAACGGTTTATCGGCATCGCTTCGAAGCACCGGCAACTCGCGTTAGCTCCAGGACCCGCTGAGCAACACTGAGGGTTCCCCCCCCCACGTTATGACGAGCTCGTCGCGGGCGCGGCTCGCCGCCACGTAGAGCAGCGAGCGCTCTCGCAACAGCACGTCGTCCCGCTCTTCGGGCGCCGCCTGGTCGAGAGCCCACGGTGCGGGCATCTGCCCCTCGGAGACGTCGAAGAGCACGACGCGGGAGAACTCTTGGCCCTTCGCGTTGTGCATCGTCATGACGACCGGGCTCGCACCCTGGCCTTCTCCCGAAATGACGGCCGAGACGGTGACGCCGCGCTCGGCGAGCGCCGTCTTGACGGCATCTCGTCGGCTGTTTGTGCGCGCGAGGATGGCGATGTTCTGTGGAGGTACGCCCTCCTCGATCCAGCCGCGTACCGTGGCCGCGACTGTCTCGTACTGGGCAGTCGCGTTGGGATTCCCAACCAGAAGAGGTGCCGGGCCGCGACGGGAAGATCGATAGCCGTTGACCTCTTCCTGACCTTCCTCGACGTCGAGGTACTCACCACCCTCCAGCACACTCATGGCGAAGCCGAGGTTCTGCTGTGTCGTGCGGTAATTGAGGGTCAGGCGGCGCGACCGACCACGAATCGCAATGCCGTGACGCGACAGCACGACACGCTGGCCGTAGATGCGCTGGTGCGAGTCCTCGGCAATGAAGAGATCGTCCGGCCCCTCAGCAACCAGAGCTCGAAGCAGCCCCCAGTGCAGAGGCGACAAGTCCTGACCCTCATCCACGAGTAGGTGGTCGGCGGGCGCGCCGTCCATGGCTCCCGCATTCAGGGTGGCAGTGGCGACCGCCGCCAACTCCGCGAAGCTCATCTTGCCGGCCAGCGAGGTCGCCTGGCGGTACGCCTCGATGACCGTCCACACGTCCGCACGCTTCCGACGGTCGAGAGCGACACCACGGCCGGGTCGACGGGCGGTGAAGTACTGCTCGCGTGTAGTGATCGACTGTGAAAGGACGACGTGCAGATACTCACCTTCAAAGAAGGCAGGTGACTGAAGCTGCGGCGGAAGCGACTGACCAGCCGAGTCAATTGCGCTTTGCCAGAACGAGGTCTCCTGGTTTCCGTCGAACGGATTGCGCGGCTCGATGGGAGAACCATATACAGCCTCCGCGCTCGCCCAGAAGGCAGCTCCCGCTTGGTCGCGCACTGCTGCCGCGAGTTGATCGACACCACGCACCAGCACGCCCGCCTCGCCCAGCTTCTCGACGCGCACGATCGACCCATCCAGGCGCTCGAGGTCGCGCTTGAGCGCCTCGGCGAGCGAACGGTTGAAGGTTGTCAGAATCACACGGCCGGTCACGTTGGCTCGGTGGAGGTGCCGGGCTCGGTGAAGAAGGACGACGGTCTTGCCGGTGCCGGCTCCGCCCGTCAGGCGGAACGCGCCGTTGCGCGACTTCGTGGCGTACTCGCGCTGTTCCGGGTGCAGGAAGACTCGCCATGCGCCGAAGTCTTCGCCCTCGATGACACGACGCAGCTCTTCGTCGTTATCAATAAAGGTGAACTGCATTTTGGCAGCGGGGTGTTCAAGCCCCTTCTGCAGCCGCTCGTCGTCGCTGGCGTCATCGGGCACGTCCTCCTGATGGTCGAGCCTCAGGTCGGCACGGATCTTATCGATCGTGTCCAGCACTGCGAGGCCCAGAATCGCGAGGCGCTCCCACTCGTTCTCACGGTTCTCGCTGATCGCCAAAAGCTCGTCGTCGGACGTCGCCGCGTAGAGCGCGTCCGCTACCGCCGGGTCGAAGCCGAGGAGGGCCTCGAGTTCGGGGCGAAGATAGCCGTTCGTACCGAGATACGACTCCTTCTTCGGCGCAGGCGCAGGCAAGGAGGGCGAGGCTGTTGGGACGCCTTGCGCCCCGCCGCCTTCTCCAATCGCTTCGTAGAACTCGATGACGCCGGTTACTGGATTAATGCGCAACGCGCGGGTGCGCGCACGCTCGATCGCCTGATCGTGCGGCCACGTTCCGGCGTACACATAAGTCGTCCCAGCCGTGGGCGTATCAATCCGGTACAGCACCGCTCGCCAGAACTGATCAACGCGGCCTGTTCGCGCACGCGAGTCAGCAGCCTGTTGCATGGGCTCGATATGCAAAGCCGCCGTGGTGTCGTCTTCCGTGAGTTTCTGCACGAAGGTGAAGATCTTCGCCTTGACAGCGGCGTCGTGCCGAGGCTCTCTGACCTTCGCAAACTGGACGTTGGGCATTGGCTATTCCTCCACTTTCAACGCCGCCTGCACTGCGAGCGGGTCTGGGTCAACGAGGGTCCAGCCCTCGGCTGTCAACGCGACGCGGTCACTGTCGGTCAGGTCGTACGCCACGACCACACGCGCCTCGCGCCACACCATGCTGACCGGGATTCCGTCGGCAAGGTCGACACCGAGCTCGGGCACCGGAACACCGCCGAGACCCGCCAGCTCGGTCAAGAAGTCGCGCTCCCCCGCGGTCGCATACTGCAGGGCCTCGCGCCATGCAGCCGGCAGGGCCAAGTCGACGAGCTCGTCACCGGAGCGGACTCGCTCGTCGGTGACGTGCTCAGCGATCGAGTGCGCGACGATCTCAACTTCACCATCGACGACGGCCGGGCCGAGCAGATTCGCGAGTCGCAACCAGGTGCGCCATCCATTGACGAAGCCCTCGCGGGCTACCGTCTCAGTGCGATCATCCAGCAGAAGTACGACGTTGCTGGCGTTGCGGTCAGCGTCATACCGGGTGGCCATCACTACGCCGTCGCGAGCAAGGTGCCAGGTGTCGTCGCTCAACCCCGATCCGAGGTTCGCGCCCTCAGCCACGTCGATCGCTCGCTGCATGAGCGCTTCCCTCGTGCCGACACTCGACGCGAAAGTGCTGAAGGGCGCGGCCGTCAACACCGGCAGCGACTGGGCAACGGATGCCCACCGACGCTGGGCCGAGTCGGGGTCGAGCATCCACTCCATCAGGTGGGTCATCGGGTTCTGCGTGACGGTCTGAAGTGTTGCCGGCGAGAGACCAAACGCTTGGCCGGCGACGATGACCGATGCTTCGTCGTACCACCACGGGGTCAGCTCGGCAGCGCCTTCATCGACCCGCTTGATGTCGTCCCAGGTGAGGGCGAGCACGTGGTGGTTGTGAAGGCGCAGGGCGGTGCGCTTTTGGGCGTCGTCCGCGATGCGGTTGTGCTGCACGGATGCGTGGTACTTGTACCCGTCGAGGAAGATCGCGATCGGACGGGCACCGCCGCCAATGGGCGCCAGCACGAAGTCGGGGCGACTGCCGGCGACGAACACCTGGGGCGTGAGCATCCAGACTCGGCCAGCGACCTTGACCTCGACTCGGTTGCCCCACGGGCCCGGCACTTCGCGAATCGCGCCGCCGAGAGTCTTGGCACGTTCGATGAAGACTTTGCGGAACCACTGTTCGAGGTGCGACTCGGGGTCGTCGACTCCGGGGTCGACGGTGGTGATTGACCACGGCGTCGGCTGATCGTTTTCGTCGACGCCGAGAATGCGCCGCAGGTTGCGTTCGGCACTCGCGCGCGACACCGATTCGACGTTGAGCCCCGGCGCGAACGGCAGCAAACAGCGGTGGCACGCCGCGCGCGCCTCATTGCGACATTCGCAGTTGGCGACGACCCGCCAGGCGGCCTCGAGCACCTCGCGGATGCGCTCGTGGGCAGCCAGATCGGCGAGGTAGCCGGTGCCACCGGGCACCGTGTCGTGCACCAGCAGCGCTGTGGCGTTCTCGTCTCCCCCGGTGTTCACCGGCTCGATGATGGTCACGAGCTGCAGATGGTCGGGATCGCCGCCGATGATCTCGCGCAGACCCAGTTGAACCGCGGCCGACAGGCTCGGCAACGCAATCGAGTCGCCGACGGTGACCGAGGTGGGCAAGCGAATGACCAGGCCCTGCGTCGTGAGCGTTCGCGTGAGCGCAACCGTGCGCACGTGCTCTTCGCTCGACGAACGGTAGCGACACCAGGCTCGGTGCTCACGACGAGAGTTCGCACTGCCTTGCTTGTCGAGCTTGCCGCACGCCGCACAGACCCGGAACAGGGGCGACAGGTGCTCGTGGCCACTGAGGAAACGCGACGGGCCCGACCCGAGCTGTCGGCCGAGATTCACCCAGCGGATGGTCATCGACCTCAGCAGCTTGACGCCGAACGACGAGCCTTCGACATACCACTGGCTTTCGACCTGTTTCGGATCAATGTCGGCGGCGATCTGCACAGTGAAGCGCTCACGCTCACGTTCGTCACTGCGATCGTTGATCACCGACTCGTCGCGCCGCACCTCGGCGGTGACGTGTTCGAGCTCGACGACGTCCATCGTCTGAGCAGCGTCCACAATGCCGGTGTGGCCACAGCGGGGGCAGGCGGCCGCGGTGGCAGCATCCACCGGCATTGCCGTATCGCGGGCGAACCCGCACGCCGGGCAGTAGACCCACTTCTGCACGTTCGACCCCTCGGGCCCGAGGTCGACGGCGTCGATCTCGATCTCGATCCCCTGCGCATAGAAGTGCGCGCCGGGCGCGAGCTCGCTGATAGCGATGCTCGCGTGCCGCGCATATTCCGCACTCGAGTGCTCGAAGTCTCCGGTCTCGGGGTCGATCCAACTGATGGCGACGTCAAGCGTGACCGAATCGTCGAGCAGCGAGTAGTTCGGCAGAACGCCGTACCGCTCAAGAGCCGCTACCCAGGGCTCATCGTTGATGTTCTTGATCTGTCGCATCACCATGGCGAGCGACGCCTTGGCCGCACGCCAGTCGGTCTTGTCATCCTCGGTCGCCGCGGGGTGCTTGGCGGCGGCCTCGAGATCCGGCAGCGTGTCGCTGATGGCCTTGCGGCGCAGGCCGAGCACCTCGCGCTCCTGCGTCCACCGCTGACTCGCGCCGATGATCGTGTGGGCGAGCGGGCTCGTGCGGTCGACGTCGGTCGAGCCCTCGGGGCGGCGGGCCCACTGGTGCAGGGCATCCACTGCCCAGTCACGCAGTTGGCCGCCGAAGGTACCGATGTAGCGATCGAGCAGTTCATCCGCGCGGGTCTCGGCTTCGTCGATGACCGTGCCAAGCAAGCTGTCGCCGTCGGTGGAGGCCAGGACGTCACGTGCCACGCGCACCGAACCCAGCTTGCCCGCAGAGGCGAGCTCGTCGATGATCGACGCGATGTACTGCCGCTGCAGAATCTCGGTGGCGTCGAGGTACGTGGCGGGCGGGCGCACTTCACCGTTGATCACCGAGAGCGGGTCGCCGAGCTTCGGTAGCTGGTCGCCGCGACCCTCTACGAACGCGAGCGCCAGGGCGTTACCGGTGTGACGCCCGGCACGACCCACCCGCTGCAGGTAGGAGGCGACCGTGCGGGGCAGCCCCGAGAGTACGACGGCAGAGAGGTCGCCGATGTCGATACCCATCTCGAGGGTGGGGGTCGCGACGAGCACGTTGGGCGCGTCGGGCTGCTGGTCGGCCGACTTGAATCCGTTCTCGTAGGCCAGCCGCGTCTCGTCGGGCAGAAGACCAGTGTGCTCGCGCGCCAGCACGCGCCGCACCGACCCTTCGTCATACAGACGGCGGTAGAAGTCGACCGGGCCGAGCGGCTCACGCTCGAGGGTGCCGTCGCAGCGAATGGCCGTGCACGGCCCGCCCGCGAGCTGGTCAACAACGGCAACGGCGCCGGGCACGGGATTGCGGCAGATGTCGCAGACGAGCAGCGTGCTGCCCGCGAGCCGCTCGGCCTCTCTGATGGGTGCGACCAGTACCGAGCTGGCCCGCAACTGGTAGGCCGTCGACGAGCTGTCGCCGATGGTCTCGCCAACCACAACGTCGGCGTTTTCGAGCGCCGTGAACAGCATCCTGGTGAGCGTCGCGCCTTCGCTCGGCGTCACCCCGATGGTGCGGGATGCCCACCGCGCGTACCAGCTCTGCGCCGAGCTCGCGTGGTCGAGGTTCGAGGCCTTGTAGCCGGCGCCCCCCAGGCCCTTGCCGACCCGAGGGAAGGCGGGAGCCTCCCGCCCAGCCGGGAACGCGGGCATACCGACACCCTTCGTGCGACCGCCCCAGACGGCCCAACGTTGCCCGTCGCCCTGCACGTACTTGCGCAGCCACTCGTGTTCGATGGCGCCGCGCTCGCGCATGCGCTCGAGCACTCCGCGCACCCAGCGCACGACCGAGGCTGAGTCGGCCGCGAGGGCGTCATCGAGCATCGCGCCCGTCTCGTACTCCTTGAGCACCGTGCGCCCGAGAGTCTCGAGTCGCGACGCCGGCCCGGCGTCGACGCAGACGGCGAGGCTCCCCGTGCGCTCGAGTGTGCGACCGACGCGTGACTGCAGACCGAATTCGAGCGCGACGTCGAAGCGCAGGCGCCGTCGCACGGCGGTGAGGGTCTTGGTGGGCACGGCGGCGCCGAGCGGCGTGTTCCAGTAGGGGGCGAAGAGCTCGCGGTCGACGATGTCGGGGGCGAGCATCCGGTGTCGTTCGAAGGGGTCGGTTGCTCGGCTGATCATGCGCTCGACCAGATCGTCGAGGCTGACCGTCTCGTCACCGACGGCGTCGCGCATGGCGTTGCGCAGGCTGAACACGTGCGACCGGCTCTGCACGAACCCGGCGCGGTGGGCTGCATCTTGCACGCTGTCGGTGAAGACGAGAGCCTTCTTCTCGGCTGCGTCGAGGTGCCGGTCGCCGAAGATCGTGGTGATGCTGACGGAGAGCAGAGTGGCAATGGCGCTACCGAGGAAGCGGATGCCGTCGGTCTGCCGACAGTTCGGGCACACGTCTTTCCGCGAGTCGTCGTCAGCGTCTTTGTCGCTGAGGGCGAGAACGGGCAGGGCGTCACTCTCCGCGGGAAGCGCGGTGAGAAGCCCCCGCTGCACCGGGTCGAACCACATGACCCCGTCAACGCCCGGCTGGCGCGCCTCGAGGGCGGCGCGGTGGCGCTCGCCTTCGAGTGGCGCATGGATGAGCGCCCGAAAGCGCCCCTCTCGCTTGGCGTGATTGCGGCGAATGTCGACGTCGTTGGCGTCGAGGCTTTCGCCGACAGAGGCGAGCTGCACCCCCCAGCCACTGCGACCACAGTGTCGGCAGTACAGAGCAGGAAATAGCGCGGGTGCGGCACCTTCACCGTTGAGCGCGTCGCCGAGGTCGGGCCCGTCATCAGACCAGTGGAACCGCGGGATGCTCTCGACGGTTCGGTCAAGGCGGCTCAGCGCCCGCACCCACAGGTTGAGGTCGACCGACGCCGCCTCCCGACCGTGGCGAGCGCGCACGGCACCAAGAGCGGCGATGATGTGCTCGAGAGCGCGCACCCGGCCGGCGTCGCGCTGCACGGCGGTTTGCTGAGCACCCAGACCCGCACCGAGCAATCGGCCGGCCAGGTCGGCGATGGAGATCGGATCGTGCGCGGCCTGATACAAATCCTGCAGAAATGGATGCGCGCGGCTGGCCGCGAGCAGCAGCGACTCATCCGCCCCCGCGAATACGGCCGTCGCCTCGCCCGCATGACCCGCGCCGTAGAGCGTGCCGAAGACGGCGGTCACCGTGTCACCCGCGAGGTCGTCCGTGTCGTCACCGGGTAGTCGGTCAAGCACCTCCCCCAGCAGGGAATCATCCACGTCGCGCACGGTGAGCCCGGCGTCAGCGATCACGTCGGCGGCGCCCGACACCCACTCGTCCAGCGCGAGACGCGTCTCGGTCACCACTGAATCGGCATCGAACTCGTCGCCGAACACCGTGCGAGCGAAGCCCGTCATTACGGCCGGGTCGCCCTTGTCGCCCAGGGTGGCCGAGGTCGCGACCGGCGTGATGAGCCCGAGCGGACGCTCTCGTGCGGCATCGTCGATGAGGGCGCTCTCCGCGGGCCAGTTCCGCTTGAGCGCGAGGCCGAGGCGGCGCAGCAGCATGGCGACGTCGGTGCCCTGGGCTCCGTCGTAGGTGTGAAACTCGTCGAGCACGAGGTAGCGCAAGCTCGTGGCGCTCTGCTTCCACAGCGTCTGGTCGGCAGGGCGCAGCAGCAACTGGTCGAGCATCTTGTAGTTGGTCAGCAGAATGTCGGGCGCGTCTTCGCGGATTACCTCGCGCTTGGTGATGAGACCTTCCGCGGTCACCGATGACCGCTCAGGCCCCTTCTGCCCTGTGTACAGCGCGGCACGGATGCCGCCGAGCGCTGGCTTGGTGCTGATCAGTTCGGTCAGTCGGCGGGCCTGGTCGTTGGCGAGCGCGTTCATCGGATAAAGGATCAGCGCCTTGATGCCCGTCACACCCTGCTTCTTGGCGCGCAGAACGTGGTCAAGAATCGGGTACAGGAAGGCCTCGGTCTTGCCCGAGCCGGTGCCCGTCGTGACGAGTGTCGGCAGCGGTCGCGGCTTATCGGGCCCGAGGTTCGCGCTACTCAGCCGTGCGAAGGCGGCAGCCTGGTGCCCGTAAGGCGGAAGACCGTCGAACCATTCGAGAACGCTCTCGGCTCCCGGTTCAGCAGGCTTGAACGGCAGACGCAACCGCACGTACGGCCCCTTGAATACGCCATTCTCGGGATGACTCAGGAACCGGTCGAGCGCATCGCGCGTCTCACCGTCGGCCAGCGCAAACGTGGTGGTCAGATAATCGACTAGCCCGGCACGCACATCGGCAGCCTGGATGCTCGGCAGCAGTTCGCTCACGATCGCTCCTGCAGCAACCGCTCGAAGTGGGCGTACGCCTGACGCATGTCAGCCTCGCGATCAAGCGTCACGAACGGCAGTTCGTATGTGTAGGTGATGCCTGAGGCGTTCGTCGCTGTTCTGTCTTCACCCGAAAGTGCGGTACCCATCTGGCGCCAGCTACTGAGCACCTCATTGGGAACGAGTCGTCCGTTGGCGTCGTAGTAAGACGACTTACGGTCATAGCCAAATAAGACGGCAAACTGCGTGCGATACACGGTGCACAGTTCGTCGGCAGTCAAACCGAGACTGAGCGCCATCAGGGCGTCAATCTCAACAACGGCTTGGCGACGATCCGACGCTCGTCGAAGCGGAACACTCGCATCCCAGACTTTCGGATACTTCTCCAGAGCCACACGGCCTGGGTAACTCAACCCACCGGCCCAACCAAGCGAGGTTCCCTCCTCGGGCGCAGTATCAGCCCAGATCTGCCCGAAGCGATCGACCAAAGCGTTGAGGCGAAGCACGCGCAAAATCAGGTGATCTTCAAGCACAAACCCTCGGGGCGGCAGGGGCGTACGTTCCGCAGAACTCATGTAGATGCCGCTCTTAGGGGCGGCGCGAACCAAGAAGTCGGCCAGCAAGCTCGACATCGCACCCACGGCAAGGACAACATCGCGAACGTCCCCGGTGGGAGATGCGGCCGAGAAGACGCCATTGATGTGTCCCGGCCCAGCAGGGAGCAACGCTGGAATTAGAGTGCGCTCCCCGGTATTCGCTGCCATGGCCCGCCACGCAACACGCACAGTCTCGCGAATCGAGCCGGAGGTGTCACCAAGTCGCGCATACCCCGAGTCATAAATCTGCATGTCGCTTGCGACCTTGTACGACGTGATCGGAACCGCGTCGGACGAAAGGTCTTCAAGATCAACGAGACTCCAGTCAAGGTTGTTCTTCATCGTCGGGTTGGGCGCCTTGTAGAACGGGCTCGACAGGTGCAGGTTCGGCCCCTGCAGCACGACGCGATCCCAAGAGTCGGGCGCACCCCATCCGTACTCAATCAGCCCTGACTCTCGGGCCTGAGTCTCCGTCAAACCGACGTTGAATTGAAGCCGTAGATCCGACAGTCGACGGGCTCCGACAAGCCCCCGAACAACCTCGGCGGAGCTCGCGTTCACGGCGTACAAAGTCCGAGTCTGGTCCCACGGCGCACCGTCATCACCGCCCAGCAACTCTGCCCACGCCTGCAGAGTCTCTCTATCGACGGGAATGATGCGACGGCGATGGGGGCGCACGTCCCAATTGCCCTCATCGTTCTTGATCCCAGGTTCCGGGCCGGTTCCATCGTGCTCGAGCGAGCGCTCGACAGTTGACGGGTGATATAGCGAAGACGCCATCAGGAATTGAACGTCACCTTCACCCGCATAGACGTGGACTCCATAAGACACGTGATGGTCAATCTCGAAGAGGACCAGTTCATTCACGAACTGCCAGTGCCGCCGCAACCGACGGTACGTCGCCGCACGAAGGGGACCAGCCTTCTCGTCAGTGAAGTGACTCTCGGGGTGAATCATCGACACGACGCCTGTCGCCGATTGGTGTCTCCACGTCTGCTGCATGAAGCACCTGTAGAGATCGGGCTGTAACCCTTCGAGGTACGGGTAGTTCACACCCGCGCCGACAAACGCTGCCCCCGCAACCGTGTCGACGGTCGACTCGACAACAAGGTCGGCAACCCCCTCCAGCGCGAGTGTCACCACGCGCCGCCGTGCTTCGTCGGCCTGGGATGCCTTGCCCTTGAGCTGCCACCAAGGATCACCCTCCGCGAGCAACGCATCCGCAACAACCCGGGGACGAACCCACGGCGGGTTCCCCACCTGAAGATGGAAACCGCCGCGTGAGAATGGCGCACAGAAATCGACTTGCCAGTGGAAGAAACCCTGCCGACTAGCGACGCCTTCAGCGACCACGAGCCATCGGTGGTGAGCCAAGACCGCGTCCACCGTTCCTGCACCAGCGAACCCCAGGTCAGCCTGCTCGGCGTCACCGAGGGCAACCCACGATGACCCGGTGTCGAGCATCGCTTGGCCTTGGGCCAACAGCTTCGCCGAGGTCTCCACATGCTTCCCCAGCAGGGCTTCGAGCCCGGCGATCCACTCATCGAGCGTGGGCGGCTTGACCCCTTGGGTGAGCGTGTCGGTCAAGGGCCAAAACCACAGCGCGTTCCACGCGTCCATCACGCGGCGAAGACGCTGGACGGCGCCATCGGGGTCGGCAAAAGTCGCCTCGATCTCCTCGCGGGTTACGCGATCGCCTGCCGGCGCGGGCTCAGCATCCCGACCCCAAAGCGGAATCTGCCGGCGCACCTGGCTCTCGGCGATCTCGTAGCGGCGAAGCGCGAACTGCCAGAGGCGCTCGACGCGCAGGGCGAGGCCTTGCAGCGCAGCGACCTGTTTCTTGGTGGGCTTGCGCGTGACCTCGCGCTGCCAGGCCTTGAGCTCTTTCGTGCGCTCAGGGGCAAGCTCCCGCGCCTCTTTCGCCTCGACCGCGCTGCCCCAACCGGCAGCAGGCAGGAGGAAGTGGTGCACTCCCCCGTTGAGGCCAGAGCCGAGGCGGCCCTCGCGCAAGTCGTCGGCGAGTTCGGTGAGCGGAATGTCACGGGGCACCGCATTGAGCCACGCCTTGTCGGCGACCTGGGCGGCCGTGTAGACGGCGCGGCGAGCCCCGATGAGCGAGTTGCCGCGTCGCAGGTGCAGACCGAACCACGGTGCCTGCAGGTCTTCGACCATGGTGTCGAGCCACAGTGAGATCTCGGCCAGCTCGACTGCTGTGGCGTTGAGGTCGACGCCGTAGACGTTGTGCAGGGCGAGGTAGGCCTTGACCTTCTGCAGCTCGCGCGGGTAGGCGTCGGGGTCAATGCGCTCACCCGTCTCGGCCTGTCGACGCGTGAGGTACTGCTCGGCGAGTTGACGCACGGCCTCGATGGCGAACGCTCCCGAACCGAGTGCCGGCTCGCACACCGTCAGCTCGAGAATCTGCTCGGCTGTGGTGGTCTCGTCGTTCTGATCGAGCAGTTCTTCGAGCGCCTGACCGACGGTGAAGCGGGTGAGTACCTCGGGCGTGTAGTAGGAGGCCGACTGCTGGCGCTCGCGGCCGGCCAGGCGGAAGACGAAGCTGCCCTGCTCGTGCACGACACGGTGCGGCTCGCCGGTGATCGGGTGCGGGCGCTTGACGAAGTCTTTCTCGTCGAGGTGGCCCGAGCGGGTGACCGGCACGACCCACGAGCCCTTCGAGGCGTCGCCGTCTTTCGCCACCTCGTGCAGTTGCTCGTCGGCGAAGAAGCCCGTGTACGACATGAGTCCCTCGTAGACGGCTCCGAGCTGGTTGATGCCGAGGTCGGCGTAGCTGATGAAGCCGCGGTCGCGACCCTTTTGCTCTTTGCTCAGCAGCAGGTGCTGCAGCACGCGCTGCAATTCACGGTCACTGAGCTTGACCTCGTCGATAAGAGCCGTTGCTTTGGGCAAGAAGAGGTCGGCACGCAGGCTCTGGAAGACGAGGCCTTCGCCGAGCTCGCGGGGAGCATCCGTCGCCTCGTCGTCGGTCTCGCCGGGGTGGGAAGGGTCGACGCCGTGGCCGCGATCGACCAGGCGGAACAGCACTGCGAGCGACTCGTAAAGGTGCGTGCCGTGCTCGGCGCGTTCGGTTGAGAGCGATGCGAGGGTCAGGTCGCGCAGGCGGTCGAGGCTGTAGCCCTGCTCATATTCGGGGGTTCCGGCGGGGAGAACCTTGAGCTCGGGCGAGGCCTCGGCATAGAGGAGGAAGAGGATGCGGTAGAGGAACCGCAGGGCCTGCTTGGCGAGCACCTGCGCCTGATCGCCGGGCAGCGGGTCGAGGCCAGCGCGGCGGCGGCGAGCGACCACGTCGTTGGCGATGATCTCAATCGAATGCCGCACGCCCTCGCGCAGATCTTGCGAGACTCCGACGGTGTGCTTGACCGACTCGTCGAGCACCGACGACCACCAGATGTCGCCCTCCTCATCGGGAGCGAGCGCGTCGGCACTGACGCAGGCGAGCAGACGGTCGATCTCGCCGCCCTTCTTCGTCTCGTTGCGCTGGCAGACCAGTTGCAGGTCGATGGCCAAGTATCGCCCCTCGGGCCAACGCTCGTTCTCGGCGATGAGCAGCCACTGACCCGCGAGCACGAGGGCGAAGGCGGGGCCGTTGGTGTCGGCAAAGAGGCTCGACAGGGTTCGCGCCACCGAGTCGATCGGGTGGTTCTCGTCAGCCTCGGGAGCGTACTTCTCGAGCAGGGTGCTGGCGTCCTTCTGCAGCAGCTGCTCGTGAGTGTCGACCGGTTTGGCTTCGATGATCGCGAACGGAGCATCCCCCGTGATGCCGAGGCGATGCACTCGCGTGACGGGGCCGCGGCGCTCGTGCACCAGACCGGAACCGATGAAGCCCAGGGCGGTGAGCAGCGGGGTGACGTAGTCGGCGCGAACGCTCGCAGGGTCGACTGTGGCAGATTCGCTCGTGTCGACGGAGGCGAGGTAAGCCTCGATCGATGACCGGATGCTCGTGAACCGGCTGAGCGCAGAAGCCCCCGTTTCGTCGTGCTGCTCGTCGAACTTCTTGCGACGCTCGAGCACACGGGACTTGAACGACTGCGACGTAGCGTCGGTCGTGAAGTAGTGCTCGCTGAGCCAGGCTTCGCCGACGATGAACGCTTCAGAGGCCATGGTCAGGCTCCTTCCATGGTCGGGGTGTCGGCGGGCACGACGACGACGAGCGGGCGCACGAGGGTCTGGTGCGGGCGCATCTGTTCGGCGAGCTCGCGCTCTTGCTCGACGGTGACGCGACGTTCACGCAGGCCAGCGATCTGGTCGAGGGCGTCGGCGCCGTGCTGCCAGTCCTCAACGCGAGAGGCCCACAGTTCGATTCGCTTCTCGATGTCGGCGCCCGAGACGACCGAGAGGTGCTCGGCCGACGCGAACGCTCGCTTCACCGCCGCAGGGATCAGGGCACGCAAGGGTCGCACGTCGACCGGGCCAGGGTTCGGCGTCGTGTCGGTGAGACCCATGTCGCGCAGGGCTTCGGCCGCAGAGGGGTGCACGGTGGCAAAGGCCTGCTCGGGGGCAGCGGGGTTGGGGTGAACGGTCGTGATGAAGGAGCGAGCCACCACCTGGCCGCGACGGTTGCTGAGCGTCGCCAGTAGCAGCACCGTGGGCGCATCGACGTCGCCACGGATCGCGGGAACCTCGTTGCGGCCCAGGCCGCCGAGCGCGCGGTCGGCCGCCCAGTCGAGCACCGGGTGCAGCGGGCCCACGAAGTGCGCCTCGGGCCACGACGAGATGCTGCGCGTGTCGTTGCGCGCATCGGCAAGCAGGTCGTTCGCGCGCTTCTTCGTCGTCGCGAGCTTGAACAGCGTCGTCACGTCGCGCTCGCGCAGGTAGGTCTGAGGCAGCACCTCAAGGCGCTGGACGAGGTCACGAGTCGGGCTGAGTTGCACGATTCCGTCATTCGGAAACTCGCGCCACTCAACGCCGCCGCGCTCGAGTGAGTCGGCGGGCGTCTCGAAGGCGAGGTGCAGGGCGGACCGCAGGAAAGCGATGTCGTCGGAGAAGAGCCGGGTCGAGTCGCTGTCGGTTGCGGTGCCCGTGGGAGTGTCGGGCTCGTCGTCCGTGTCGGGCGCGGGGCCGAGGGAGTTCTGGCCCTGCTGGCTGATGCGGGCGAGGAGGGCTGCGACCGAGTTGGTCTCGCTCATCACCTTGTCGGCGGTCTTCACGACGTCGTCGAAGTCGCGTTCTCCGGCGAGAACCTTACGGATCTCTTCTTCTTCGTCGGCGGCGCTGTACTTGTCCATGAGCGAGGCGACGTCGCCGAGCGCCTTGTGCGCTTCATCCTCACGCTCGATGAGACGAGTGAGCACTCGAACGTCGCCCGAGAACTTCGCGTCATCGGGCTCAAGCAGCAGGGTCGTGATCTGCGGCGCGTGGCGCTGACCGTAGCGGTCGATGCGGCCGTTGCGCTGCTCGATGCGGATCAGGCTCCACGGAATGTCGTAGTGCACGAGCTCATGGCATTGCGAGTGCAGGTTGACACCCTCGGAGGCCACGTCTCCAGTCACGAGCACTCGAATCGGCGAGGCTGCCTGCTTGAAGCTCTCCACCACCTCCTGCTGCTCGACGTCGGTCAAGCCGCCGTGCAGCACCGCAATCTGCTCGTCTTTCAGCTTCAGGTCGCGCTTTAGGCTCTCGCGCAGCCACTTCAGGGTGGGCACACGCTCAGAGAAGATGACGACGCGATTGTCGTCCTTCGCCGAGACACCGATCTGCGCGAGGTACGCCTTCAGGCCCTCGTACTTGGCCGACTTCTGCTCGAGGGCTGTCGCGGCCAACGACCGAAGGGTGGCGAGGGCTTCGAGTTCTTTTGCTTGGGATGGGGTGGAGCGGTCGAGAGACCGGCTGCGAGCATCCACGCTCTCAATCAGGGCCGGAATTGATGACAGGAAGCCCTTCGCGAGCGTCCACGGAAAGAGTGTAGAGTTGCCGCCCGAATACGGTGACGAGCCGGTCGGGTGCAGCCAGGTCTGCGAGATTTCGGTCGCGACGGCGTTTTCGGCCGGGCTCGCGGCCAGCAGCTTGTGCTGCACTGGCTTGCGCTCAGCCCAATCGGAGCCGACCTCGCGAGCCACCTCGTCGCTGTGCCGGTGGCGGCGGATAATGAGGTTCTTCGCCTCGTCTTCGAGCACGTTGCCCGCAGGGTCCACCGCGGTCGGCTCGAGCAGGCGAATGAGCTCGGCAAACGACTCTTTCTTGCCGTTGTGCGGGGTCGCACTGGCGAGGATGAGCGCTTCCGCGTTGGTGGCCAACATGCGCGCGAGGCGGTTGTTCTGGGTAGCGCCGGTGATGTTGTGCGACTCGTCGATGACGACGGCATCCCAACGATGCTTCTGCAGGTAGCGGCGGTACTTCTCTTGCTTGAGGGTGTCGATCGAAATGATCGCGCGCTTGTACATGCTGAACGGGTTGCGGGTGGCCGGCAGCTTCTGCCGCACCCGCTGAATACCCACCGAGTCGAGGCGCACGAACGGCAGCGCGAATCGCGACCACATCTCGTGCTGCATCTGCTCGAGCACGTGCCTGGGCGTCACGATCAGGATGCTCTCGCCCCGCCCCCGGCGCACCAGCTCGGCCAGGATCATGCCGATCTCGACCGTCTTGCCGAGGCCCACCGCGTCGGCGAGCAGGATGCGCGGCCGCAGATTCGCCGGGTCGAGCGCCTTGCGCACCGCGGCGCGCTGGTATTCGAGCGGGTCAACAAGCATGCTGGTCGAAGCCGTGAGGTTCGGGGCGTTCATCGGAACCGGCGCCTTGCGAAGCGTCGCCTCTAGCCAAAGCTTCGCGGTGGCGTACTTGCCCGATGCGTCGGCCACCACGGTTGCGGCCGCCGGGTCGAGCGGGACGATCTCGTCGATTCCGCTGTAGAACGTTGCGGTGGTGTCGCGCACGAGTTCGCTCAGGCCCTGCACGCGGACGAGGAGGCCCGAGGTGGTCATCTCGGTGCTGGTCACGAGCCATTCGGCGTCGCGGACGACGACGACCGAACCGGGGGCGACGTTGGGGGTATCGGGAGTCGCTGGCGCGTCTTGCAGGGCAGTCGAGTTCATCACTAGTGCGTTTTTCCTCCGGCCAGGACGGGGCGCCTTAGCCCCGGGGTGCTCGTGAGCCCACTCTATTCGTGAGGGTGGGTCGAGATGAGTCTTGCGGTCACCACGGACGCTTGACCCGCATCAAGTGACGCGCACGGTGGAAGATTCGCTCTCAGAGAACCCAGTAGCTTCTGAGTTTGGCTCGATCTCCCTACAATCCTGCTATGAGTAAGAAACGTGAAGTGGAGCTCGCCCGCCGGAGCTTCTCGCGTATTCGCTTGATTCATGAGGAACTGGACCGCCTTGGCGCAGATGCCTCGGCGCGTCATTCGAGCATCATGTCGAAGGGTTCTTTTCTTGCAGTGGCGGCCGGTGTGGTCATCGCGGCGACCTCCAGCCGCCTTTGGGAAGTTCAACCGATAGTTGGGCTAGCGGCCTTGGTGCTCGCTTGCCTCGCTCTCGTTGGGTCTGCTCTCGCTCTGCGCCCTGGCCAGCGCATTGAGCTATTGCCTCAACGGCTAGCTGACAAGTACGTCGACTCACAGCTCACTGCGGCGACGGTTGAACGACAGCTCGTGCTTGACAAGGCGCACGTTCTCGTCGCGCGCGAGGGCGACCTGAAGAATCGATCCCTATTGGTTTCCACCGGCTTCGTCCTGTTGATTCTGTCGACTACCGCTCTTTGCATCACCTTTTCATTTGAGACTCTAGGAGGCACCTGATGACACGCCCTGGTTTTGAGGACAGCGTTGCTGGCGGGGACGACGACGCCGAGGACGTGACAAGCTCGAATACCGGCTACGTGAAGCACAGCCGCGATGATGATGAGACAACAGTCAACTTTGGAAAGGTCATCGAGAGCCAACGGCGTGAGAAGAGAGAATCACAAAGCTAGAAGGTGGTAGCCAACGAATTGCGTCACTGGATGTGTCTCGGACCTGTTCGAGTGCAGACCCGGACGCACTAGCGGACGGGCGCTTCGCGGCAGGATCGGGCAATCGCGGTGGGGTGGGAAGAAGGCCACGGCGACAACGCTTGAGCCCTTGGGATCCCGCGGCCGCTAGCTCTAATGGCGTTGGAGATCCCCGAGGATTCCGGCTGTGAGCAGACGCTGCCGGCTCGCGAGCTTGCGCACTGCCTCGTTCTTGCCCGCGTGCCGGTCGACCACCTGCGCCATCAGCGAGTGGATGCGCCGCACCTCGATGCCCTCACCGCACAGCTCGGCCAGCCGCGCCTCGATGAGCCGGTTGAACACGACGACGAGCGTGCGCTTGCCACTCTCTGCCGCGCGTCGGGCAGCCTCGGCGGCCACCCACGTCTTGCCCGACCCAGCCGGACCCTCGACCAGCAGCCGCGGGTTGCTGCCGACCACGTCCAGAATCTTCACCTGCTCGGCGGTGAACGTGGCCTGCTCGTGCTCGCGGCGGCGGGCCAGCTCTTTCGCGCTGAGCTCAAGCTGGAAGCGCGGGGTCAGTAGTTCGGTGATGCGCTCGGTGTGCGCCTGGTCGGGTTGACCCTCAACGCGGCGGTAGCCGCTGATCGTCTCGGCCAGGTGCGCGCTCGCCTTGTTCAGGGTGCGGATGATCGCACCGGGCGCCTTGTCGGCCGCAAGATCGGCGGCATCGAGTAGCTGCCACTCGTGCCAGCCGATGCCGGCGCTGAACTTGCTCTTGCTTAGCTGGGTGAGCCACGCCGCGTGAAAGATCGGATACCCCACGGGTCCGGCCCCGCGCGACTCGAGAAACTCGATGATCGAGTGCTGCGCCCCCGACGCCTGCTCGAAGGGGCTACGGGTTACCCAGTCGCGCTTGCCGTAGCGCCAGCGTCCCTCGCCGTCGGCTTCGATGCTCTCGTGCGACTTCACCTCGATGACGAGCACGCCGTGCCCGGGCGCGACGACGACGAAGTCGGCTTCGCCCTGCACTTGGCTGACGTGGTGCGCGATCTCGAGAGAGTGGAAGACGACCCAGTCGTCGGGCGCATCGCGCAGCACCGCGAAGACGGCATGTTCGCCGGGAGGGGCGTCATCGCCGATGGTCGGCGGGATCATGCGGGCCATAACCGTGAGACTACTTCGAGAGTGGCCTCGTAGCGAGAAGCCCCTAGTCGTCGACCTTCGGCACGAACCACGGCGGGTACACGGCGACCTTCGCGGTCACGCCCGCCGCCTTCAGCAGGTCGCGCACCTCGTCGCGGCGACGGTCGTTCGCCACGGCGACGAGCGCCACGGTCGCGAGCGACACCGGGCCGGGCACGAGCGCCTCGGCGGCCTGCAGACCCTCGGGGCTGCCGGCGGCGCGCGCGAGCATCCGCTGCCGGCCCTCGACTCCGATGCCGAGCGTCGTCGCCGGAGCCGCCGCGTCGCCGTCGGTCACGACGACCGTGTTCGACACGGCCGCGATGTCGACGCCCAGAACGACGAAGTCGACGGTGGATGCGGCCTTCGCCGCGGCGCTCCACGTCGGCCCGGGGGCACCCTCCTGCACCTCGAGCCACCAGGTCGCCTGCGGCGTCAAGCTGAACGCCACGCAGTCGGCAGCCGTGCGCTCGATGCCGTCGTCGTCGTAGCTACCGTCGCCCGGCACCGGCGCCGAGGCGCGCAGCTCGAGGGTGAGCTCGCTCGCGAGGCGCAGCTCGGGCGCGGCCTCCGACGGCGGCAGCAGCTGCCCGGCCTCGAGAATCGACGGCAGGTTGCTGATGTGGGTCACGTGGAAGATGCGCTGCGGCAGGTTCGGCGGGCGCACCTCGGCGGCCTTGCCGGTCGCACCCGCGGCGGGGCTGCGCAGGCTGCGCGCGGCTTGCCGAGGGGCGCGACGCACGGGAGCCGGCGCCACAGGCGGGGGCGGCGGGAAGCAACTGGCGCACATGCCCGGCTCGAAACCGTGGATGCACTCTTCCGTCGACGACCCAGCCACCACGCAACTCCCTCACAGGGGCACCGCAGAACGCGGCTCGGCCCCAAACCTCTAGAGTATCGCGCCCAACTGGGCGAGCCCGACCGTCGGGATCGCGATCCAGCCCTCCACCCGCGCGCGCTTCCGCTGCTGCGGCTCGGGCGGGATGCTCGCCCCGGCTCCGTGCGCCAGCGCCACCAGCGCGGCCAGCACCGCGTCGAGCGCATCGGCCGACTCCCGCATGAGGGTGCGGCGGTGCTCGCCGAGCTGCAACCACGGAGCCGCGCGGCTCACGTCGTCGATGAGCGCGGTGCGCGCATCCATCGCCGCTGACGCGGCCGCACCGCCCGCCGCCTTATAGCCGCGCGCCGCGAGCCCCCACACGCGCAGCGCCATCGCGGGGTACACCTCGACGACGACACTCGGATGCTCCCCCGAGCGATCGACCACGCGCCCGTCGCCCGCCAGCCGGTCGAGCAGCACCGCGCACCGCAGCGCCGTCATGCCCAGCCGGTCGGTCGCCACGCTGAGAGGCCGCGCGCCCGTGCGCTCGGTGACGACGCGGTCGGTCTCGCGGAACGCGAGGCGGCGGCGCCACGCGAGGTCGCCGGTGTCGGAGTCAGCCAGTCGCTCCCCCGAGGCCTGCCGGCCGACAAAGTCGACGAAGTCGACCGGCCAGCCGAGCGCGCAGTCGATGCCGATCAGGCGCGCGTCGCGGGTCGCCGCGAGCAGCGCCGCGTCGTCGACGCCGAGCCGCAGCGACTCGAGCACGACGGTCGCCCCTCCAGACCCTCCCCCGGCGCCCGGGTCGAGCGCTCCGCGGTCGATCCGCAACACCGCGACCGCGGTGCCCGCCGCCTCCGCCGCGAGGTCGACCCCCGCGACCCGCGCGCTCACGACGCCTCAAAGATGGCCACCGCGAGACCGTGGGCGGCACGCTCGAGGCGACGGTCGTTCGTCCAGAGCGCCGTGCACGCGGCCTTCTGCGCCGCGGCGAGGTGCAGGGCATCCGGAGTCGATATCGCGTGCCGGGCGCGCAACTCGGCGGCCCGCACGAACACCGCCTCGTCGAACGGCGTCCGCCCGACGGCGTCGAGCGTCGCCCGGTAGTAGTCGACGAGGGCGAGGTCGCCGCGCTTCAACGGGCCGGTCAGGCACTCCATGACCACGAGCGGTGACACCACCAGCTCATCATCGGCGTGATCGGCGAGCGCCTGGCGCGCCAGCCGGCCGCGCTCACCCTCGTCTTCGACGGCGTAGATGAGGATGCACGAGTCGAGGTAGATCACGCCCTACGAACCCCAGCTCTCGCGAGCGTCACGAATGTCGGCGTCGATCTCAGCCGCGCTGCGCGAGTGGGGCGGTGGATTCCGCACCAGCCGCTCGGCGAGCGCTCCCGCCGTGGTGCGCGGCGGCTCGACCGGCACGAGGCGTACGACCGGGCGGCCCCGCTTCGCGATCACGACGTCATCGCCGTTCTCGGCCGCGGCCACGAGCTTCGAGAGGCTGTTGCGGGCATCCAGAATGTTGACCGGTTCCATGCGCCTCCCCTTCCTGGCGTGATGACCTAGCCAGGTTAGCACCCACCCCGGCACCGACCCCGGCCGATCGTCGAGAGTCGCCGTTCGTGGCATAGGTCGTGAAACGTTCGGCGACTAGTGCCACGAATCACGACTCTCGGCGCGAGCGCTCACACGAACCGCACGGCCGCCTGCAGGCGCGTGCGCACTTCGAACAGGTCAGTGCCCCCGACGCCGACACCCGGCAGCCCGGTGCGGATGAGGTTGACGAGGCGCGAGCGCTGCACGAGCATCCCTTGGGCGCCGCGCACGCTGCCGAGTTCGACCGCCGACTCGGCCGCCTGGTCGTCTTCGACCACGATGACGAGCGCCGAGAACTTCACCTTCGCGGCACGCGCGAGCACGCGGGCCCGCCCGCCCAGCATCGCGAGCGGCTTCTCGCCCGGCTCCAGACCCTCGCCGATGAGCTCGCCGCGCTTCACCCGCACGGGCGCGCCCCAGTCTTCGCTCAGCACCGCCCAGAGCCCGGTCGGGCCGAGCACGACGTGGTCGAGCTTGTCTTCTGCGCGCGGGCCGGCGACGACGTCGTGCCAGACCGTGAAGCCCAGGCCGAGGGTCGCGAGGGCCGTGGCTGAGCGCTCCTCGGCGATCGCCGCGGCGAGCAGGTGCTTGATCTGCCGGGGCGCCGAGCGCACGAGCGCCGCGTCGAAGGGGTCGGGAAGCTCGACGCCGCGCCCCACCCACTCGCGGATGTTCGCCAGATACTGCTCGCGATACCACCCGCCCGGATGCCCGTAGGCCTTCGCACTCGGCCGCGAGTCGTAGCGCCCCGGGCCGGTCGCCCCGCCGCCGTGCTGCGCCCACGCGCGCCCGCCGCCTGCGCCAGCACTGGATTCCGCCCCCGAGTCGTAGGCGTACCGGGCCGCGGGGCTGCCCACCCGCTGCCAGGCCCGCTGCACGGCGTCGAACTCGGCCGCCGAGCCGCCCGTGTCGGGGTGCGCCTGGCGCAGCCGCAGCCGGTAGGCCTTGCGCAGCTCGTCGTCGCTCGCCGTCGGGCTCACACCGAGCACGTCGTACGGGTTCGCGGCCAGGGGGGACTCAGACATCGTGCCTCTGAGCCTACGACGACCGGATGAGCGAGCGCCCTACTCGGCGAGGCGGGCGAGTTCTGCGAGTTCGTCAGGGCCCATCAGGCCGAGCATGATCACGATGGAGAGCTGGGCGACCACGCTGGCGATCGTCGTCACCATTGCCAGCACCGCGGGCCCCGAGATGCGACGTTTCACGAACACCGCGCGGCAGAGAGATGGCACAACACAGGCAGTCCTCCGGTTCGCCTCGAATCGAGAGCGTCCGGGGTCTGGGGACGGCGGGGTCAGTGTGACAGACGCCCCGGCTTTTCGCTACGGGCGAGATCGACATCGACCCTGGTCAGACGCCCTTACGCTGACACGGTGACCCTCACCCCGCCCCGCGCCGCCCAGAAGCCCCGCCGCCGCGAGCACCACGGAGATGTGGTGATCGACCCCTACGAGTGGCTGCGCGAGAAGGAGAACCCCGAGGTCATCGCGCACCTCACCGCCGAGAACGCCTACGCCGAGGCGCGCATGGCCCACCTCGACGGGCTGCGCGACCGCATCGTCGACGAGATCAAGGGCCGCACGCTCGAGACCGACATGAGCATTCCCGTGCGCGAGGGCGACTGGTGGTACTACGGGCGCTCGGTCGAAGGGCTGCAGTACGGCATCCAGTGCCGCGTGCCGGCGATGCCGATCGACCCCGCGAACCCCCGCGATCCGGCCGCGTGGACTCCCCCGCCGCCGCTGCCCGACCCGAGCCAGCCGCGCGAGGGCGAGCAGGTCGTCATCGACGGCAACGTCGAGGCCGAGGGGAACGACTTCTTCTCGCTCGGCTCACTCGACGTGAGCGACGACGGCCGCTGGCTGCTGTTCGCCGTCGACACCGAGGGCGACGAGCGCTACACGCTGCGCATCCGCGACCTCACGACGGGCGAGACCCTGCCCGACGAGATCACCGAGACCGCGGCGGGAGCCTTCTTCGACCCCAGCGGGCAGTTCGTCTTCTACTCGACCGTCGACGAGTCGTGGCGGCCCGACACCGTCTGGCGGCACCGCGTCGGCACCGACCGAGCCGCCGACGTCGCCGTCTTCCACGAGCCCGACGACAGCTACTGGGTCGGCGCCGGGCGCACCCGCAGCGGCCGCTACCTCGTCATCGAGGCCGCCTCGAGCATCACGAGCGAGACCCGCGTGCTCGACGCGCGCACGCCCGAGGGAGCGTTCGAGGTCGTCTGGCCGCGCCGCGAGGCCGTCGAGTACGACCTCGAGCATGCCGTCATCGGCGGGCGCGATCTCTGGCTCATCACGCACAATCACGAGGCCCCCGACTTCCAGATCGTGGCGGTGCCGGTGGATGCTCCGCTCGCCGAGCCCGTCACCCTCGTGCCGCACGAGCCGGGTCGTCGGGTCGAGGGCGTCGACGCCTTCGAGCGCTTCCTCGTGCTCGACTACCGGGCCGAGGGGCTGCCCCGCACGGCGATCGCGCCGCTCGAGCCCGACACCGAGCTCGCGTCGCTCACCTGGAGCGGCGAGGCCTGGGTCGAGCTGCGCGCCCCGCTCGAGGGCGACAAGCTCGTCTCGATCGGCGCGCGCGGCAACCCCGAGTGGACGCAGCCGCTGCTGCGCTTCGGCTACACGAGCTTCACCGAGCCGTCGACCGTCGCGAGCCTCGACGTCGCGCGCGTGCGCGAGGGGGCCGCGGCCATGACCGTGCTCAAGCAGCAGCCCGTGCTCGGCGGCTACGACCCCGCCGACTACGCCGAGCGCCGTGACTGGGCTGTGGCAGCGGACGGCACGCGCGTGCCGGTGTCGCTCGTGTGGAAGAAGGGGCTGGTCGGGTCGCTCGACGGTGACGCGAGCGCCGAGCCGAGCGCACTGCACCTCTACGGCTACGGCAGCTACGAGTCCTCGATCGACCCCGGCTTCAGCATCCCGCGCCTGTCGATGCTCGACCGCGGCGTCGTGTTCGCGATCGCCCACGTGCGCGGGGGTGGCGAGCTCGGCCGGCAGTGGTACGAGACCGGCAAGACGACGCAGAAGATGAACACTTTCACCGACTTCGTCGCGGTCGCCCAGCACCTCGTCGACACGGGAGTGACCGCGCCCGATCGGCTCGTCGCCGAGGGCGGCAGCGCGGGCGGACTGCTCATGGGGGCCGTCGCCAACCTCGCACCCGAGCTCTTCGCCGGAATCCTCGCCGACGTGCCGTTCGTCGACCCGCTCACGAGCATTCTCATGCCCGAGCTGCCGCTCACCGTCATCGAATGGGACGAGTGGGGCGACCCCCTGCACGACCCCGAGATCTACGCCTACATGAAGACGTATTCGCCGTATGAGAACGTGACCGAGCAGGCGTACCCGCGCATCCTCGCCGTCACCTCGCTCAACGATACGCGCGTGCTCTACGTCGAGCCGGCCAAGTGGGTCGCGCGGCTGCGCGACGCGGGGGCGGATGCTGTGCTGCGGTGCGAGATGGAGGCTGGGCACGGCGGCGTCAGCGGCCGGTACAGCGCCTGGAAGCAGCGCGCCATCGAGCTCGCCTGGCTGCTCGACGTGCTGGGGCTCGCCGGGGATTCGACCAGCGACTGACTAGCTGCGGAGCGCCGCGCCCCAGTGCTCGGCGACGACGGCGTCGCCGGCTCCGAACGTGAGCGTCGCGGCGACGTACTCTCCGGCGAGCGCCCGCGGCAGCCAGCGGGCGGCGTCTGCCCACATGCGGCTCAGCGGCAGCGCGTCGAGGGCGAACCACTGCGGTTCGAGCTCGTCGCTCTCCCGCAGCTCCCCCGAGAAGCGCGACGCCGTGAACGCCCACGAGACCTGCGACCACTGCGGCCGGTCGACGAACGGGTACGCGATCTCGGCGATCGGCACGAGATCACCAGCCGCCACCTCGAGACCCGTCTCCTCGCGCACCTCGCGCACCGCCGCATCCACGGCCGTCTCCCCCGGCTCAAGCTTGCCGCCCGGGCCCACGAACCGCCCAGTGCCCAACCCCGTGCGCTTGCGGCCCAGCAGCACCTCGGTGCGCGCACCCTCGGCCGTCGCGACCTCGCGCGTCAGATAGACCACGCTCACCTCGAACATCCGCACCCCGCCAGCCTAGACAGCGGGGCCGCCGAAAACCCCGATCAGATGAGGGATGCTCTGCAAGATTCATGCGTAAACATGCACGATTCTTGCTAACGTCAGGCGAGTGACTGCACCCTCCCCCCTCGGCGAAAAAGCCGCCGCAGCCCGTCTCTCAACCCTCCGCCACATCGCGGGAATCATCAGCATCATCGCGGGCCTCATCGTGATGGCCGCACTCATCACGCAGATCACCGACCAGATTTCGGTAGGGCGCTTCAAACCGACGCAGTACTTCGCGTACTTCACGATCCAGACGGCGATGATCAACATCGTCGTGCTCATCGCGGGCGGCATCATGGCGCTGCGCAGCGAGCGCGACACCCGGCTCTATACGGCGATTCGCGCGAGCGTGTTCTCCTACGCGCTCGTCACGGCGGTCGTCTACAACCTGCTGCTGCGCGACATTCCCAATGACGACGGCTACGTCGGGCCGGTGTGGCCGAACGAGTCGCTGCACGTCTGGATTCCGATCTACATCGCCCTCGACTGGCTGCTGACCCCCGGTCGCGTGCGCATCGCGTGGACGACGCTGTGGCTCGCCGTCAGCTACCCGCTCATCTGGGTCGGCGTCACGATGGTGCGCGGCGGCATCACCGGCTGGTACCCGTACCCGTTCCTCGAGCCCGACGGCCCGAACGGCGTGACCGGGGTCGTCATCTACGTCGTCGCGATCGCGGCGTTCATCATCGTGCTCGCGGCCCTCGCCGTGCTCATCAACCGTGTGCACACGCGGGGCGTGCGCGGCGTCGGGCACGGTCGCCGCAGCACGGGCCCGATCCCCGTCGTGCGCGCCGACCTGCGCTGAGCGCCGAACCAGACCGGTCGGTCTTGTCGAGTGACGACATCGGATTTGACGAATGTCAGTGGTCACCGGTCAACTGAGGCCATGGACGACACCGCCCCTGGGCCGGGAGTGGCGACGTGCCCGCAATGCGGCACCGTTGCTCCCCTGCCTATCCACTATGGCTACCCCGAGCCGCAGCACATCCGCGCGGCGCTGCGCGGCGAGATCGCGCTGGGCGGCGTCGTGCATCACCCCGACCCGCCCGCGTTCGAGTGCCGCAGCAGCGAGTGCGGGTATACGTTCACACCATGACCGTGCCGCACCACCTCCTGCTCGTCGTCGCGGGCCGGGCGGGCGAACCGTCGCGGCTCGTCGACGCTGAGGCGCAGCATCCGCAGCTCTCGGTGCTCGACGTGGCCGCCACGCGCGGTGACGGCATCTTCGAGACCATCAGCATCGGGCGCGGCCACCCGCAAGCGCTCGACGCGCACCTGCAGCGCTTCGCGCGGTCGGCGCGCATGCTCGACCTGCCCGCTCCCGATCTCGCCCTGTGGCGGGATGCGGTGCTCACGATCGCCGACCGTCTCGCCGACCACGACGAGGCCTGGGTGAAGACGGCTCTCTCGCGCGGCATCGAGCTGCCGGGCGGGGGCGAGCCGATTGCGACCGGCTGGGCGTACGGCACCGTTTCGCCCGACTTCCGGCGCGAGCGCTCAGACGGCATCGACGTGGTCATGCTCGACCGCGGCCTGCGCAGCGACGTGAGTGCGACGAGTCCGTGGCTGCTCGCCGGCGCGAAGACGCTGTCGTACGCCGTCAATCGCGCTGCCGTGCGCGAAGCACAGCGCCGCGGCGCCGACGACGTCATCTTCGTGTCGACGGATGGGCTGCTGCTGGAGGGGCCGACCTCGACGATCGTGGTGCGGCGCGGCGGCGAGCTCGCGACGCCGCCCGATGCGCTCGGAATTCTGCCCGGCACGACGCAGGCCGACCTGTTCGCGGCGGCCGACCAGTGGGGGCTCACGACTGCGGTGGTTCCGCTCACGCCCGACGACTTGCGCGCGGCCGACGCGGTCTGGCTGGTGTCGAGCGTGCGGCACGCGGCGCCGGTGCGGTCGGTCGACGGGGTCGCGCGCGCGGTCGATGGTGAGCTCACGGCGGCGATGAACGGCTTCTTGCGCGCGCGGCGCTTCTGAACCCGCCCGTCGGCGTGCTGTGTATGGTCGAAGCATGCACAGCACGATGGAGTGCCTCACCGACTGGATGACCCGCCAGCGGTGGTACGCCGGCAAGGGCCGGCTGCCGCAACTCGTCGAGGTGGGCCGCGACGAGTGGGTGTGCGACGAGCCTGAGGCCCGCATCCTGGTGCTGCTGGTGCGGGACACGGCGAACAATCCGCCCTCGCTGTACCACGTGCCGATCGTGATGCGCTCGACGATTCCGCGCGGCGCGGGGCGCACGTTCATCGGGCGCGACGAGCACGACGACTACTTGTTCGACGGCGCGCATGATGCCGCGTATACGCGCGCGCTGCTGCGGCGTCTCGGCGTGCATCGCGACAACCAGCAGGCGCGCGTTCACGGCGGCGAGCAGTCGAACACGTCGATCATCTTCGACGCGGGGTCAGAGGCTCCGGTCGTGGCGAAGATCTTCCGGCTCGTGCACGCGGGCGAGAACCCCGATGTCGTGCTGCAGTCGGCGCTGACGAGCGCGGGCAACCGCTCGGTGCCGCGCATGCTCGGCTCGGTGACGGGCACCTGGGTCGACCCGCACGGTTCGGACGCGCACAGCGATGAGCCGTCGACGGGTCATTTGGCGTTCGCCCAAGAGTTCGTTCCGGGCGTGCGCGACGGCTGGCCGCTCGCGCTCGAGGCGGCGGATGCGGGTGAGTCGTTCGCCGTGGACGCCGAGCGACTGGGCCGCGTGACGGCGGAAGTGCACGCGGCGCTGGCGACGTGTATGCCGTCGCGCGAGGCGACGCTCGGCGACATCGTGGGGTTCGTGGCGGGCTGGCATCAGCGTCTCGCGGTCGCGATGTCGGATGTTCCGCAGTTGCGCGCCCTGCGCCCCGCGATCGAGGCGGTGTACGACGCGGCACGCGAGGCGCCGTGGCCGGCGCTGCAGCGCATCCACGGCGACTACCACCTCGGGCAGGTGCTGCGGCGGCCGAGCGGTGAGTGGTTGCTCGTCGACTTCGAGGGCGAGCCCTTGCGGCCCCTCGCCGAGCGCACGCGCGTCGACTCGCCGCTGCGCGACGTGGCGGGCATGCTGCGCTCGTTCGACTATGCGGTCGGCTCGCTGCGCAGCGCGAGCCGCGCGGCGGCCGGCGCGATCGACACGGCGTCGCTCGACCTCGACGCCCTTGCGCTCGAGGCGGCGCGCGCCGAGTGGGCGCGCGAGGCGCGCGCGGCCTTCCTCGACGGCTACATCGCCGAGAGCGAGACCGATCTGCGGCAGCACCGCGCCCTGCTCGACGCCTTCGAGCTCGACAAGGCGGTCTACGAGGCGATGTACGAGGCGCGCAACCGCCCCAGCTGGTTGCCGATCCCGCTCGCCGCGGTCGCCTACCTCGTGACCCCCGAGCGCGCCGCCAAGCGCTGAGCCCAGCCCGCTGCGCGCCTGCCGCCCACGGCATACCCACCGTCCGCCGCGCGCCTGCCCGACCCGCGCGCACCGCCCGCCGCGTACCTGCACGCCCCGCGCCCACCGCCCGCTGCGCGGCCGGACGGAAGCACGCCCGACCCGCATCGCCAGCCTCCCTCAGCCGACCCCTGGGACTCCCTCCCAAAACGTTCCCGAATTGAAGGAAGTCGGAACGACTGTGCTCGCACATTTCCTTCAATTCGGGAGTCTGGCGGAGGGGTACATGCCGCCCGCACCGGGGCGCGGATCAGGAGGACGTGGCCGCGGGCGCGGGCGCGGGCGCGGGCGCGGGCGAGAAGGCGATACCGCTCCCTCACGGGCGGTCAGGTCTGGGGAGTCTTCACGTCGGGCCGGTCTGCACCGAGCGGCGGCGCATCCGACCATGACGATCGGCGCATGCTCAGGACAACCAACAACTACTCCGGGAAGCCGCTGCGTCTCGGGCACTTGCCGCCTCATGTTCGACGGTATGCCGAGAGTGTGGGCGGCATCGTGTCGACGCGGGAGTTGCGGGCTCTTGGCGTGGACCAGACCACGCTCGAGCTGTATCGCGACTACGCCGCCCTGCAGGCCGTGCGACAGGGATGGCACTGCCTGCCCGAAGTCGGCACCGTGCACCGTCTCGCCTGGCGTTTCGGTGGTCCGCTCGCGTGCATCAGCGCACTGGCAGTGCACGACGCACGCTCATCCGGCACCACGATCGACGAGCTCCTGCCCGGCACGCCGCTGCACGTGTGCCTGCCGAGCAACGCCGCCCGCGTCCCGACCCCGACCGTGCTGGCGCTCCGATGGGGCATCGCGCTGCCACTCGAACCGATCATCCACTGGAGCTCGCGTGCGTACGGCAGCGGCGACCGGCGCGCGGTCAGTCGCGCGGTCGCCCTCCGGCAGGCCGATCAGTGCGATCGACGAGCCGGAGGGGCACCGGGAAGCGCCTCGGACTAGGCGGCCGCGCGCTGCTCGAGCGCGTCGGTGAGCATCGCGATGAGCGCCTGCACCTGCACCGTGCCCTCCGCCACAACCTGCTCGTCGCTGCCGTCGAGCGCCCGCGCCGCGAGCCCCGCCTTCGAATCGATGAGGTCAGCGATGCGCGCGTCGATCGTCTGGGCCGCGAGGATGCGCCACGCCGTCACCGGCAGCTCCTGACCGATGCGGTGCACGCGGTCGATCGCCTGGGTCTGCTCCGCCGATGTCCACGACAGCTCGGCGAGCACCACGTTCGACGCCGCCTGCAGGTTGATGCCCACGCCCGCCGCCGACAGGGAGCAGACGATCACACTCACCTCGGGGTCGTTCGTGAAGCCATCGATCGCCTCCTGGCGCGCCTTCGGGCTCTGATCGCCACGAATGCTGACCGACCGCAGGCCGGCCGAGGCGAAGTGCGCCTCCGCGGCATCCATCACATCGATGTGCTTCGCGAAGAACACGACCTTGCCGACGTTGCGGGCCAGCTGCGCCGTGTAGTCGGCGGCGAGCACGGCCTTCGCGGTGCCGATCTTGCGCACCATCGTGAAGACGTTGTCACCGCCCGTCGCCTGCTTCGACTCCTCGAGCTCGGCGGTCGCGACGAGGCGCACCAGGTCGCGATCGATGCCGATCGGCTTGACCTCGCGGGCGGCCACGACGCGGCGGTACCGCTCGACGAGCCGCCCGATGAGCGCCTCCTCCGAGGCGCGGATCGACCGCGCCACATCGTCGTCGAGCTCGACCGGGATGTCCGCGATGCGGCGGGCCGGAATGTCGGCCGCGACATCCACCTTCTTGCGGCGCACGATGCCCATATCGATGACGCACTGGCGCGCCGCGGCGAAGAAGCCCGGATCCGCTGGCGTGAGCCCCGTCTCCTCGAGCGACCCCATGAGGCGGCCGAGCGGCTTCTTGTCGTCGATCCAGCCGAGGAACTTCCAGATCATGCGGAAGTCCTCGATCTGGTTGATGAGGGGCGTGCCCGTGAGCGCCATCATGAGCGCCTTCGGGTGCAGCACGCGGATGTTCTGCGCGAGCGCCTGCACGTGGCGGGAGCGCTGGGACGTCGCGTTCTTGATGAAGTGCGCCTCGTCGACGACCATTCCCTTGAAGCCGAAGCGGCCCAGCCAGCCCACGTGGCGGTCGAGGATCTCGTAGTTGACGATCACCACATCGCTGAACGCATCGAGGTCGTCGCCGTCGCCGTGAACCACGGTCGACGAGCGCTGCGGGATCCAGCGCTGCACCTCGCGCGCCCAGTTCGTCTTCACGACGTTCGGCACGACCACGAGCAGCGGGAACGCGTTCGCCACATTCGCCGCCATGAGCGCCTGCGCCGTCTTGCCGAGGCCCGGCTCGTCGGCGAGCAGGAACGTGCGGTGGCCGCGGCGCACCGACTCGATCAAGCGGGCCTGGTGACGCATGAGCTCCATGCCGCCCGGCGTGACGAGCGAGCCCGTCTCGGGCAGCGACATCGACGCGGCCTGGCCGCCCGCGCCGTACTCGAACGAGCGGAACAGGGGCTCGATGAGCTCCCAGTTGGCGAGACGCCCCGACGTCGACGGCGGAACGGGCGTGAGCGCCGACAGATCGGGCGCGAGGAAGGGGTTGGCGAGCTGGGCCTGCTTGACCGACTTCGGCACGACCTGCTTCGCCACCTCGGGCGCCACGGCGACCGGTTCGGTCACGATGAGCAGGTCATCCGGCTCGAGCTCGGCGCCCGACGCCAGCAGCATGTCGCGGCGCAGCGCCTTCGCGGCGTCGCTCACCTTCGCCTCGGGGGCGAGGAGCGCAATGAGCGACGTGTCGCGCGCGGCCGTCTTCGCCATGATGCCGGCGAGCCCATCGAGCCGCTTGAGCACCTCGGCACGCTCGCTGTCCGGAACCTCGCGGTCGTCCTTGACGCGCGCACGCTCCTCGCGAACGAGCAGCGCCGCCACCTGGAACTTCGTGCGGTTGGAGGGGCTCACCTTGGCGCCGCGCTCGGCGGCGCTCTCGACCTCGCGCACGGCGCGCGCGAGGATCGGGATGATCCCCTGCTCGTCGAGCGGACGGCGGCGGCGCGTCGTCGACTGACGCGACGACGAGTTCTTCCTCTGACGCTGGCCGGTCTGGGCCATGCCCCTCCTCGAAGGTGCGGAGCACGCATGCCCCGAACGGATTGCCACCCGGCATCGGACTCACCGGATCGCATCGGTTCCGCCGTGCGAAGCGCGGAGCCGGAGAAACCACGTACCACGCCTGCGTCGCCCAGACCCGGTCGGAGAACGGCCGGTGAGCGGAGGCGCTGATAGAAAGTCTACACTCCCCCGCCGCCTCCGCCGCCGCCCCCGCCGCCCGAGGAACCGCCGCCCGAGGAACCCCCCGACGAGCTCGACCCCGAGTAGCTCGACGACAGCGTCGAGCTCACCGAGCCGACACCCGCCGTGAACCCCGCCACCGAGAACGCGCGCGAACTCGAGAACCAGCGCGGCCCCTCACCCTCCGCATAGAACTCGCCCAACTCTTTCGCCCACTCCCGCTCATGCTTCGTCAGCACCGCCCACGCCAGCAGCCGCTCGACCAGTTTCAGGCGCTCGTCGCGGCTCGTCGCGTCGACGGGCTCGCGCTCGGCCCCCTCGGGCGACTGCAGCACGCGCATGCGGTCGGCCTCGGCGAGCTCGATGTACACCTCGAGGCCCTTCAGGTGGTCGACGAGCTCGGCGCCCTCGGGCGTGAGCGGCGAGCGCCACAGGCACGCGCCGATCACGACGACGGCGACGATCGGCACGGCCATGAGCATCCACGGCAGGTCGCCGCCGCGCCCCTCGTCCGACATCACGATGCCCGCCGTGAAGACGCCGATGCCCGCGACCGTGGCGAGACCGGGCAGCAGCACCGAATGGCGGGCCGGGATGCGGTACCGCCAGCCGCGCGCGATGACCCCCGACGCCATCCGCGTCAGCTGCGCCTGGATGCTCTGGCTCAGGCTCGTGTTCTGCGCGGTCAGCGCATGCTCGGTGCCGACGATGAGCCCCGGGAAGAAGTACTGCAGCAGGTTGCGCTCTTCACCGTCGACGCCGTCGGTCGACTCGAGGCGCAGCATCCACGAATCGCGCCAGCGGAACCAGGTGGCGGGCGTCTCGATGATGGTCAGCACGCCGCGCACGGCGAAGTCGACCAGTTGGCTCGCGACCGCGCGCGGGCGATGCCGCGTCAGCACGGCGGCCTCGAGCAGGCTCATGCCGCGCGGCGGCAGGTACTCGGCGACGATCACGGGCCGCCCGGGTGCGTTGCGATAGCGCGTCACCCGCAGCACGATCGCGGCGATCGCGGCCGCCACCGCGCCGAGCACCGCCAGCAGCTGCAGCCAGCCCCACGGAGACACCAGGTACGAGGTGTCGAAGAGCGTGAAGGTGCCCGGCGCGAAGCCGATCGCGATCGTGACGGTCTGGTACGGCCCGATCGCGAGTTCGTCGATCGTGAACGTGTGGCCCGTGCGCGTGATGGCGCAGCGCTCGGTCGAGCCGGCGTAGCCGCGGTAGCAGGCGTCCTGATCGAGCAGCGCCGAGCGCAGGCCGTCATCGAGCACGACCGTGCCCGAGACGCGCGCGAAGGGCTGCGCCCAGTCGGTGCCGGTGAGGTTCCAGTAGAACTCCTCGGCGTTCGAGCTCGCGAAGAAGTCGACGACGTCGCGCTGCGCGTAGGTGATGACGTAGGTCTGCTCGCCGCGCACGAACTGCCCCTCGGGCACCGCGGCGATGATGTCGACGATGCCCGATCCGTACTCCACGTCGAAGCGGCGCGGCTGCCCGTCGCCATCGGTCACCGACAGCACCGTCAGTTGCGTCGTGTGGCCCTGATACGTGGCCGGCAGCGATCGGCGGATGCCGCGGTTCTGGTCGTAGTCGGGAAAGCGTGCGACGAGCGTCTCGGTCGTCACGAGCGTCGCGTGGCCCTCGGCGTCGCGGCCGAGCCGGTACTCGACATCGAAGGAGTCGAACGTGAAGTCGTCGACGCCCGTGCGCAGCGGACCGCCCGTCACCGCGGCGGGGGCAGCGTCGAGCGGCGCAGCCGTCACGGGCGCGGCGCCGCTCTGCGGCTGCGGGGCGGCGCGCCCGCCGAGCGCGAGCACCAGGGTGGCGATGACGAGCGCGAGCACGACCGCGCCCCCGAGCACGGGCAGCAGCAGTCGGCGCATGATGCGAAGGCTACCGGCTGTGACGGCGCATGACGAGGCCGCTGGCGAGCGGCCGCGCGGCTCGGCACCATGGACGGCATGGTCTTCGCATCCACCCCCCGCCCGGTCGTGATCGACGGCGGACTCGGCACGCACCTCGAGGCCCGAGGGCACGATCTGTCGAGCAGCATGTGGAGTGCGCGGCTGCTGCTCGAGCATCCCGATGAGGTCGCCGCGGTGCACGACGACTTCTTCGCCGCGGGCGCCCGGGTGGCGATCAGCGCGTCGTACCAGGCCTCGGTCGAGGGCTTCGGTCGCCTCGGCCTCGACCGCGCCGAGGCCGAGCGCCTCATGCGGGTGAGCGTGCAGCTCGCGATCGCCTCGCGCGACCGCGTCGACCCGAGCGGCTGGGTCGCCGCTTCGGTCGGCCCCTACGGCGCGACGCTCGCCGACGGCTCGGAGTACCGCGGCGACTACGCCCTCGACGAGGCGCAACTGCGCGCGTGGCACGCTCCGCGCCTCGCCGTGCTCGCCGACGAGGGCGCCGACCTGCTCGCCTTCGAGACCATTCCGAGCCGGGCCGAGTCGCGCGCGCTCATCGACCTCGTGCGCGGCACGGGCGTGCCCGCGTGGCTGTCGTTCACGGTGCACCTCGGCATGCTGCGCACGGGCGAGCCGCTCGAGCAGGCCTTCGCCGACGCCGATGCCGTCGACGAGATCGTCGCCGTGGGCATCAACTGCTCGCACCCGAGCGAAGTGCTCGGCGCCATCGCAGCCGCCCGCCGCGTGACGGCGAAACCCGTCGTCGTCTACCCCAACAGCGGCGAGGAGTGGGACGCGAAGAACCGCGTGTGGGTGGGCGAGCCCGGCTTCCCCCGGTCGCTCGTCGAGCAGTGGGTCGAGGCGGGCGCTGCGCTCGTCGGGGGATGCTGCCGCGTCGGTCCGGCCGACATCGCGCAGCTCGCCGCGCACCTCGCGCACGGAGGCCGCGCGACCCGCCGCCTCGATCGGCCCGCGCCGTAGGCTGGAGCTGTGAGCGCAGCGTCGGCGGGCGAGTCCAGCATCGAGAACCCCGACGAGCGCGCGATCGAGCGGCTGCGGGCACTCGTGCGCATCCCGACGGTGTCGCGCCCGACGAGCGGGCCGGGCCCGCGCACCGACCCCGAGCCCTTCGCACGCTTCGCCGCCGAGCTCGAGCGCCTCTACCCGCGCGTGCACGATCAGCTCGAGCGCGAGCACGTCGGCACGCACGGGCTGCTGTACCGCTGGGCGGGGCGCGGCTCGGGCGCGGCATCCCGCCCCACGGTGCTCATGGCGCACGCCGACGTCGTGCCCGCGACCGACGAGGGGTGGCGGCACCCGCCCTTCGCCGCCGAGCGCACGGGATCGGGCGACGACGAGACCGTCTGGGGCCGCGGCACGATCGACGACAAGGGTGCCCTCGTGGCCGTGCTCGAGGCGGTCGACCGCCTGCTCGCCGCGGGGTTCACCCCCGAGCACGACGTGCTGCTGTCGTTCGGCGGCGACGAAGAGGTCGCCGGCGACGACGCGCGCGCGGCGGCGGCGCTGCTGGCCGAGCGCGGTGTGCGACCCGCGCTCGTCGTCGACGAGGGCGGCGCGATCGTGCGGGATGCGTTTCCGGGCGTCGCCGAGCCCTTCGCGCTCATCGGCCTCACCGAGAAGGGCATCACGACCCTGCGCCTGCGCGTCGAGCAGCAGGGTGGCCACGCCTCGAGCCCGCCGCCCTTCGCCGCCACGGAGAGGCTCGCGCGCGCCATCCTGCGCCTGAACGCCGCGCCCTCCCGCGCCCGGCTCGACCCCACGATCCGCCGCATGATCCGCACGCTCGGGGCGCGCGCCCGGCAGCCGCTGCGCTTCGTCTTCACGCGCGTCGACGCGTTCGCCCCCCTCCTCGTGCGCCTGCTGCTGCGGCGCGGGGCCGAGACCACGGCGCTGCTGCGCACGACGCGCGCGGTCACCGAGCTGCGCGCGGGCCACGCCGCGAACGCCCTGCCCGAGAGCGCCGAGGCGACCGTCAACGTGCGCATCGCGCCGTGGTCGAGTGTGGCCGAAGCAGTCGACGAGGTGCGCCGCGCGATCGACGACGACCTCGTGCACCTGGAGGTGCTGCAGCCGAGCGAGCCCTCCCCCGTCTCGCCCGCCGAGGGCGAGGCGTGGGACGACCTCGTGGCGGCGATCCGCGAGACGCACCCCGGGCTGCTCGTGAGTCCCTACGTCATGATGCAGGCGAGCGACTCGCGGTTCTTCACGGGCATCAGCGACCACGTCTACCGCTTCGCACCGTTCCGGCTCAGCGCCGACGAGCGTGCGTGCCTGCACGCGAAGAACGAGCGCATCCGGGTGCGCGCCTTCCTCGAGGGCGTGCAGACCTTCGAGGCGCTGCTGCGGCGACGCTGAGCGCTAGTTGATGACTTCGACCCGTTTTTCGCACCAGATGATCTGATCGAACTCGTCGACGCCGCACCACTCGAGCAGCGTCACGTACGCCTTCTTCGGCGGCCGGCGCGACTCTGACGATTGCCGGGCCTCCTCGGCAGCACGCCGAGCGGCCTCGCGGCGCTCACGCTCGGCCTTCTCGGCCGCATGGCTCTCGCGAACAGCCAGAGACGCGGTCATCGTCGCCTCGAGCATCGCGGCTCTGCCCGAGTAGCTGAACGGCTGGCCCTGGCGCAGGGCCGTCATGGCGTCGATGGCCGCACGCACCGCATCCCGTCGCGCATCGGTGGCGAGCCCCGAACGCTCGAGAGCTGCGCGGCCGTCGGCGATGACGGCGCGCGTCGCGTCGTCGAGCACTGCCATCAGGTCGGTGCGGGCTCCGTCGAGCAGTCGATCCTGGGCGACGATCACGGTGAGCGCGGCCCGCTCGTCGAGGGGGCGCGCGAGCTCGAGCGCGAGTCGATCATGCTCGATGCGCACACGATCGGCGACGTCGAGGCCCGTGGCGCCCTCCGGGTGCAGCGCCGTCAGCGCAGCCGAGCTCGACGCGAGCAGCTCGGCGCTCGCCGAGCGATCATCGAGCAGCGACCCGAGGCTCGCGATGCGGTGCGCTTCGCGTCGCTCGTGCGCAGCGGCCGCCTGCATCGCGGTCACGCCTCCCCAGACGAGGGAGGTGGCGACGAGTCCTGACACGAGGGCGGCCGCGATGATCGCTCGGCGCCTCGTGGACCAGCCGCCCTGGTCGACCAGGTCGGCCGAAGCGTCTCGGGCTTCGGGATTCTTCACCGGGTCTCCTGGGATCACACAGACGAGGGTCCCCGCCAGTATGCCAGTACTGAGAGCGACTCAGCCCTGTTGCGCGGTGTGCACCGCGTGCACGGTGGCGAGCCGGCGCGGAGCATCCGTCACCACACCGTCGACCCCGAGATCAAGGGCCTGCTGCCACAGGTCTCCGCGATTGAGGGTGTAGACGATGACGGTCAGCCCCGAGCGCTGCAGCATCTGGGCGGCGTCCGGGTCGACGCGGAACGAGCGCAGGCTCGTGACGACCGTCGATGCGCCGACCGAGGCCGCGAAGTCGACCGGGTCGTCGGGCAGGCGCCGCACGATGACGGCGCGATGCAGGGAGGGCGCCTCGCGCCACAGCTCGATGAGGGTCGGCAGCTCGAAGCTCGCGAGCACCACCCGGTCTTGCACCCCGTAGCGGTAGATGCCGGCGATGATCGGGCGCAGCGCATCCACCGTCCACAGCCCCTTGAGCTCGATGAGCGCGCGGGCCTCCGAGCGCTGCAGCAGGGGCAGGAACTCGTCGAAGGTCGGGATGCTCGTGCCCGCCCAGGCACTGCCGTACCAGCTGCCCGCGTCGAGGGTGCGCAGCTCGGCGAGCGTGCGGTCGGCGAGCGGGCCCACGGCGTTGGTGGTGCGGTCGAGCAGCTCGTCGTGGAAGATGACGACCTGCTCGTCGGCCGTCATGCGCAGATCGAGCTCGAGCACCTCGGCCCCGCTGCGCAGCGCCGCCTCGAAGGCGGGCAGGGTGTTCTCAGGGGCTGCGGCCGGGTCGCCGCGGTGGGCGATCGTGAGCGGTACGCCGTCGTTGAGGCCGAGCGAGCCGAGCGGTTGCGCGGCATAGACGGTCGCGGCGGTGTGGTCGATCGCGAGCACGGCGACGAGAGCGAGGCTCGCGGTGAAGGATGCTGCGGTGCGGCGCGCGGAGTACGGGCGCTCGGCACCTCGACGAGCAGTCGCACGAAGTCTCGGCATCGGCATCGCTTCCGGGTACGGGTACCGCGTCGTTGCGGTGCCGTAACTCTAGCGCAGCCGTTACCGTTTCGTGACCTGAATCCGTGTCGCTGCTGTCTTGGCGATCGTCGTCGCCATGCCGCTGAAGATGATGCCGTGGAAGGGGAAGACCGCGGCCCAGTAGAGCCGGCCCCCGAGTCCCGTGGGGAAGAAGACCGCGCGCTGAATCAGGCGCGAGCCCCCACCCGGCCGTGGCTCGACCGTGAACTCGAGCCAGGCCCGGCCCGGCACCTTCATCTCGGCGCGCAGGCGCAGGAAGCGTCCGCGCTCGAGCGTCTCGACGCGCCAGAAGTCGACCGCCTCGCCGGGCGCGAGCCGGTCGGGATCGCGACGGCCGCGTCGCAGGCCGACTCCGCCGACGAGCTTGTCGAGCCACCCGCGCGCGGCCCACGCCACCGGCAGCGAGTACCAGCCGTTGTCGCCGCCGATGCCCTCGACGACGCGCCACAGCGCCTCGGGCGGCGCGGAGGAATCGGCCTCCTGCCGGTCGGTGTAGACGGTGTGGCCGCTCCAGTCGGGGTCACTCGGCAGCAGATCGCTCGGCGCGCCGCGCACGGTCGCGTTCTGCCACGTCGTCTCGACCTCGCCCTCGCGCATCTTCGCGAGTGCGTACCGCACGGCACGGCGGTACCCCGTGAGCCCCGCGGCCGGCGGATCGATGAACTGATCGATGTCGTGCTCGCTGCACACCGCGTCGTACTGCAGGCTCGAGATGATCGGCACGGCGAGCGCGCGCGGAATCGGCGTGACCAGGTTGACCCACTGGCTCGCGAGGTAGGGGGTGAGCACGGGCAGGCTCGCGATCGGGCGCTGCTTGAGGCCCGCCTCCACCGCGTAGCCGTTCATCATCTGGCCGTAGCGCAGCACGTCGGGGCCGCCGATATCGAACGTGCGATTCACCTCGGCCGGCAGGGTGGATGCTCCGACGAGGTAGTGCAGAACATCCCGAACCGCGATCGGCTGGATGAAATTGCGCACCCATTTCGGGGCCGGCATGTAGGGCAGCACCTCGGTCAGATGCCGGATCATCTCGAAGCTCGCCGACCCCGAGCCGATCACGACACCGGCCTGCAGGGCGGCCGTCGGCACACCGCTCGCCATGAGGATGTCGCCGACCTCCTTGCGACTGCGCAGGTGCGGCGAGAGCTTGCCCTCGGGGTGCAGTCCGCCGAGGTAGACGATGCGGCCGACCTGGGCCGCCGCGGCCGCTGCGGCGACGGTGGATGCCACGTGCCGCTCGGTGCGCTCGAAATCACCCGCACTGCTCATCGAGTGCACGAGGTAGTAGAGCACGTCGATCTCGACCATCGCGCGCGCGACGTCGCCGGCGTTCGCGAGGTCGCCCGTCGCCACCTCCACCTGCGCCGCCCACGGCACGTCGCGCAGCCGGACGGGATCGCGCACGAACACGCGCACCTCGTGCCCCGCCTCGAGCAGGCGCGGCACGAGCCTGCCGCCGATGTAGCCGGTGGCCCCCGTGACGAGCATCTTCATGCGGCCACGCTAGGGGCGCGCGCTGAGAGTTGCCCCGCACAAGCGTCGCGGCCCAGATTCGCTTCAAACCCGCGGACCCGAGTCGGACAAGCGCCCTTTTCGCCCAGATCTGGCAAGAGTTGGCTCGTAGAGTGAGGGGCGTGCGGGGTGCGGGCGAGGAGAAACGGCGGGCGGGCATCCCGCCCCGCGTGATCGCCTGGTTCGCCGAGAACGCGCGCGACCTGCCCTGGCGGCGGCCGGGGTTCAGCGCGTGGGGCACCCTCGTGAGCGAGATCATGCTGCAGCAGACGCCCGTCGCGCGCGTGATCCCCCGGCTCGAGCAGTGGCTCGCGCGCTGGCCGAGCTCCGACGCGCTCGCCGCCGACTCCCCCGCCGAGGCCGTGCGCGCCTGGGACCGCCTCGGCTACCCCCGCCGCGCCCTCGCGCTGCACGCCGCGGCCGTCGCGATCAGCGAGCGGCACGGGGGCCGCGTGCCCGATGACGTGGATGCCCTGCTCGCCCTCCCCGGAATCGGCGACTACACCGCCCGCGCCGTCGCGGCCTTCGCCTACGGCCAGCCCGTGCCGGTCGTCGACGTCAACACGCGCCGGGTGCTGGCCCGCGCGGTCGCGGGTCAGGGCGAGGCCGGCCCCGCCCGCACGCGGGTCGACCTCACCGCGATGCAGGAGCTGCTGCCGAGCGACCCCGCCGAGGCGCGAGCGTTCAACGCCGGCGCCATGGAGCTGGGCCAGACCGTGTGCGTCGCCCGCACCCCGCGGTGCGAGGCCTGCCCGATCGCTGAACTGTGCGCGTGGCGCGCGGCAGGCTATCCCGAGTACGAGGGCCCCTCGGCACCGCGGCAGGCGCGCTTCGAGGGCAGCGATCGCCAGGTGCGCGGGCTCATCATGCGCGAGCTGCGGCTGAGCGACACCCCGGTGCCAGCCGACGTCATCGAGGGCCTCTGGCCCGACTCCGTGCAGCGCGAGCGCGCCCTCGCGGGTCTGCTCGCCGACGGGCTGGCGAACGGATCGCCCGAGGCGGGGTACTCCCTGCCGGGCTCGGTATCATGAACCGACCGCACGCCCCGAGCAGGAGGACCCGATGACGACGAACGACGCGCCCCGTGAGACCCTCACGCGCACCGAGAAGTTCACGCTCGGCCTGTTCTCGATCTTCGCCGCGCTGATCATCCTGCCGGGCATCGTCTTCTCGGCGATCTCGATCTTCTCGACCGGGTCGATCGACCTCGGGCCGAAGCCCTAACCACCGTCGCGCAGCAACGGGCGCGCACCCGCGAACGTCAGACGCGGGTGTCACCCTCGACGGAACCCTCATCGTCGTCGATGTCGTCGTCGGCGTCGAGCTCGTCGAGCTCCGCGTCGACATCGCGCGCCTTGACGTAGGGGTCGGGGTCGCCGGCGTACTCCGCCGTCGCGGCGAGCGACTCGGTGGCCGCATCGCGCTCGCGCGCCTCGCGCAGCAGGGCCTCGATGGAGGCCGCGTTCTCGGGGATCCCGTCGAGGATGAACTCGATCGTCGGGGTGAGGCGCGTGTTGAGGTTGCGACCGACCTCGGTCCTGAGCATCCCGGTCGCCGCCGTCAGCGCCGCCGCGCTGTCGTCGCGCTCCTGCTCGGTGCCGAGCACGGTGTAGAAGATCGAGGCGTGCTGCAGATCGCCCGTCACCTGCACGTCGGTGATCGTCACGAAGCCCAGGCGCGGGTCGCGCAGGCCCTTGTCGAGCCGCTGCGCGATGACCTCTTTGATGCGGTCGGCGACCTTGCGGGCGCGGGGGTTGCCTGCCATGAGCTGCTCCTGACTGGTGCTGATGATGCGGGTGGATGCGGCCCGCCGCTCCCGAGGGAACGGCGGGCCGCCGATGGTCGCGCGCGAGGCGCGGACGCAGGACGCGCTAGGCGCGCACCTTCTCCTTCATCTCGATCGTCTCGATCTCGTCGCCGATCTGGATGTCGTTGAACTTGCCGAGGCCGATACCGCACTCGAAGTCGGTGCGCACCTCGGTCACGTCATCCTTGAATCGACGCAGCGACTCGATCGCGAGGTTGTCGCCGACCACGACGCCGTCGCGGATGACCCGCGCCTTGGCGTTCCGCGTGATCGTGCCGCTGCGCACGATGACACCGGCGATGTTGCCGAACTTCGACGAGCGGAAGATCTCGCGGATCTCGGCGACACCCGACTGCACCTCTTCGAACTCGGGCTTGAGCATGCCCTTGAGCGCGTTCTCGATCTCCTCCAGTGCGGAGTAGATGACCGAGTAGAAGCGGATGTCGACGCCCTCGCGCTGGGCGCGCTCGCGCGCCTTCGTGTCGGGGCGCACGTTGAAGCCCACGATGATCGCGTTGTCGATCGTCGCGAGGTTGACGTCGCTCTCGGTGACGGCACCGACACCGCGGTGGATGATGCGCAGCTGCACGCTGTCGTCCACCTCGATCTTGAGCACGGCCTCTTCGAGCGCCTCGACGGCACCCGAGACGTCACCCTTGATGATGAGGTTGAGCGACTCGACCTTGCCGTCTTCGAGGGCCTTCGTGAAGTCCTCGAGGCTGATGCGCTTGCGCGCCTTCGCCAGCAGGGCATTGCGCTCGGCGGCCTCGCGCTTCTCGGCGATCTGACGGGCGGTGCGGTCGTCGTCGGTGACGATGAAGGTGTCGCCGGCGCGCGGAACGCTCGACAGACCCTGCACCTGCACCGGGCGGGAGGGGTAGGCCTCCTCGACCTTCTCGCCGTTCTCATCGGTCATCGCGCGCACGCGGCCGTAGGCCGTGCCCGCGACGATCGGGTCGCCGACGCGCAGCGTTCCCGCCTGGATCAGCACGGTCGCGACCGAGCCGCGTCCCTTGTCGAGCTTCGCCTCGATCGCGACACCGCGGGCGTCGCGAGCGGGGTTCGCGCGCAGGTCGAGGCCGGCGTCCGCGGTCAGGAGCACAGCATCCAGCAGTTCGCGGATACCCATCTTCTGCAGGGCCGAGACGTCCATGAACATGGTGTCTCCGCCGTACTCCTCGGCGACGAGACCGAACTCGGTGAGCTGCTGGCGCACCTTGGCGGGGTTGGCCCCGTCCTTGTCGATCTTGTTGACGGCGACGACGATCGGCACACCGGCAGCCTGGGCGTGGTTGAGCGCCTCGACCGTCTGCGGCATGATGCCGTCGTCGGCAGCCACCACGAGGATCGCGACATCGGTCACCTGCGCACCACGCGCACGCATGGCGGTGAACGCCTCGTGACCCGGGGTGTCGATGAAGGTGATGGCGCGCTCGATGCCCTCGTGCTCGGTCCAGACCTGGTACGCACCGATGTGCTGCGTGATGCCGCCGGCCTCGCCCGCGACGACGTTCGCCTCGCGGATGGCGTCGAGCAGCTTGGTCTTTCCGTGGTCGACGTGACCCATGACGGTGACCACGGGCGGGCGGATGACGAGGTCTTCCTCGTCGTCCTCCTCGTCGAGGTCGATGTCGAAGCCTTCGAGCAGCTCTTTGTCCTCGTCCTCGGGCGAGACGATCTCGATGCGCCAGCCCAGCTCAGCGCCGAGCACCTCGAAGGTCGCGCCATCGAGCGACTCGGTCGCCGTGGCCATCTCACCGAGGTGGAAGAGCACCGTCACGAGGTTGCCGGGAGGGCAGCTCATGCCCGTGGCGTTCTCGAGCTTGTCGGCGAAGTCGGTGATCGACGCGCCCTGGCGCAGACGGATGACCGTCTTGCCGTCGCCGCGGGGAACACTGACGCCGCCGACCGACGGGGCCTCCCGCATTTCGAACTCTTGCCGCTTCGTCCGCTTCGACTTGCGGGCCTTCGACTTGCCGCCACCGCGGCCGAACGCACCGGCCGTGCCGCCACCGGGTCCGCGACCACGACCGCCGCCGCCACCCGGGCGCGGGCCGCTGAAGCCGCCGCCGGGTGCACCGCCGGGGCCACCTGCGCCACCGGGGCGGAAGCCGCCGCCGGCACCGGCCGGACGGCCGGGGCCGCCCGTGCGCTGCTGGAAGGGAGCACGCGGGCCGCCAGGGCGACCAGCGCCGTCGGGGCGCGGGGCGCCGGGGCGCGGCGCACCGGGGCGCGGGGCGCTCGGGCGCGGGATCGCGCCGCCGCCGGGGCGGGGCATGCCCTGCGTCGACGAGAAGGGGTTGTTGCCGGGGCGCGGCGTGCCCGGTCGCGCCATGCCCTGCTGCGAGGCGAAGGGGTTGTTGCCGGGGCGCGGCTGACCCGCAGCAGCGGCCGGGCGCGCGGCGCCGTCACCATCGGCGTCGGTCGCGGCGGGCGCCGCCGGAGCCTCGGGCTGCGCCGCGGGAGCGGGGGCCTCGGCCTCGGGTGCGGCGGGGGCCGGAGCAGGGGCCGGTGCGGGCGCCGGCTTCGCGGGAGCCTTCGCAGCGGGAGCCGGGGCGGCCGCCTTGGGCGCCGTGATGCCTTCAGCCTCCAGAGCCGCGCGCAGCTTGCGCGCGACGGGGGGTTCGATCGTCGAGGACGGACCCTTGACGAATTCGCCGAGCTCTTTGAGCTTCTCGAGGGCGACCTTGCTTTCGATGCCGAGCTCGCTCGCGATCTCGTGCACGCGTGGTTTCGCAGCCACAATTCTCCTGTCTGGGCCTGCACCCGGACAGGGGCAGACCATTAGTGCTGGACGGAACTCATTTCGAGCCGCTCATTAGTTGTCCATGTGCCGATCAGCCTTTTCTTCGGACGATGAAATGGTCATCAGGACGGATGCCGCGTCGAGAGGCCCCGCCGCCCGTAGCGCGCGGGCCCAGGCCCGCCGCACGGTGGCGGTCTCGACGCAGTCGCGGGTGCCGTGCACCCACGCGCCCCGCCCCGGAAACCGGGCCAGGGCATCCACCACGACCGCTCCGTCGCGCGCCACCACCCTCACAAGGGAGGATCGAGGTGCGCGCTGTCGACAGCCGAGGCAGGTTCTGACGGGTTCCATTGTAGCCCCTGCCCTACTCCTCCATGACGGAGTCGGGCTGGATGTCGATCTTTGCGCCAGTGAGTTTGGCCGCGAGACGGGCGTTCTGACCCTCTTTGCCGATCGCGAGCGAGAGCTGGTAGTCGGGCACGAGAGCGCGCACGGCCTTCGTCGTCGGGTCGATGACGAACGCGCTCGACACCTTCGCGGGAGACAGCGCGTTGGCCACGAACGTCGCCAGGTCGTCGCTGTGGTCGACGATGTCGATCTTCTCGGCGCCGAGCTCGGCCGTCACGGCGCGCACGCGCTGCCCGAGCTCGCCGATGCACGCGCCCTTGGCGTTGACGCCGGGCTCGAGCGAGCGCACGGCGATCTTCGTGCGGTGGCCGGCCTCGCGCGCGAGCGCCGTGATCTCGACGATGCCGTTGGCGATCTCGGGAACCTCGAGCGCGAAGAGCTTGCGCACGAGCGAGGGGTGGGTGCGGCTGACCGTGATCTGCGGGCCCTTGAGGCCCTTCGAGACGCTCGTCACGTAGACGCGGATGCGGCTGCCGTGCGTGTACTCCTCGCCCGGAACCTGCTCCTCCGGCGGCAGGATCGCCTCGACCGCGCCGAGGTCGATGTGGATCATGCGCGGGTTCGGGCCCTGCTGGATGACGCCCGCGACGATGTCGCCCTCGCGCCCCTTGAACTCGCCGAGCACGCGGTCGTCGCCGATGTCGCGCAAGCGCTGGTTGATGACCTGCTTCGCCGCGAACGCGGCGATGCGGCCGAAGTCGTCGGGGCTGTCGGGGGCCTCGCCGATGAGCATGCCCTCGTCGTCGAACTCGGGAACGTAGACCGTGACGTGACCGGTCTTGCGATCGAGCTCGACGCGCGGCTGCGGCTGCTCGGCGTCGCGCGGCTCGTCGTGGTCGGTGTGCTTGAGGTAGGCCGTGAGGATGGCCTGCTCGATGATCTGCACGAGCTCGTCGAACGGGATTTCCCGCTCGCGCTCCATCATCCTCAGGATGCTCAGGTCGATGTCCACGTGGGGTACCTCCGCTATTCGGTTGAGACCGCGCGACCGACCGTGGCGCGCGCAGTGCGAGCCCCCACGATACCGGACCCCCGCGGGCCGCGCGCCCCGCTCAGCGGGTGGCGCGGAGGCGCTCGACGACCTCGCTCAGCGCGATCTCGCTGCGCTCACCCGAGGCCCGGTTCCAGAACTCGACGATGCCATCGGCGGCCCCGCGGCCGACCACGACGACGAGCGGCACGCCGATGAGCTCGGCATCGCCGAACTTCACGCCCGGCGAGACCTTGGGGCGGTCGTCGTAGAGCGTGTCGAACCCGGCGCCGTCGAGCTCGCTCACGAGCGTCTCGGCGACCGTGTAGGCGAGTTCGTCGCGCCCCGCGGCGACGACGTGTACGTCGAACGGCGCGACCTCGCGGGGCCAGACGAGCCCCTTCTCGTCGTGCGCGTTCTCGGCGATCACGGCGAGGATGCGCGTGACGCCGATGCCGTATGACCCCATCGTGACCGTCACGAGCTTGCCGTTCTCGTCGAGCACCTGCAGGCCGAGCGCCTCGGCGTACTTGCGGCCGAGCTGGAACACGTGCCCGATCTCCATGCCCCGGGCCAGTTCGACGGGGCCGCTGCCGTCGGGGGCGGGGTCGCCCGCCCGCACCTCGGCGATGTCGACGCGGCCGTCGCCGACGAAGTCGCGCCCGGCGACGAGGTGGTACACGTGCTTCTCGGGCTCGTTGGCACCCGTGATCCACGCCGTGCCGTCGCCGACGCGGGGGTCGAGCAGGTACCGGATGCCGGTGCTCGAGTTCTCACCGAGCACGGGTCCGCTCGGGCCCCAGGGCCCGATATAGCCCTTCACGAGGCCCTTCGCGGCGGCGAAGTCCTCGTCGGTCGCCGCCTCGACGGCCGCGGGAGCGAAAGCCACCTCGGCGCGTTTCAGATCGACCTCGCGGTCACCGGGAACGCCGACGACGACGAGTTCCTTCGCGCCGTCGAGGTGCGTGAGGCGCAGCACGACATTCTTGAGCGTGTCGCCCGCCTCCCAGAGGCGTTCGGCCCGCGGGTACCGTTCGTTCGAGAGCGCGACGAGCGTCGCGATCGTGGGCGTCTCCGGCGAATCGTGGATGACCGCCGCGGGCACCCCCGAGGCGTCGACAGGCTCGGCCACGGGCACGCGGTAGGCCTCGACGTTGGCGGCGTAGCCGCCAGCCGAGCGCACGAAGGTGTCTTCGCCGATCGGGATGGGGTGCAGGAACTCCTCGCTGCGCGAGCCGCCCATGGCGCCGGCATCGGCCTGAACGATGACGTACTCGAGCCCCAGTCGCGTGAAGATGCGCTCGTAGGCGTCGCGCTGCGCCTGGTACGCGGCATCCAGCCCCGCGTCGTCGATATCGAACGAGTACGCGTCCTTCATCGAGAACTCGCGGCCACGCAGCAGCCCCGCCCGGGGGCGAGCCTCGTCGCGGTACTTGTCCTGGATCTGGTAGATCGCGAGCGGCAGGTCTTTGTAGCTGCTGTAGAGGTCTTTCACGAGCAGCGTGAAGACCTCTTCGTGTGTCGGGGCGAGCAGGTAGTCGGCGCCGCGGCGGTCTTGCAAGCGGAAGATGCCGTCGCCGTACTCCTCCCACCGACCCGTGGCCTCGTAGGGCTCGCGCGGCAGCAGTGCCGGGAAGTGCACTTCCTGCGCCCCGGCGTTCGCCATCTCCTCGCGGATGACCGTCTCGATGCGGCGGCGCACCTTCAGGCCGAGCGGCAACCACGCGAACACGCCGGGGGCCTGACGGCGGATGTAGCCCGCCCGCACGAGCAGTCGGTGGCTCGCGACCTCGGCATCGGCCGGGTCATCGCGGAGGGTGCGGACGAAGAGCTGGGAGAGGCGCGTGGTCACCGGCCCAGACTACTTGGCCGCGACACGGCCTCCGCGTGGTGGTCGCCATGCCCCCCGTTTGGGGGCCAGAATGGAAACAGGCCTGCGAGCGATGGCAAGGGGGGCTTGGATCGCTCGCAGGCCCTTCCCGTCTCGCGAAGACTCGCACGACGGGAAACCCGCACGACGGAAGAGCCCCCCTGAGCGATCCGATGCGGATCGTGCACCGCCCCCCGGTGCTGTCAGTCGGCTCCCCCGGCCGATGGTGCCAGCGTACTGACGGGTCCGTCGCGGGGGTCAGTCCCCCGATGGGGGGACACCCTCCCTCACGAACGCCGCGGGTCAGGCCGTGACGACCTGCGGCTCGCCGACCGGAGCATCCGGCATCGACGCCGCGAGGCGGTTCGCTTCTTCGATGAGCGTCGCGACGATCTCGTTCTCGGGCACGGTCTTGATGACCTCGCCCTTCACGAAGATCTGACCCTTACCGTTGCCCGAGGCGACCCCGAGGTCGGCTTCGCGCGCCTCACCGGGACCGTTGACGACGCAGCCCATGACCGCCACGCGCAGCGGCACGGTCATGCCCTCGAGGCCCTTCGTGACGTCTTCCGCGAGGGTGTAGACGTCGACCTGGGCGCGCCCGCACGAGGGGCACGAGACGATCTCGAGCTTGCGCTCGCGCAGGTTGAGGCTCTCGAGAATCTTGAGCCCCACCTTCACCTCTTCTGCCGGCGGGGCCGACAGCGAGACGCGGATAGTGTCGCCGATGCCCTCGCTCAGCAGGATGCCGAACGCCGTCGCACTCTTGATCGTGCCCTGGAAGGCAGGCCCGGCCTCGGTGACCCCGAGGTGCAGGGGCCAGTCGCCCCGCTCAGCGAGCTGGCGGTAGGCCTTGACCATCACGATGGGGTCGTTGTGCTTGACCGAGATCTTGAAGTCGTGGAAGTCGTGCTCTTCGAACAGGCTCGCCTCCCAGACGGCGCTCTCGACGAGGGCCTCGGCGGTCGGCTTGCCGTACTTCTGCAGCAGGCGCGGGTCGAGCGAGCCGGCGTTGACGCCGATGCGGATGCTCACGCCGGCGTCTTTCGCCCGCTTGGCGATCTCGGCGACCTGGTCGTCGAACTTGCGGATGTTGCCCGGGTTCACGCGCACCGCAGCGCAGCCGGCATCGATCGCCTGGTAGACGTACTTCGGCTGGAAGTGGATGTCGGCGATGACCGGGATCTGGCTCTTCTTCGCGATGATGTGAAGCACATCCGCGTCGTCCTGGCTCGGCACGGCGACGCGCACGATGTCGCATCCCGTCGCGGTGAGCTCGGCGATCTGCTGCAGCGTCGCGTTGATGTCGGTCGTGGGCGTCGTCGTCATCGACTGGACGCTCACCTGGTGGTCGCTGCCCACCATGACCTTGCCGACCTTGATCTGGCGGGTCTTGCGGCGAGGGGCGAGGGTCTCAGGGACCTTGGGCATTCCGAGATTCACAGCGGGCACGATGCCCAGTGTACGACCCGCGCCTGAACTCGTCTCGTCAGGAGCGCTACCCGCTAGAACAGCGTGACGGGCTTGACGATGTCGGCGTAGATGAGCAGCGCGCTCATCACACCGAGTACGAGCACGACCGCGAGGGTCACCGGCACGAGCTTTGCCGTGTCGATCGGGCCCGGGTCGGGCTTGCCCCGCAGCTTCGCGAACCAGCGCCGCAGACCTTCCCACAGCGCCCCCGCGACGTGACCACCGTCGAGCGGCAGCAGCGGGATGAGGTTGAACACGAAGAGCGCCACGTTGAGCGACGCGATGAGCCCGGTGAGGAACGAGACGCGCTCGACGACCGGGATCGTGTCGATGCTCGCGATCTCGCCCGCGATCCGGCCGACGCCCACGACGCTGATCGGTCCGTTCGGGTCGCGCTCCTCGGACCCGAAGGCCGCCGCCGCGACGTCGATCATGCGCTGCGGCAGATTGAGGATGATGCCGACGACGGCGGAGACGTTGTCGCCGACGGCGGGCAGCACGGCCGTGACGGGCTGCTGCACGGTCTCGTAGGCGGGCGCGATGCCGATGAACCCGACCTGCTGCGTCCGGGCCTCGCCGTCGGCACCCTCGACGACGCGTCCGCGCTCGTCGACGACGTAGCGCTCGGTCAGGAGGGGCGTGACGCTCGTGCGCACCGCGGCGCCGTCGCGCTCGACCTCGACGGCGAGCGAGCGGCCGGCCGCGTCGCGCACGACCGCGAGCACGGCATCCCACGATTCGATCGGCTGACCGTCGATCGCGACGATGCGATCGCCCGGCTGCAGGCCCGCCTCGGCGCCGGGGGCGAGCGGATCACCGGGCGCGCACTCCTGCCGCTCACTCGTCGCGGGCAGCACGCACTCGTTGACGCTGCCGAGGGTCGTCGACGGCTGTGCGACCCCGAAGCCCATGAGCACGACGGCGTAGAGCACGATCGCGATGAGGAGGTTCATGAACGGACCGCCGAGCATGATGACGACGCGCTTCCACACCGCGAGTCGGTAGAAGGTGCGGTGCTCTTCGCCCTCGGGAATCGTGTCGGCCGAGGCGCTGCGCGCGTCCTGCACGAGCGTCTCGAAGAACCCGGTCGACGCCGCGCGGGCGGCGCGGCCCGCCATGGGCGGGTACATGCCCGCCATCGAGATGTAGCCGCCCAGCGGAATCCACTTGAACCCGTACTCGGTTTCGCCCCGACGCCACGAGACCATCGTGCGCCCGAACCCGATCATGAACTGGCCGACGCGAACGCCGAAGAGCTTCGCGGGCACGAAGTGGCCGAGCTCGTGCAGGGCGATCGAGACGATGAGCCCGACGACCACCACGAGGATTCCGACGATGTACAGCAGCACGGTCTCCACGAGCGGTCACTCTAGTGCCGGGCGCCCAGCGGGCGCTGGGCGGAGGCTACGAGGCGGCGATGAGCGCGTCGGGCCTACTGCGCCGCGATGAGCGCGTCGGCCTCCCGGCGCGCCCACGCCTCGGCCTCGAGCACGCCCTCGAGCGTCATCGCGAGCGGCTCGTGGCGGTCGACGACGGCGCGCACGGTGTCGACGATGTCGAGATAGCCGATCGACCCGGCGTGGAAGGCGTGCACGGCCTGCTCGTTCGCGGCGTTGAACACTGCGGGGAAGGTCTCGCCCGCCTCCCCCACGTGCTTGGCGAGAGCGACCGCCGGGAACGCCTCGTCATCGAGCGGGGCGAAGGTCCAGGTGGATGCGGTGCTCCAGTCGAGCGGGGCCCCCGCGCCCGCGACGCGGTGCGGCCAGTCGAGCCCGAGCGAGATCGGCAGCCGCATGTCGGGCGGCGAGCACTGCGCGATCGTCGACCCATCGACGAACTCGACCATGGAGTGCACGATCGACTGCGGGTGCACGGTGACCTCGATGCGGTCGTAGGGCACATCGAACAGCAAGTGGGCTTCGATGACCTCGAGTCCCTTGTTCACGAGCGTCGACGAGTTGGTCGTGATGACGGTGCCCATGTCCCACGTCGGGTGCGCGAGCGCCTCGGCCGGCGTCACGCCGGCGAGCGATGCCCGCGAGCGTCCGCGGAATGGCCCGCCGCTCGCCGTCAGCACGAGCCTGCGCACCTCGTGGCGCTCGCCCGCGAGCAGCGCCTGGGCGATCGCCGAGTGCTCGCTGTCGACCGGCACGATCTGCCCGGGCGCCGCGAGGCTCGTGACGAGCGACCCGCCCACGATCAGGCTCTCCTTGTTCGCGAGCGCCAGGATGCGCCCCGCCTGCAGCGCCGCGAGGGTCGGCGCGAGACCGACCGACCCGGTGATGCCGTTGAGCACCACATCGCAGTGCACGTCGCGCACGAGCTGGGCCGCGGCCTCGGCGCCGAGGGCGACGTGCTCCACGGAGTGGGCGCGCGCCTGGGCCTCGACGAGCTCGCGGTTGCGGCCCGCTGCGAGCCCGACGACGCGGAACCGCTCGGGGTTGGCGGCGATGACCTCGAGCGCCTGCACGCCGATCGAGCCCGTGGAACCCAGAACGATGACGTCGCGCATGGTTCTCATCATGCCGGACGGCGGGCGGGCATCCCGCGCCGCGGACGACCTATTCGACGATCTCGATGATCGAGACGAGGAACAGCAGGTCTTGCCCGCCGAGCGGGTGCGCCTCGGGGTCGGGACCGTAGGCGAACTCGGCGGGGATCGTCACGACGAGCGTCGTGCCGACCTGCTGGCCGATGAGCGCAGCCGAGAAGCCCTGGATGACGCCCGTGACCGGGAAGGTGGCGGGCGAGGCGCCGTAGCTCTGGTCGAAGACCTCGCCGGTCTGCCAGCTCGTGCCCTGGTAGTCGACGAGCACGGTCGAGTCGGCGGCCACGACGTCGCCGTCGCCCTGTTCGAGCACGGCGAGCAGCAGCTCGTCGGGCGCGCCGCCCTCGGGCAGCGTCACGACAGGCGGCGTCGCTCCGAGATCGATCTCGGGCACCCCCGAGGTCCACTCGCCGGGAACGACGGGCTCCGGCGGGGCCTCGACCTCGATGACGTCGATGACGAAGAGCAGCGACTCGGTGCCCGAGAGCTCGAGCGCGGGAACACCCTCGGCGCCGAATCCATCGGCAGGCGGCACGACGATCGCCAGGCGGCTGCCCGGCGTCGAGCACTCGAGCGCCTGCGAGATGCCGACGAACTGCTCGCTCTCGGTGTCGATCGTGAAGGTCGCCGGCGTCGCGCCGCCGAAGCCCGTGGTCTCGATCTCGGCGCCCGTCTCGCCGTTGTAGAGCGTGTACTCGAACACGATGGTGTCGCCGTTGGCGGCGGCATCGCCCTCGCCGGCCTCGAGCACGCGACGCTCGGTCGACTCGGCGCTCAGCGGGGCCTCGAACTCGGTGACGGGCGCGCTGCCGAAGGCGCCGTCGACGCTCACGGCGTCCGCTGCCGCGCCGGAGGGGAGGCAGTCGGCGTCGGCCGTCGTGCTCGCGGGAGCGCACGCGGCGAGCGAGACGAGCAGTCCGGCACTGAGGCCGAGGGCGATGGTCGAAGAGCTGCGGCGCACGGGAGGATCCTCACGGTGGAACGGGCACGAAGTCCCTATCCTCCCACGCCTCCCCTAGGACTCCGCTCGGAGTGTGCGCGGTTCGTGCCGCACGGGGAAGCTCACCGAGTTCGCGATGAAGCACAGCTCGCTCGCCCGATGGTGCAGCGCCTCGGCCCGGCGCGCATCCTCGTCGTCGTGATGGGCCGAGAGCGTCACGACCGGCCGCAGCGTCGCCTCGATGAGCCGGCCTCCGTCGCCCTCCTGTTGCAGCGTGCCGCTCGCCGCATCGCGATAGTCGACGACGACGATGCCGTTGACCGCGGCGACGTGCAGATAGCTGAGCATGTGGCACTGCGCGAGCGCGGCGATCACGAGCTCCTCGGGGTTCCAGCGATCGGCATCGCCGCGGAACACCCGATCGCTCGATCCGGCGATCTCGTGCTGCTTGCCGTCGGCTCGGATGCGGTGGTCGCGACCGTAGGAGCGGTACGTCGCCGTGCCCTCGCCCCGGTTGCCCGTCCACTGCACCTCGACGGCGTAGCCGTGCTGATCGTGCACCATGCGGACTCCTCTCGCACCCAGCCGCCTGCGAGGGGCCGGGAGTACACTCATCCCACCATGACTGACACTCTTTCTGCGCCCGCAGCCCCGTCATTCGAGGGCTCCGCCCCCGCCTCCGCGCCCATCGCGCAGGAGCGCCACATCGTCACCGCGATCCCCGGCCCGGCCTCGCAGGCGCTGCACGAGCGCCGGCTCGCCGTGGTGAGCGCGGGCGTCGGCACCGCGCTGCCGGTCTACATCGACCGCGCGCATGACGCGATCGTCGTCGACGTCGACGGCAACCACTTCATCGACCTCGGCGGCGGCATCGGCGTCATGGGCGTCGGCCACACCAACGACGCGGTCGTCGCCGCTGTGCAGGAGCAGGTCGCCAAGGTGACGCACACGCTCTTCACCGTGACGCCCTACGAGCCCTACGTGCGCGTCGCCGAGCTGCTCGTGCAGCACACGCCCGGCGATCACGCGAAGAAGGTCGTGCTCGTCAACTCGGGCGCCGAGGCCCTCGAGAACGCCGTGAAGATCGCCCGCAAGCACACCGGCCGCGCCGGCGTCGCGGTGCTCGACCACGGCTACCACGGCCGCACCAACCTCACGATGGCCATGAACTTCAAGGCCATGCCCTACAACCTGGGCTTCGGGCCGTTCGCGAGCAACATCTACCACGCCCCCAGCTCGTACCCCTTCCACGACGGCCTCTCGGGCGCCGAGGCCGCGAAGCGCACGATCTCGTACCTCGAGAAGCGCGTCGGCGCCGCCGACCTCGCGTGCCTCGTCGCCGAGCCCGTGCAGGGCGAGGGCGGCTTCATCGTGCCCGCCGAGGGCTACCTCGTCGCCCTGCAGGAGTGGTGCACCGCCAACGGCGTCGTCTTCATCGCCGACGAGGTGCAGTCGGGTGTCGCCCGCACGGGCGCCTACTACGCGAGCGAGCACTTCGGCCTCGTCCCCGACATGATCACGACGGCGAAGGGCATCGCGGGCGGCATGGTGCTCGCGGGCGTCGTCGGCCGCGCCGAGATCATGGACAGCTCGCACGCCGGCGGCCTCGGCGGCACCTACGGGGGCAACCCCGTGGCGTGCGCGGCCGCGATCGCCGTGTTCGAGCAGATCGAGCAGCGCGACCTGCTCGGTCAGGCGAAGCGCATCGAATCGGTGCTGAAGCCCCTGCTGCTCGAGCTGCAGGCGAAGCACCCGAGCATCGGCGACGTGCGCGGCATGGGCGCCATGCTCGCGATCGAGTTCGTCGACCCCGAGACCCACGAGCCCGACGCCGCGATCGTGTCGCGCGCCGTCGCCGCCGCCGCCCAGCAGGGCGTGCTGCTGCTGAGCGCGGGCACCTACGGCAACGTCATCCGGTTCCTGCCCGCCCTCACCATCAGCGACGAGCTGCTGCGCGAGGCGGTCGGCGTGCTCGACGCGGCGCTCTCGGCCTGACGCACCGCGTGGCCGGCCGGGCACGACCGCTCGACGTCGACGGCGTCGTCGAATTGGCTCGCATCGAGCGCTCGGGGCTCATCGAGTCGCGGCACCTCGGCGCGGCCGCGGTCGTCGACGCCTCGGGTCGCGTCCTGCGCGCGGTCGGCGACGTGCGCGCGACGATCTACCCGCGCTCGACGCTCAAGCCCGTGCAGGCGATCGCGATGCTCGAGCTCGGCGCAGAATTCGCCGACGACGAGCTCGTGCTCGCGCTTGCGAGCCACTGCGGCAGCCCCGATCACGTCGCGGTTGTCGAGCGGATGCTGCGCGACGACGGGCGCGATTCGAGCGCCCTGCAGTGCCCGGCCCAGTGGCCGCTCGGCGGTGCAGAGCGCGCCGCACGACAGGCGCAGGGCCTGGGGCCGAGCCGACTCACGATGAACTGCTCGGGCAAGCACGCGGGCATGCTGCGGGCAAGTGATGCGGTCGGTGGCGACCCCGCGCACTACCTCGAACTCGACCACCCCGTGCAGTCGCAGATCACGGCCGCCGTCGAGCGGCTCACAGGCGAAGCCGTGCACCACGACGGGCACGACGGCTGCGCGGCACCGCTGCACGCCACCTCGCTCGCGGGGCTCGCCCTGGCGATCGCGCGCGTCGCGAGCGGGCAGAGCGCCGAAGCCGGGCGCGTCATGGCCGCCGTGCGCGCCGAGCCGTGGGCGATCGACGGCCCGGGCCGGGCCAACACCGTCGTCATCGAGCGCCTGGGCGGCATTGCCAAGCTCGGCGCCGAAGGGCTCGTCGTCATCGGCACGCCCGACGGCATGGCCGTGGCCGTCAAGGTGCTCGACGGCTCGATGCGCGCGACCACCCCCGTGGCGCTCGCACTGCTCGCGGCCGCGGGCGGAATCCCCACCGAACTCGCGCACGAGCTCATCGCACTCACGAGCGAGCGCGTGCTCGCGGGCGACGACGAGGTGGGCGCGCTGCTCGTCAGCATCGACTGACGCGCAGCGCGCATCCCACCCTGTCGGTCAGCCTGCCTTCGCGAGCTGGCGGCGGCGCGCGGCCGCCGTGAGCTGGGCGATGAGCACGAGGGCGATCGCGAGGAAGAACACCGCCGAGGCGATGACGTTCGCCTCTGCCGGGATTCCGCGCGCCGCCGCCGTGTAGACGTAGCTCGGGAAGGTCACGTCGGCGCCGCGGTTGAAGTTCGTGATGATGAAGTCATCGAAGCTCAACGCGAACGACAGCAGCGCGGCCGCGACGATGCCCGGCAGCAGCATCGGGAACGTGATGCGCCAGAACACCTGGGTCGGGTTGCCGTAGAGATCGCGACCGGCCTCCTCGAGCGCGGGATCGAGGCTTGCGACGCGCGCCCGCACCGTCACGACGACGAAGCTCAGGCAGAACAGCGTGTGGGCCAGGATGATCGTGCCGATGCCCTTCGGAACGCCCGCCTGCAGGAACTGGGCGGCGAGGCCTGCGCCGAGCACGACCTCGGGAGTCGTCATCGGCAGGAAGATGAGCAGCGTCGTGGCGTTGCGGAACCGGAACCGGTAGCGCACGAGCGCGAGCGCGATCATCGTGCCAAGCGTCGTCGCGAGCAGCGTCGCGACGACACCGATCAGCACACTGTTGCCGAAGGCCTGGCAGACGGTCTGCGCCTCGCAGACCGTGAACCAGTTCTCGAAGGTGAAGCCCGACCAGATGATGTTGGTGCGCCGCGAGTCGTTGAATGAGAACGCGATCGTGTACGCGATCGGGATGAGCAGGAAGATGAACGCCATCGCCGAGTAGACCCAGATGGCGTACTTGCCGAAGCCCCTCACAGCAGCTCCTCCGTTCCGCTGCGCTTCACGTAGAGCGCGACGAGCACGAGGATGAACGCCATGAGCAGCAGCGAGAGCGCGGCCGCCGCGGGGAAGTTCTGCAGCACGAGGAAGTTGGTCTCGATCACGTTGCCGATCATGGTCGTGTCGGCAGAGCCGAGGAACTCACGCGAGGCGTTGATGTAGTCGCCCGCAGCGGGGATGAAGGTGAGCAGCGTGCCCGACATGACGCCGGCCGCGGAGAGCGGGAGCGTCACGGTGCGGAACGTCGTCGCCGGGCTGCCGTACAAGTCATTACCCGCCTCGAGCAGCCGCAGGTCGAGCGACACGAGGGTCGCGTAGATCGGCAGCGTCATGAACGGGATGAAGTTGTACGTCAGGCCGAAGATGACCGAGAAGGCCGTGCCGGTGATCGCCTCACCCGGGCCGAGGATGCCGATCGACGACAGGATGCCCGAGATGGGCCCCTCGGTCGAGAAGATCTGCTTCCAGGCCAGCGTGCGCAGCAGGAACGAGATAAAGAACGGCGCGATGACGAGTACGAGCGCGAGCGACTGCAGCAGCGGATACGGCCGCAGCGTGATGCCGATGAAGTACGCGAGCGGGAAGCCGATCAGCAGCGCGAACAGGGTCGCGAGCGCGGCATAGCCCGCCGAGCGCACGGCCTGCTCGCCGTAGGTCTCGATGACCGTCACATAGTTCTGCCAGTTGAAGGCGTTGACGTACTGCCCGAAGAGCAGCGGGTCGGGCGCTTGCAGGCTCGTGATGATGAGCGAGATCAGCGGCGTGACGAAGAAGAGGATGAGGTAGAAGATGCCGGGCAGCAGCAGGAAGAGCGCGATGGGGCTCTTGCGCCGCGCGACCGGCTCGACCGCCGCCGTAGAGCTCGAGAAGGCGGTGAAGGCCATGGCCTAGGCCTCCTCGAGTTCCGCTTCGAGGTCCTTGCGCGACTGCACGGCGATCATCGACGTGTCGAGGTCGGCATGGAACCGCGAGACGGGCGCGCCCTCGGCCTCGTCGGCGAGACCGAACGCGTGATCGACGGCCCAGCTCAGCCAGACCGCGTCGCCGTCGTGGTGCAGGGACGAGATCGACGTGTTCTGCACGAACACCGTGATCGCGCCGTGGTGCGGCACGGTGACCTCGTACTGCGTGCTGACGCCGCTGAACGAGACGTCGGTGATACGGCCGGGGCCGATGACGTTGCGACCCGAGGCGGCCGTCGGCTCGGCGTCGTGCAGCGACACCTTCTCCGGGCGGACTCCGACCGTGACGTGCCCGCTGTGCCGTTGCGCGCGCGCGAGCGGCACCTCGATCTTCGTGCCAGCGGCGTCGACCACCATCGAGGTGCTCGAGCTCGAGACGACGTCGCCCGAGAACAGGTTCGACTGGCCGAGGAACTTGGCGACGAACGCCGTGTGGGGCAGCTCGTACAGCTCTTGCGGCGCACCCATCTGCTCGATGCGGCCCTTGTTCATGACCGCGACGGTGTCGGCCATGGTCATGGCCTCCTCCTGGTCGTGGGTCACGTGCAGGAAGGTGAGCCCGACCTCGCTCTGGATGTCTTTGAGCTCGACCTGCATCTGGCGCCGCAGCTTGAGGTCGAGCGCGCCGAGTGGCTCGTCGAGCAGCAGGAGCGCCGGGCGGTTGACGACAGCGCGCGCGAGCGCGACGCGCTGCTGCTGGCCGCCCGAGAGCTGCGTGGGCTTGCGGCCCGCGACGTGGTCGAGCTCGACGAGCTGCAGCGCCTCATGCGCGAGCGCCTGGGCGTTCTTGATGCCGCGCCGCTTGAGCCCGAACGAGACGTTCTCGAGGATCGTCATGTGCGGGAACAGGGCATAGCTCTGGAACACCGTGTTGACGGGGCGCTGGAACGCCTTCGTCGAGGTGACGTCTTTGCCGCCGATGAGGATGCGGCCCGCGGTGGGCTCCTCTAGACCGGCGATGAGCCGCAGGGTGGTCGTCTTGCCGCACCCGGAGGGCCCCAGCAGCGCGAAGAACGATCCTGCCGGAATGGTCAGGTCGAGCTCTTCGATCGCCGTGAAGCCGGGGAAGCGCTTGGTGATGCCGACCAGTTCGAGGTCGGCACCAGCCTCGGCGAATCCACCCTGCGGAACATCAGTGTTCGTCACCTCGGTGGTACTCCTTCTCGTGGGGGTGATCAGGCGCCGAGCAGGATGGCCTGGAAGGCCGCCTGGTACTCGTTCTCCTCCTGCGCCGTGAGGCCGCGGAAGATCTTGGACTGCGCGAGGGTCTCGTCGGACGGGAAGATGAGCTGGTTCTCGGCGAGCTCGGGGTCGATCGCGACAGCCGCCTCCTTGGCACCGGCGACGGGAGTGATGTAGTTCACCCACGCCGCGACCTCGGCGGCGACCTCGGGCTCGTAGTAGTAGTTGATGAGCGTCTCGGCGTTGGTCTTGCGCGGCGAGCCGATCGGGATGAGGAAGTTGTCGTTCCACAGCGTCGCGCCGCCCTCAGGGAGCAGGAACTTCCACTTCTCGTATCCCGCTTCGGCGTTCAGCACCGTGATGTCGCCGGACCAGCAGATCGCCGCGAGCGTGTCGCCGTTGACGAGGTCTTCGGTGTAGGCGTTGCCGCGCACGTTGCGCACCTGGCCCGACTCCACCTTCTCGCGGAAGATGTCGAGCGCGGCATTGAATTCGTCGGCCGTGAAGTCGCCCGAGATGTCGACGCCGTTCTCGAGCATGATGACACCGATCGTGTCGCGCATCTCGGAGAGCACACCGACGCGACCCTCGAGGTCGGGGCGCCACAGGTCGCTCACCGACCGCACCTCGGCGGTCTCCTCGGTGTTGTAGCACACGCCGGCGAAGCCGCCCTGCCACGGCAGAGAGTGCACGCGGCCCGGGTCGAACTGCGGGTTCTGCAGGCTCTCGACGAGGTTCGCGGCGTTGGGGATGTTGTCCTTGTTCAGCGGCTGCGTGTAGCCGAGCTGGATCCAGCGGTTCACCATCCAGTCGGTGAGGCACACGGTGTCGGCGCCGATGTCTTGGCCGAGGGCGAGCTGGTCGCGCACCGTCGCGAAGTACGAGTTGTTGTCGTCGACCGTCACGAGGTAGTTGACCTCGATGCCCAACTGGTCCTGGAAGGCGAGCAGGGTCGGGTAGTTGCCCTCGTCGTCCTCGTCGATGTAGAAGGGCCAGTTCGCCCAGTTGAGCGTCTTGTCGGTGGCCGACTGGTCCTCGGCGGGGTTGAGCTCGGTCGACCCACCGGTCGTGCAGGCGGCAAGGGCGAGAGCCGTGGCACCGGCCCCCGTGCCGGCGAGCATCGTGCGGCGCGTGAGCTGCGCCCGCTTCGCCTGCGCGATGAGGCTGCGGATCATCGGGTCTTCGGGAAGGGGACGGGTCATGGCGTGCTCCTCAGTCGATTGCCGGTACGTCAGTGTCCGAACCGCGCGCGGACGGTGCGTCGATACTGTCACACGCGATGGCCGCATCGCACCCCCGAACGCTCGATTCATCCATCCTGAAACACAAATGTCACGAAATCAGCACTTCCAGGCAAAAAAGAGTGCGGAATCCATTGCCTGAAGCCGCTACGCTGGTGCCGCAACGCAGCGCGGCGGTGTCGATTCCCGCTCGCGCGTCCATCGCGAGGAGAACTGATGAGAATCGCCGTTCCGGCCGAGGTCAAGAACAACGAGTACCGCGTCGCCATCACGCCCGCAGGCGTGCACGACCTGGTGGCCAACGGCCACGAGGTGCTCGTGCAGGCGGGCGCCGGGCTCGGATCATCGATCACCGATGACGAATACGCCGCTCAGGGTGCCCGCATCGTCGCCGACGCGGCCACCGCGTGGGGCGAGGCCGACCTCCTTCTGAAGGTGAAGGAACCGATCGAGTCGGAGTACGAGCACTTCCGCCCGGGAATGCTGCTCTTCACCTACCTGCACCTCGCCGCCGAGAAAGAGCTCACGCACGCTCTGCTCGACAAGCACGTCACGGCGATCGCCTACGAGACCGTGCAGTTGCCTTCGCGCGCCCTGCCGCTGCTGGCACCGATGAGCGAGGTCGCGGGCCGACTCGCCCCCATCGTCGGCGCGAACGCGATGATGCGCCCGAACGGCGGCCCCGGACTGCTCGTGCCCGGGGTGCCCGGCACCGACCCGGCGAACATCGTCGTGCTCGGCGGTGGCGTGGCCGGTACCAACGCTGTCGCCATGGCCGTGGGCCTCGGCGCGGAGGTCACCGTGCTCGACACCAACATCCAGCGACTCCGCGAGCTCGACGCCCTCTACAGCGGGCGCATCCGCACGATCGCGTCGAACGGCTACGAGATCGAGAAAGCGGCCGTGCAGGCCGACATGCTCATCGGCTCGGTGCTCATCCCCGGGGCCAAGGCTCCGAAGCTCGTGAGCAACGACCTCGTCTCGCGCATGAAGCCGGGCAGCGTGCTCGTCGACATCGCGGTCGACCAGGGCGGCTGCTTCGCCGACACCCGGCCCACGACGCACGCCGACCCCACCTTCCGCGTGCACGACAGCATCTTCTACTGCGTGGCGAACATGCCCGGCGCGGTGCCCACGACGTCGACCTACGCGCTCACGAATGCCACGATGCCCTACGTGCGGGCCATCGCGAACCACAGCTGGAAGACCGCTCTGCAGGCCGACGGCTCGCTCGCCCTCGGGCTCAACACCCACGCGGGTTCGGTGACCAACGAGGCGGTCGCGACCGCACACGGGCTCGACTCCGTGCCGCTCGCCAGCGCGCTCGCCTGACCTCGTCCGCGGGCTGACACCTCGACCGTCAGCCCGCGGCGAGCCCTGGCCACCGACGGCGCACGACGCCCTCCCCCGGCTCGAGCACCCACACGTCACCGCAGCCGGGATCGAGGGGCGGTAGCGTCGCGCGCACGCCGAGCAGCGCTCGCGCATCGGCCGACTCGGCCTGGGCGAGGACGACCGTCGTGGTGCGCCGTGCCGCGGTGAAGGGCGCCCACGCCGCATGCCACGCATCGGGATCGGCGATGATCAGTCGCGGTGCGAGCTCGATCGTGGCGCCTCCCTCGGCCTCACGGGCGGCCGCGGCGTCGCGCTCGATGCGGTGCCCCGGGTGCGCGGCTCGGAGCGCGTCCGCGACGGCCGCTGGCCGCCGCGAGACGACGAGCGCGTCGGCCGCCGTCGGTACCCACTCCGGCACGACGACGCGGTCTGGACGCAGCACGCCCTCCCCCGCATCCAGTACCTGCACGTGAACGTCGTGCCACCAGCCGCGCCCGGGGGGCGCAGCGCGGTCGAAGAGACCCCGCGGGGCCCCGGACAGCTGATGATCGTCAGCATCGACGGCCCGCAGCAGCAACCGGGACTCGAAGCGCGTGCCGAGCATCGACCGCGCAGACGATGCGGCACCGACAGCGGCGACCGCTCCCCCACCGACCCGCCGGATCGCGCGCACGGCGGCGTCCCACCGCTGCAGCAGCTCGGCCGCGAGCTCGCCTGCGTCGGCAAGCAGCAGGTCGAGGTCATCGGCGAGCAGCAGTGCGGCGGTGGGCGGCTGCTCTGCAAGCTGCTCGAGCAGGCACCACGCGTCGGCGACCGACGTCGGCAGCACCACGACGCCGCACGCGGCCTCGAGCGCCGCATCCCGGAGCGCGATCAGCGCTGTTGTGCGCCCGCTGCGGGGCGCCCCGGCGACGGCGAGCGATCCGCCGCTCGCTGGCTCATGCAGAGCCGCACGCTGGCGCAGCTCTGACGGCTCGTCGAGCAGGCCGAACGCGAGCGCGGGCAGGGCCCCGGAGAGCGCCGGGGTGATGGGATTCCGGTCGTCCCCTCGACGCGGCGGGTCTGGGTGGGGCGCTGCCAGGAATGCCGCAAGCTCCGCACGATCGATGCGCTCCGGCAACGGGGGCAGCCACGGCGACTGGATTGGCGGCTGCGAGGCCCAGCGCTCCTGCACCGCGACGATGTCGGCATCGTCCACGACGGCCACCTGCACCGCTCGCGCTCCGTCCGCATCGATCACGAGCGCACGACCAGGCGGCGCGCTCGCGACCTCCGCAGCGTGGCGACCGATGAAGCCGGTGGCCGCCGAGGCCGAGAGCCGGAACGCGATGCGCAGCGCGCAGTTCGCCGCGACCGCATCCCGCACAGCACCGGCGGGATGCTGGGTGCCGAGCACGAGGTGCACGCCGAGAGAGCGTCCGCGCGCCGACAGGTCGGCGAACGGAGCGTGCAACTCGGGGAACGCGTCGATGAGCGCGGCGAATTCGTCGACGAGCACCACGAGCCGCGCGAGCACGTCAGGGCGCTGCGCGACGTCGCGCAACCCGGCGTCGACCAGCACGCGCTCGCGTCGCCGCAGTTCGGCGCGCAGACTCAGCAGGGTGCGTTGCGCGACGAGCGGGTCGAGATCAGTGACGAGCCCGATGACATGCGGCAACCGCGTGAGGCCCGCGAACGTGGCACCGCCCTTGAAGTCGACGAAGAGCAGGTGCACCGCGCTCGGCGGGAGGCGCGCCGCCCAGCTCAGCGCGAGGGCGCGGAGGAACTCGCTCTTGCCGCTGCCGGTCGTGCCGCCGACGAGCGCGTGCGGCCCCACGCGTTCGAGGTCGATGCCGACCGCGCCGGAGCCGTCGAGCCCGATCGGCACGCCCTCGACGTGCTCTGCGGCGGCACGGAGCGCGAGCTCGCTCCACGCGACGCGCGGCGGCGGACCGGCCGTCGTCGATCGCGACGCCGTGTGCTGATCGAGCTGACGGACGCTGACGAGCTCGGGGCGCACAACGATGGGCTCACCACCCGGACGGTGCAGCACGACGCGCGTCGCCGAGTGCACGCGCAGGACCGTGGCCGTCGCGGGGCACGCATCGGCGGGAGCGACGCGCTCGAGCACGACCCCTGGCTCTGCCTGCAGGCGACGCGCGAGCGACTCGGCGACTGCGCCCGTACCCTGCAGCAGGAGCGGTCCTCGAGGAAGAAGCACCGGGAGCGCGGGGTGGCGGTGGGCTCGATCGAGCAGGCCCCGCAGCCGCTCGTCGACCACCGGGTCGCCGCTCGACGGCGGCGCATCCGGAGCCATGGCGCTCGGAGCGGGGGCCGTGCCGAGACGCACGGCGCCCCGATCATCAGGATCGGCGGCCGGGCCGAGAGGATGGCGCGCATCGAGGTCGGCTCGTTCGTCGGCATGGGCGACGAGCACGGCCTGCTCGTACTCGAGGCACTCGCGCGCGAAACGGGCCGATTCGTCGCGCACGGCTCGGCGCGCCTGACGCCGACCGTCGAGCACGGTCGCGATCGCGATGAGCGGACTCAGCACGGCGAACAGCAGCACGAAAGGCGAGCCCGTCACGAGACCGATGACGACCGCGCCCACGAGCGGGGCCACGACGGCGATGACGGGAAACGGCGGGCGCACGGGAGGGCGCGGCGGCGACGGGAGCGGGGGAAGTCGATGCATCGGCCGAGCACAGCACATCACGCAACCACGGCCGCGGCCGACTGCCCTGAGGGCGGGCTGCCCGAACGCGTGGACAGGTGGGGAGGAGGGTGGCGCCGAGCTCAGCTCACGACGACGAACTGCTCGCCGATGTCGATGCGCGTGCCACGCACGACCGGGTAGCGGCGCCCCGGCTCGCACGGCCGGGCGTCTGTGCCCGGCTCGCGGATGACGGATCCGTTGCCGGAGTGACGGTCACTGACCCAGAACACCCCTGCTTCCTGCCCGAACTCGAAGTGCGTCTTCGAGACCGATCTCCCCGGATCGGCGATCACGACGAGGTGGTCGACGTACTCGCCGGGCTCGGGGCGCGGATTGCGCCCGGCGAGCCCGGAGCCGAGCACCGTATAGCTCTCGCCCGTGCTGAACTGCAGCACGAACCGCGCCCCACCCGTGCCGCGCGGCACAATCCGGGTGCTCTCCACGTCGGGTACGGGCACGGGTGCCGGCTCGACAGCGACCGGCGGGGCGGGCGGCTGGGGCTGCGGCACCGGCTGGGGCTGAGGCTGAGGCTGAGGCTGCGGCTGCGGCACAGGCTCCGGCTCCGGCTCCGGCTCCGGCTCCAGCTCAGGCTCCAGCTCAGGCTCCGGCCGCAACGCGATGATCGGCTCGATGATGCGGGTGTCGCCCGGCAGCGGCGAACCGCACTCGGCGCAGTAGCGATCGTCCGGCTCGCGCGCGGCCCCGCACATCGGGCACGGGCTCGGGTCGGCGTCACGCGCGGGCGCGACCGCCGCCACGGGGGGCGTCGGCGCCTCGGCCGCAGCGGGAGAGTCGATCGACAACGGTCCGTCGACCGACCACGGCACCGCATCCGGCGAGGCCACCGGCACCGGCAGCGGCGCCGTGACAGGCGCCGCGGGCCGCTCGACGACGGGAGGAACGACGGCCGGGGCCGAGACAGACCGCCCGCATTCCCCGCAGAACAGGGCGAACGGCGGCAGCGCTGCCCCGCAGTGCTGGCACGTCACGATGCCCGACCCCCCGTCGTCCGTCGCCGTTCAGGATACCGGCGCAGCGATCGGGGCGAGATCGCCGCCCGCCAGCGCTCCCGGCGGGTGCGCCCTTCGGCGAGGGATGCCCGCACCGCGTCGGCCGTCGCCCACACTCGCTCGGCTTCCGCCGATTCCGGCGCCTCGGGCGCGTACACCGCACGATCGGCGACGCGGGCGAGCACCATGGCCTGCGGACGCCCGATGACCGCGGCGACCTCGGAGCGCGTTGCCGACTGCGGCAGCGCCACACCGAAGTCGATCGCCTCGTCGGTGACGTCGCGCCATCCGCCGAGGATGCGCGCGGCCGGATCGCTCGCGGTGCGGCGACGACGGCGCCGACGCAGCTTCGCGGCCGCGATGCCCATGAGCGGCGAGGCGATGAGGCCCGCGATGAGCAGCACCGGCCCGACGACGGAGAGCACGGCGAGCACGGCCTGCCAGAAGGGATCGATCGCGGGGTCGTCGAGCTGCTCGATCTCGGGCGGCGCGAGCTCCTCCAGCGGGGGCGGGTCGTCGACCGGCGGCGGCACAGCGTTCTGGGGACGCGCGACCGGCACGGGCTCGTCGGGCTCGGTCGGCGGGATCTCGCGGCGCTCGGGCACGACATCGACGGCGACCCAGCCCGAGCCGGCGGTCGACACCTCGACCCACGCGGTGCGGTCGCGCTCGACGAACGTCGTCGTACCGCTCTCGTCGATCGGCCCGAAGCCCAGCACGACGCGGGAGGGAAACCCGAGCTCGCGCGCGATGAGCGCGGCCGCGACGGCGTACTGCTCGGCATCGCCGATCATGGGCCGGTCGAGCACGAGCTGCTCGATGCGCTCGACCGAGTGGCCCGATCGGCTGGGGGGCTCGTCGTCGGCCACCCCGTTGCTGAGGTAGCCCTGCTCGCGCAGAGTATCGAGCGCTCGCTGCAAACGCGGGCCCGAGCCCTCGACGCCGGCGACGACGTCGCCGAGCCACGTACTGAGGGCTTCGGGGATGGCCGTGATCGCGGGCACCGCCGCGGATCCGGGGGCCGCGTCAGCGAGGCTCTCGACCGGCCGCGGCGGCAGCACCGCGTCGATCGTGTACTCGAGCCCCACGGGCACTCCCCCGACGAAGGCCGCCGTGCCTGTGACAGCGTTGTAGACGAAGCGGTCGCGCAGGTCGGCGGCGTCCTCGCCCGCGATGCTGATGGCCCCGAAGTCGCCGATGGACGGCAACCAGACCCCGGTGCCGCGCTGCACGGTCAGGGTCGCGGTGACGCGATCGCCGTCGACCCCGGTCAGGTCGCGCCGCGTCGGGATGCGCACGAATCGGCCGGACTCGCTGTCGACGAGATCGCTGCCGACGGCGAAGACGGTGCCGTCGTAGCTATCGAGCACGGCGAGGCGGATGCGCGCTCCAGCGGGCGCGCCCGTCACGGTGAGCGCCGCATCATCCGCGATCGCGGGGTCGAACGATGCGCGATAGGCGGCGAGCGGGCTGGGCTCGTCGAGCGGGTCGAAGGGACGCTCGGCGTTCGTGCGCAGCACCGTGCGATCACTGGTGGGCGGCACCGCGGCGACCGTCGCGGCCCCCACTCCGCCGGCGACGAGCAGCAGCGCCACGCCGGACGCGAGGGCCCGAGCCCCGAGCCAGCGCGAGTCGCCCGCCGCCGCGGCGCCGACGGCGGCCGCCCGCCGGTGGCGTCGCCAGACCGCCATCCAGAGCAGCAGGGTGGTGGCGAGGGCGATCGCCGTCGAGATCGGCAGCAGCGGCTGCTGGGGCCCGAGCGCGACGGCGATCGGGAAGGCGGCGAGAGGCACGATGGCCGCGAGCTCGCCGCGAACCGCGCGCACCGCGATCGTGAGCGTGAGCACCGGACCGATCAGCAGCAGCACGAACGCGGGAACGAGCAGCGCCTGATAGGAGCCCACAGGCAGGTCGATCGTGATGAGCTGCCGCCAGCCGAGCGCGACGCCGGCGAAGAGGTCGAGCAGTCCCGCCGGTTCGGGCAGGACGCCGTAGACGGTGCGGCTCGGCACCGCGAGGGGAACCCCGAATACGGTGAAGGCCGCGAGCACGGCGAGCGCGGTGCCCCAGGCGGGCCAACGCGCGATCGCCCCGGCCAGGGCGAGCGCGCATCCGAGCCCGATCGAGACGACCGCGAGCACGACGAACGCGGGGTCGCGGTAGATCGGCCAGAGCACGACGGCGACGACCGTCCAGGCGACGAGCGTGAACGCGGTCGCCGTGGTCATGACGGCACGCGAGGCGCGGGGGCGCGGCGCACGACGGACGACGGGACGGCGCGCGGCGGGGCGCCGGGATGCGCTCACCATGTCGTCGCCCCCCGCATGGCTCGGCGCAGGTCGGCGAGCGAGCCGATCGTGACGACCGAGAACGCGCCCAGGCGTCGGCGACCCGGCACGTGGTCGGGGTCGCACAAAATGACGACGACCTCGACCGCGGGCGGGAAGCCCGCCGCGGCCGTGCGCAGGCGGGCGGGCGTCACGGTGGAGCCGACGACGAGGAACGCCACGGAGACTCCGCGGGCGCTCTCGCCCGCGAGGCGCGCGACGTCGAGGATTCCGAGGGCGGCCGGCCCGTGCTCGACGACCGCGAGCTCGTCGAGCAGTCGGGACGGGGTCAGCGTCGAGAGCGGACGCAGCGCCACGACGGCGCGCTTGGCGAACTCGGGGGTCACGGCGCTCACGACGACCGAGACCTCTCGCGCGTCGCGGATCGCGCGCGCTCCGAGACTGCCCGCCACGCTCACCGCGAGCTCGAACTCCTCGTCTGAGCCGAAATCGATGCTCGCGATGCTGAGCGCCACGATCAGGTGGCTGCGCCGAGTCTCTTCGAACTGGCGCACCATGAAGGTGCCCGTCTTCGCCGTCGACTTCCAGTGGATATGGCGCCGGTCGTCGCCGGGCACGTACTCGCGCAGCGCGTGGAAGGCCAGGTCGCTCGGCGTCAGGTCGCGCGTCGGCTGGCCCTCGAGGTCGCGCACGAGCCCGCTCGAAGTGGAGGGGATGTCGATCGTGCGCGGGTGCACGACGATCTCGACCGCCGGAGTCCAGATGAGCTCGCGACGCACGAGGCCGATGGGGTCGGCGCGCACCGAGCGCACCGGCCCGAGGCCCACGCGGCCGCGGCGGGTGGTGGGCACGGCGACCTCGCGGGCGATGTCGCCATCGGGAGCGAGGCCCGGCACCGAGACCGGCACGATCTCCGCGCCGACCGGCAGGTCGACGACCTGCCCGAACGACCGGCGGCCGCTCGGGTTGCGCACACGGAGCCGGGCGACGGCCGGGTCGCCCACCGCGACGCGATGGGGCGGCGGAGCCAGCTCGACGCTGAGGCTCGTCCGCCCGAGAAGATAGACGGCCGCGACCACGGCAAGGGTGGCGCCGACCATGCCGAGCACGACGAGCTCTGCCCATCCCCATGCGTATCCCGCGAGGAGCGCGACGGGCACGAGGGCCGCCACGGTCCAGCCGAGCGGCGTGACGACCGACGACGCGGCCTGCCGGGCGCGGTCGAGACCGGTGCGCGCGGCACGGGCCGAGCGCACGATCGCGACCACGGCATCCGCCCCCCAGCCGGTGCGCTCGCCGACGATCCGCGTGCGCGCCGTCGTGACGGTCGACCCGATGGTCGACTCGTCGACGGTGCGCCGCGATCGCTCGCTCGACGGCGCTGCGGCGGGAGCCCGGCCGCGACTCTCGGGAGCGCTCGTCACACGGCGACCCGATCGCTCGGCGGCGGGGTCTCGACGAGAATCTGCGCGACCACGGAGGGGGCGGTCACGCCGTCGAACTCCGACTCGGGGTCGAGGCCGAGGCGGTGCGCGAGCACGGGCTCGGCGAGCGCCTTGACGTCATCGGGCACGACGTAGTGCCGCCCCTGGATCGCGGCGAAGGTCTTCGCGCACCGCACGAGGGCGAGAGCTCCGCGCACGCTCGCGCCGAGCCGCACGTCGGGGTGGGTGCGGGTGGCGTCGACGAGTCGAGCGACGTAGTCGGTGATGACGGGGTCGATGTGCACCGTGCGCGCGACGGCGATCATGTCGCGCACGACGTCGAGCTCGACGACGGGCTCGAGCACCGCGGCCCGCGGCCCGCCCGCGGCGTCGAGAATCCGCACGGTCGCCGCGTGGTCGGGGTAGCCGATCGCGGTCTTCATGAGGAAGCGGTCGAGCTGCGCCTCGGGCAGCCGGTAGGTGCCGGCCTGCTCGATGGGGTTCTGGGTCGCGATGACGAGGAACGGCGCCGTGACGGGGTGGGTCACCCCGTCGATCGTGACATGCCCCTCCTCCATGACTTCGAGCAGGGCCGACTGCGTCTTCGGGCTCGCCCGGTTGATCTCGTCCGCGAGCACGATCGTGGCGAACACTGGTCCGCGGTGGAACTCGAACTCTCCCGAGCGCTGGTCGTAGACGGTCATGCCCGTGATGTCTCCGGGCAGCAGGTCGGGGGTGAACTGCACGCGCGTCGTCGTGCCCCGGATGCTCTGCGCAAGCGCCCGTGCCATCGACGTCTTGCCGGTGCCGGGCACGTCCTCGAGCAGCAGATGGCCCTCGCTCAGCAGGGCCGTGAGGCTGAGCCGGATCACGTACGACTTGCCCAGCACGACGTGCTCGACGTTGCCCACGATGCGCTCGACGATGTCGGCGAACCAGGAGGCCTGCTCGGGGGTCATGGTCATGGTCGGTACTCCCGGGTGTAGGTGATGCCGTTCTCGGTGACGCTCACGATGAGGCGCGGGTCGTCGGGTGGCGCGGCGGTGATGGTGCAGCTCGACGGGGTGGGGGTGTCGATGGGGTCGCCGCCCGCGCAGGTGTGCTCGACGGCGTCGTAGTCGCCCTGCTCGACGGGCGTCCAGGTGATGGCGACGCTGCGGTCGTTCGGGGCCTCGCCCGTCGCGGTGATGGTCGGCTGCACGTCGATGCGCACCGCGACGCCGACCGCGAACGGGGCCGACCAGGTGCCGCACAGCAGCTGCTCGTACTGGCGGCAGCCGCGCACCTCGACCTGCACCGATCGGCCGTAGTGGCTCGTGCCGGCGGTGAGCAACTGGGGCAGCGTCGCACCGCTCGACTCGGCGGGGTCCACCCCCGCGCCGATCAGGCGGTACTGCACCTGGTCGACGCCATCGCCCCCGGCCGTCGTGACGCCCGTGAGGCGGAAGTCCCAGCGCCCCTCGCCGTTGGCGACAGGCCCGTCGAGGGTGATCGCGGTGATCGTGCTCGGGCGTTCACGCGGCGTCGCGGTCACCTCGACGCTCTCGGTGCAGCCCTGCCCGTTGTACGCGTAGACGACGACGCGGTAGGTCGTGTCGGCGGAGAGGCCCGAGACGGTCGTCGCGGTGAGCGAGCCCGCGAGCTGGGTGACCCCGGCGGGGGGAACGTGCGCAGGAGCGCCCTCCTCGACGCCCGTCACGGTGCAGGCGGGGGGCGAGCCGGCCGTGCCGATCCACACGTAGTAGGCCTGCACGGCGCGGCCGTTGCCCGAGAACGCGCCCGCCCACGAGACGGTCACCGAGGCGTCGCCCGCCCCCGAATCGGAGGTGGATCCGACCGCCGTCGGCGCCGCGAGCGCGAGCGGCGCCCCCGCCGGCGTGCCCGTCGTCGTGGAGCTGTTCCACGAGGTGAGCGGGTCGAACGAGTCGTTGCGAGCGCTGACCGAGACGGGGTACGCGGTGCCGTTGTCGAGCGCCCCGACATCGACGACCGAGAGCCAGTACTCGGTGCCGACGGGGTCGCTCGCAGGAACGGTGACCGTGCGCACGACCGGCCCGACCGCGACGCGGTAGCTGCGGATGTCGGAGGCCGCCGCGTCTTGAGCGGGCTTGGTCCAGCCGATGCGGAGGCCGTGATCGAGCGGCGTCACGCCGAGCAGCGCCGGAGCGGGCGGCACGAGGTCGCTCCATACGGCGTCGGCGAGCACGGTCGGTGCCGAGGGGCCCTGCGCGTTGACCGCGATGACGCTGATGCGCACGCGATTGTCGGAGCCGTTGCCCGGCGTCGGAACGGCGCATGGCGAGGCGGGGCACACGGTCGTCGTCGAACTGCCGTCGCTCACACGCGTCACGGTGGCCTCGAAGCGCTCGATGGGCGCGTTGTTCGAGGCGCCGGGCGCCCATGCGATCGTGAGGCTGCGGTTGGCGAACGACGACACGCGCAGGTTCGTCACCGGGTCGGGCACGTCTTGCACCGAGATGCGCACGGCGCCCCAGACGAACCGCTCAAGATCGTTCGTCGCGTCGGCCACCTGGTACTCGAGGTTGGTGTCGACGGGTTCAGCCGCTGCGCTGATGGTGGCGAGCAGCGTCTGGCCGTCGGCGCTCGGCACGATGCTGACGCCCGCGGGCAGGCTGCCGCTCTCGAGGCCGCGCACCGCGACGACCCGCAGCGGCTGGCCGGGGAAGGGGTTCCTCGCCTGGTCGTTGTCGAGCACGCGCACGGTCGTCGTCTGCGAGCGGGGCGCGATGACGGCGTCGGGTGCGGGTCGCGCGAGCGGGCGCGTCGACGGCACGACGGTGACCTGGATGCGGCCGGGGGTGCCCGGCGCGGCGTCATCCCGCACGCCGAGGGTCACGCCCGTGGTCGTGCCGCGCGGCGTGCTGGGCAGCACGCGCACCCGCAGCGACTGCCCGCTCAGTTCGACCTCGAGCCCGGGCGATGCCGATTCGATGATCGAGTAGGCGAGCTCGTTGACGTCGTCAGGGTAGGGGTACGCCGTGACGCGCACGAGGTCGAGCAGGCGCTCCTGACCGGGCTCGAGCTCGAGGGCGGCGCCGATCAGCACGGGCGGCTGGTTCTCGCGCGCCGTCACCTCGATGGGCAGCACGATGGTGGCGACGCGCCCCTCGGGGTCGGTCGCGCTGGCGCCGTCGGTCACCTCGAAGGTGAGCGAGGCGGGGCCGAAGTAGAGGTCGGCCGAGGTGAAACGCAGCGTGTTCTCGTCGACGACGAGCGGCTCGCCGTTCGACTGCGTCGCGCTCACGGTGGCCGTGTCGGTCAGCCTCACCTGCGCCCCGCCGACGGCGAGCACGTAGTCGTTGATGTCGATCGTCACGGTCTCCTCGCTGACGACCTCGATGCGGGGAGCGCGGCGGTCGAGCTGCGGCAGCGCATCATCGGTGCCGGGGACCCAGATGAAGGCGGTCGAGCGCACGGTCGGATCGGCGGGGTGCACGACCTGGAAGGGGATGATCTGACGCTGCGCGCCGACCTGCACGCGCACGCGCCGGTCAGGCTGCACGACGGCGCCCGACTCGTAGCCGGGCACGAGCTCGAGCCCGAGCTCCGAGACCTCACCCTCGGCGAAGAAGACCCTCGCGAGCACGTCGACGTCGAGCTCGTCGCGATCGAGGATGTCGGTGAGCGAGAGCACGGTGTCTCGGGCGACGGGGGCCGAGAGCGGAGCATCCGGGCTCACGATGATCGTGATGAAGGCTTGCGAGGCCCCCGCGAGCGCGTTCTCGATCGTGTAGACGAGCCCGTACCGGCCCGGGGCGGCGGGCGGCACGACGCGCACGAACTGCCCGTCGACGATCTCGGCGCTCAGCTCGGCCCCGTTCGCCTCGACGCCCGTCACGGTGAGCGCCGAGCCGTCGGGGTCGGTGTCGTTGTCGAGCACGGGAACCAGCACCGTGAACCCCGGCCGGATGAGCACCTGGTCGTCGTTCGCGACGGGGTTGCGGGCGCCCTCGAGCCGCGGGCTGATGCCGATGCGCACCACGCCCGACGAGCGCGCGCCGAGCGCATCGACGACCGTGTATCGGAACTCGTCGGTGCCGGCCGAGTAGCTGCCGGCCTGGTAGTCGAGGTAGTCGAGCCCCGTCTCGACGACGGCGCCCTTCTGGGGGCTCGACTCCTGCCCGATGACCTGCACCGAGTCGCCGTCGGGATCCATGCCGTCGACCGGGATGCGCACGCGCACCGAGTCGCCCGCGATGACGCGCGCGGTGACCGTGCGCGTCACGGGCGCCTGGTTCGTCGCCTCATTCACCTCGCGCACGCTAATGCGCACGCTCGCCTGCGCGCGCTCCTGCCCGAGGGGGCCAAGCACCTCGTACACGGCGGTGAAGTCGCCCGGCTGGTCGGGTGCGAGGTAGCGCAGCCGATCACCGGCGACGAAGAGCAGGCCCGATTCGCCGGTGAGCCCCTGCACGAGGCTCGGGGAGAGCGTGATGGGCTCGTCGTCGGGGTGCTCGTCGTTGGCCAGCACGGGAATGCTCACGGCATCGCCAACACGCACCGTGATCGTGTCGTCGATCGCGACGGGCGGCTGCAGCCGATCGGGTCGCGGGATCTCGATGACGGTGATCTCGCCCGTCGACTCGGCGAGGCCGTTGCTGATGCGGTACGTCACGATCTGCGGACCGTCGAGGGGTCGCGTGAGGGTGATGCGCACATCGCGCTGATCGAGCACCTCCGCGCGGATCCCGCTCGTCGGCGGCACGCCGATGACGCCCGTGACGACGAGCACCCCGCCGCCCGGATCGATGTCGGCGGTCGCGACGCCGATGGTCGCGTTGCTGAGCGTGCGCACGAAGAGCGTCTTCGGCACGGTGATCGGCGCCGCGCCCGCCGCAGGCGGAGCGGCGACATCCACGCGGATGATGCCGGTCGCCGTCGTCGACCCGTCGGTGACGACGTACTCGAGGTAGTGCGTGCGCACCTCGTCGCTGACGAATCGGAAGACGCCGCGATCGAAGCTCGGCGTGATCGTCGTGCCGCTCTTCTCGGGAACGGCGCTCAACCGGATGGTGCCCGTGCCGCCGCGCACGTGCACGAGCGGCTCGATGCGCACCTCTTGACCCGCGTAGGCGAGCACGACGAAGGGCTCGGCGATGATGGGCGTCTGACCAGCCGGCCGCACGGTCACCGCGAGCGTGCCGAGCCCGGTCGCGAGGCCGTCGGTCACCGTCAGCGCGACGGTGCGCAGCGTTCCCGCCCCGCCCGCCTCCGAAATCGTGACGCGGCCATCAGGGCGGAACGTGACGACATCGGGGGGCGGGATGCTCGCGGCCTGCAGATAGATCGGGTCGCCGTCCGGATCGACCCACTCCGCGAGCACCGCCGCCGTCGCCGTGCCGCCCTCGGCGACCGTCGTCTTGCTCGCTCGCACCTGCACGGGCGCGCCGTTCTCGCCCGCCGCGCGCACATCCACGCGCACCGTCGCCGAGTCCGACCCGCCGCGGCCGTCGGTGATCGTGTAGGAGAAGTCGATCTCGCCGCTCGCCCCGCTCTCGAGCGTCAGCTGCAGCTGCTGCGCATCGCCGATGAGGTCGAGCCGCCCGATCGCCGGATCGATCGCGGTGACCTCGGTGATCACGAGCACATCGCCGTTCGGATCGGTGTCGTTGAGCAGCACCGGCAGTACGCTCGCGCGTCCGGGTCGCGCCCCGAACTCGTCATCGACCGCAATCGGCGGCTGCTGCGCGCGCTCGAGCTCGGGGGGCGTGTCGAGCTGGTCGAGCTGCTCTTGCCGCTCATCCTCCTCGTCGCGGATGAGGTCATCCCAGTTGTCGATGAGCCGGCCGTCGCTCTGCACCGCCCACGCGGCGCCGCCGGCCCGATCGTTGAGGGCCAGGCGCTCGTCACGCACCGTGAAGGCCAGATCGGCGGCGGCCGGAACCGCCGAGAGAGGCAGCTCGGTCACCTGCTCGCCACAGCGACGCCAGGAGATGCCGTCGGTCCACGCGGCGAAGGCGCAGTCCCCGAGCACGACGGGGGCGGCGGGGCGGCCCTGCCGACCGGTGACGAGCTCGGTCAGCGCCGAGCCGTCGAGCCCCACCGAGACAAGCCCGCCGCGGTGCGCCACGAGCACCTGCTGGGCGTCATCGCTCGCCTGGGCGAGGCGCGGATCGTCGGCCGCGCCGATGACGCCCGAGAGGTCGACCACGCCCGACTCGGTGTGCAGCAGCCGTGTGCCCGTGTCGAGCACCGCCCAGCGCCCGCCCGCGATCGTGATCTGCAGCTCGACGGTCTCCTCGACGTCGATGCTCCACGTGCGGTCGACCCGATCGGTGGCGCCCGGGGCGACGCGGTAGACCTCGCCGAGCCCGGGGGCGACCGCGACGATGCCCACGGCATCGGTCGTGGCGACGACGCTGTCGGGGCCGAACTGGAACGCCGCGACGGTCGCGGGGTCGAAATCGGCGAACAGTGAGCGGGCCGTGACCCAGGTCTCGCCGGAGCCCACACTGTGCACGACGACGCTGTCGGCGGCGAGCATGACCTGCGGCTCGTCGGGCGGCAGCGGCACCGACTCGAGCACCTCCGAGCGGGCGGTGTCGACGATCTCGGCGGTGGCGTTGACCGTGTCGACGACGATGACGTCGGCGCCCCGCTGCACGAGCTCGAGCTGCGACCCCTCGCCGGGGATGACCGAGTCGAGCTCGCCCACCTGCAGGTTGGCGCGGCCGACCGCCTGGCGGTCGCCGTTGACGACCCACACGGCGCCGTCATTGATGTCGAGCCGCTGGGCTTCGAAACCGGGGTAGACGACCGCGATGGTCGCCACGACGACCGCGACGAGACCGCCGCCGACCCCCGTGAGGGCGGCCGATCGGTGCCGCGCGAACCACTGCCGGATCACGATGTCACCCTGCCGCGACCTCGGCGCACTTCTCGTCGCTCGGTGCACCCAGGCGACCCTCGCGCGCAACCCGCACCGTCACGCAGACGCGGTCGCCCGGGGCCGCGACGACGGCGAACTCCGTCGTGCGCTGGAAGGTCTCGGCGCCGCCGGCCAGCTGCACGCGGTAGGTGTCGTCGGGCTGGATGCCCGGGTCGCTCCACGAGAACACCACCGTTGTCCCGTCGAGCACCGCCTCGACGTTGGTCACGCTCGGCAGGTCGCGATCGCCTCCCTGGATGGCGAGCAGCGTCGCCGTTGCGCCGAGCGCGATGACGGCGAGCGAGATGACGACGAGGCCTGCGGCGAGGAAGCGGGTGCGCGTCGCGGTACGCCGGGTCGCCGTGCCGACGAGCTCGGGAGCGGAGTCGACCGCGGCGGCCTGCGCCGCGGCGGTGCGCCGGCGCCGCCGGCGGCCCGTCGACGAACCCGGCGAGCGCGGCGCGATCGCGCGCACGATCGTGCGATCGCCCGGGTCTCCGATGGTCGCGAGCGCCCAGTCGTCCATCGCCACGTCGGCCTGCGTGGTGACGAGCCCGAGCTCCGCCTCCACCCGCTGCAGATCGCGCACGAGCTCGAGCACCGACTGCTGGCGCTTGGCCGGATCACGGCTGAGAGAGCGGCGCAGCACGGCCTCGAGCGATGCGGGAACATCCTCGCGATCGATCGCCGGCACGCGGGCGCGCGCGATGCGGCCGATGAGTTCGTCGGAGGTGTTCGACCCGTCGAGCACCTCGAAGGGCGACCGTCCGGCGAGCAGCGTGTACAGCGTCGCCCCGAGCGACCACACCTCGCTCAGCACCGTGCCGGCCGTCTCGTCGAGCAGCACCTCCGGCGCCGACCAGGGGATCGACATGCCGACCGAGTCGGTGCTGCTGGCCGCGCTGAGCGAGGAGGCGATGCCGAAGTCGCTCAGAACCGGGTGCCCGTAGGCGGTCATGAGGATGTTGGAGGGCTTGATGTCGCGGTGCAGCACCCCGGTGCGGTGCGCCGTCTCGATCGCACTGCCGATCTGCACGCCGATGCGCAGCACCTCCGGCACGGGGATGCGCTCGGCCCGGTACCGCGTGGCGAGCTGTGCCGAGCAGAGCTCCATGACGAGGTAGGGGCGACCGTCGGCCGAGATACTCGCCTGGTAGACGGTCAGGATGCCGGGGTGCGACGAGAGCTGGGCCATGAGATTGGCCTCGACCTGGAACATCTGCCGCACGTGCTCGGTGACCACGTCAGCGAGCATGACCTTGACGGCGACCTGCCGCCGGGGCATGTTCTGCTCGTACAGGAAGACGTCGGCGAAGCCGCCGCTGCCGAGCAGGCGCACGTGACTGAACCCGGGCAGGATCGGGGGTTCCGACGGTCGACGTCGCGTCATGGTTCCCCCTCCCGGCACGATGTCCCCCCAGTGTAGGGAGTGCGGGGCGTCAGGGGCCGGGGGCGCGCACCACGTCGACGACGATCACGGTGATGTTGTCGCGTCCGCCCTGCGCGAGCGCCGCATCCACGAGCGCATTCGCGGTCTCGCGGGCGCTCAAGCGCGCAGCGAGGTGCAGCCGCAGCCGCTCGAGCGGCACCTCTTTCGTGAGCCCATCGGAGCACACCAGCAGGCGCATCCCGGGCTCGAGGGGCAGCACGCTCAGATCGACCTCGGGCTCGACCGAGAAGCCGACCGCGCGCGTGATGACGTTCGAGTCGGGATGGTTCTCGGCCTGCTCGGCGCTCAGCTGCCCGGCGTCGACCATCTCTTGCACGATCGAGTGGTCGGTCGTCACCTGGCTGAGTTCGTTGCCCGAGAACCGGTACACGCGCGAGTCGCCGACGTTGAAGACCGTGAGCTGCGGATGCCCGTCGACCAGCGTGAGAGCGACGCCCGTGACCGTCGTGCCGATGCCGTGATCAGCATCATCGAGCTGGTGGATGTCCCACGTCGCCAGATTGAGCGCATCGACGATCGCGGACGGCTCGATGAAGTCGCCGTCGACGGCCGCCTGCAGCCGGCGCACGACGGCGTCGCTCGCCCGATCGCCGTGCGAGTGGCCGCCCATGCCGTCGGCGACCGCGAACAGGGGCACATCGGCGAGGTAGCTGTCTTCGTTGCCCGAACGTCGGTAGCCCGTGTGGGTCACCCCGTGCCACGACAGCTCGACGGGCTCGCCGCGATCGGGCAGAGCGACGATGTGGCGTACGCTGCTGCGGCCGAGGGCGGTCACGAGGGCTCCGAAGGTCGGGGTGGGTGCGGGATGCTCGGGGCGACGAACTCGACCTCGACGCCGTCGCCCAGCTCGATGATCGCGTCGGGCAGCACGGCGCACGAGTCGCCCGGCCGCAGCCTCAGACTCGACCCCGTCGACCAGTGTACGACCACGCCGTTCGTCGACCCGAGGTCGGCGACCACGAGCGAGCGCCCGAGCCGCTCGATGCGGGCGTGCCGGGCAGAGACGTCAGCACGATCGGCGGGGATGACCACGCGCCGCGGCACGGGGTGCTCGTTCGGTCGAGGTGCCCCCGGCCGACGTCCGATGACGACGGGCACATCGAGCGGCACGACCGTGCTCGTGCCGCGCACCCGCAGCGCCCAGTCGACGGGGTCGGGCTCCGGCGGTTCCGGCGGCAGCGCGGCGTCGAGCGGCAGCGCACCGGCCGCGGCCGGGCGCGCGGGCTCGACGAGGCGGATGATCGTGTCCTCGACATCGCGGGCCGACGGCGGCCCAGTGTCAGGGGCGACGGGGCGGTCGCCCGCGCGGTCCGCACCACGCGGACGCAGCACCGTGTCGCCGGTGTCCTCCGGCCAATCCCCCATGGCGCCCCCCGCCTCGATCGTCCCTCTAGTCGCCGATGGACGGGCGACCCCGGCGGGCCGCCCTCGTATGCCGTGCCCCCTGGTCATCCATCGGCTAGTCGCCGATGTATGACATCACATGCTTGAGGCGCGTGTAGTCCTCGAAGCCGTAGTGCGAGAGGTCTTTGCCGTAGCCGGAGTGCTTGAAGCCGCCGTGCGGCATGTCCGACACGAACGGGATGTGGGTGTTGATCCACACGCACCCGAAGTCGAGGTCGCGGGCAAACCGCATGGCCCGCGTGTGGTCGCTCGTCCACACCGACGACGCGAGGGCGTAGCGCACACCGTTCGCGAGCGCGAGCGCCTCCTCCTCAGTGCGGAAGGTCTGCACCGTGAGCACGGGCCCGAAGATCTCCTCCTGCACGGCCTCGTCGTCTTGCCGCATGCCGGTCACGATCGTCGCGGGCCAGAAGTAGCCGCGATCGCCCTGCCGGGCGCCGCCCGCCACGATCTCGGCGTGCGCGGGCAGCCGCTCGATGACGCCCGCGACGCGCTCGAGCTGCGCGGCGTTGTTGAGCGCGCCGTAGAAGACGCCGTCGTCGCGCGGTCCGCCCGTGACGGCGTGCGTCGCTGCGCGGGTGACGAGCGCGGCCACGACCTCGTCGTGCACCGACTCGTGCACGATCACCCGCGTCGCGGCCGTGCAGTCCTGCCCGGCGTTGAAGTACGCGGCCAGCACGAGCCCCTCGGCCACCTTCTGCGGGTCGGCGTCGGGGAACACGATCGCGGGCGCCTTGCCGCCGAGCTCGAGGTGCACGCGCTTCAGGTCGGTTGCGGCCGCCCTCGCGACCTCCATGCCCGCGCGCACCGATCCGGTGATCGCGACCATCTGGGGGGTCGGATGCTGCAGCAGGGCCGCACCCGTCGTGCGGTCACCCATCACGACGTTGAACACGCCCGCGGGCAGCACGCCGGCGGCGAGCTCGGCGAACCGCACGGTCGAGAGCGGAGTCGTGTCGGAGGGCTTGAGCACGACCGTGTTGCCCGCCGCGATCGCCGGGGCGATCTTCCAGACGGCCATGTTGAGCGGGTAGTTCCAGGGCGTGACCTGCCCGATGACCCCGATGGGCTCGCGCCGCACGTACGAGGTGTGGTCGGCGAGGTACTCCCCCGCCGAGCGGCCGTCGAGGTCGCGTGCGGCGCCGCCGAAGAACCGCAGCTGGTCGACCGACTGATCGATCTCGTCGGCCACGAGGCTCGCGCGCGGCTTGCCGGTGTCGAGCGACTCGAGGTCGGCGAGCTCCTCGGCGTGCTCGGCCATGACGTCGGCCAGTCGGAAGAGCGCGAGCTGGCGCTCGGCGGGCGTCGTGCGGCCCCAGTGGCGGAACGCGGTCTCGGCGGCGCGGTACGCGGAGTCGATCTCCGCCGCCGTGCTCACGGGAGCGTGACCGTAGACCTCCTCCGTCGCCGGGTCGATGAGGTCGAGGTGAGTGTCGGAGGTGCTCTCGACGGACTCGCCGCCGATGACGTTACGGAGGATGCGGGCGCTCATGGCGCCACTGTAGCGCGCACGGGAGCGCGCATCCACCCCTACTGCGACGGATTCCGTTGCTCGATGGCGTCTGTTACTGCGGATTCACTTGTATTCCCGGCTTGACACTGTCAGAATCAGCCCATGGCCTCCCGAAGCAAGCCGGTGCACCTCGACGACGTGTCGAAGGCCATCGTCGAGCAGCTGCAGACCGACGGCCGCCGCTCGTACGCCGAGATCGGCAAGGCCGTTGGCCTCAGCGAGGCGGCAGTGCGCCAGCGCGTGCAGAAGCTGACGGATGCCGGGGTCATGCAAGTGGTCGCCGTCACCGACCCGATGCAGCTGGGCTTCTACCGCCAGGCCATGATCGGCATCCGCGTCGTGGGCGACACGACGCATGTTGCCGACGAGCTGAGCAACATGCGCGCCGTCGACTATGTCGTGCTCACGGCCGGCAGCTTCGACATCCTCGCCGAGGTCGTCTGCGAAGACGACGACGACCTCATCGACCTGCTCAACAGTCGCATCCGTGCGATCGAGGGCGTGCAGTCGACCGAGACCTTCGTCTATCTACGACTGCAGAAGCAGTTCTACAACTGGGGAACCCGATGAGTATTTTCCGCAAGAAGACCGCGACCGCGACGATCAGCGCGCCCACGACGCACGCCGAGCCGACGCACCACACGAGAGAGCACACGATGTCGATCGACACCTCCATCGCCCCGGCGGGCACCGCCCTCGACGCCTCGACCGAGGCCGACCTGCAGCAGAAGGCGAAAGACCACCTCTGGATGCACTTCGCCCGCCAGTCGGGCATGGAGGCCGGCAACGGCGTGCCCATCATCGTGCGCGGCGAGGGCCACCACGTCTACGACTCGCACGGCAAGAAGTACATCGACGGCCTCTCGGGCCTCTTCGTCGTGCAGGTGGGCCACGGCCGCGAGCGTCTCGCCGAGGCAGCCCGCAAGCAGGCGGAAGAGCTCGCGTTCTTCCCGCTGTGGTCGTACGCCCACCCGACCGCGATCGAGCTGGCCGACCGTCTCGCCGACTACGCGCCTGGCGACCTCAACCGCGTCTTCTTCACGACGGGCGGCGGCGAAGCCGTCGAGTCGGCGTGGAAGCTCGCGAAGCAGTACTTCAAGCTCACCGGCAAGCCCATGAAGCACAAGGTCATCTCGCGCGCGATCGCCTACCACGGCACGCCGCAGGGCGCCCTCGCGATCACGGGCATCCCGGGCATGAAAGAGATGTTCGAGCCGCTGACGCCCGGCGGGTTCCGCGTGCCGAACACCAATTACTACCGCGCCGCCGAGATGGGCTTCCACGGCTCGCTCGAGGAGTTCGGGCAGTGGGCGGCCAACCGCATCGAAGAAGCGATCCTCTTCGAGGGCCCCGACACCGTCGCGGCGGTCTTCCTCGAGCCGGTGCAGAACTCGGGCGGCTGCTTCCCGCCGCCCCCCGGATACTTCACGCGCGTGCGCGAGATCTGCGACAAGTACGACGTGCTGCTCGTGAGCGACGAGGTCATCTGCGCCTACGGCCGCATCGGTGAGATGTTCGCCTGCACCGCCCTCGGCTACGTGCCCGACATCATCACGAGCGCGAAGGGTCTCACGAGCGGGTACTCGCCGCTCGGCGCCATGATCGTGAGCGACCGCCTGTACGAGCCGTTCAAGCACGGCCAGACGGCGTTCTACCACGGCTACACCTTCGCCGGGCACCCGGTGTCGGCCGCCGTCGCGCTCGAGAACCTCAACATCATGGAAGAAGAGGGAATCCTCGCCCACGTGCGCGAGAACTCTCCGAAGTTCCGCGCGGCGCTGGAGCGCCTCAAAGACCTCCCGATCGTCGGCGACGTGCGCGGCGAGGGGTACTTCTTCGGCATCGAGCTCGTCAAGAACAAGGAGACCAAGGAGACCTTCAACGAGGCGGAGTCCGAGCGCCTGCTGCGCGGATTCCTCTCGAAGGCACTCTTCGACGCAGGGCTCTACTGCCGCGCCGACGACCGTGGCGACCCCGTCATCCAGCTCGCTCCCCCGCTCACGATCGGACCGGCCGAGTTCGACGAGATCGAGGCGATTCTGCGCCGCGTGCTGACCGAGGCGGGAACACTGCTCTGAGCACGACCGCGCGCCCCGCATCCGCTGCCGACTACCGCGGCCTGAGCTTCTGGCACGCGACGGTCGACGACGACCTGACACCCCGCCCCGCCCTCGATGGCGACCTCGACACCGACGTCGCCATCGTGGGAGCCGGACTCACGGGCCTGTGGACGGCGTACGAGTTGCAGCGGCGAGACCCCGGGCTGCGCATCACGCTGCTCGAGAAGCGCATCGCGGGCTTCGGCGCCTCCGGGCGCAACGGCGGATGGTGCAGCGCCCTCTTCCCGGCCTCGACCGCGGCGCTCGAGAAGAAGCACGGCCGCGAAGCCGCCCTCGCGATGCGCCGGGCCATGATCGACACCGTCGACGAGGTCGGCAGGGCCGCCGCCGAGGCGGGCATCGATTGCGATTATGAGCGCGGCGGCACGATCGTCTTCGCCCGCAGCGAGAGCCAGTGGCGCGCCGCGCAGCACGAGGTCGAGCACGCGCGCGGCTACGGCGTCGACGCCCTCGAGCTGTGGGGCGCCGATCGCGTTCACGCACGGGATGCCCGGGGCGCGGTCTACGACCCGGCCTGCGCCCGCGTGCACCCGGCCGCCCTCGTGCGCGGGCTCGCGCGCCGTGTCGAGCAGCGCGGTGCGGTCATCCACGAGCACACCGCCGTTGAGAGCTGGACGCCGGGAGCCGTGCGCACCGACCGCGGCACCGTGCGCGCGCGGCACATCATCACGGCGCTCGAAGGCTACGGGGCGACGATCGCGCAGTCGAAGCGCCGCATCCTGCCTCTCTATTCGCTCATGGTGGCGACGCAGCCGCTCGACGACGCCGTGTGGGAGGCGATGGGCATCGCCCATGGGCAGACGTTCTCCGACGGCCGCCACCTCGTCATCTACGGCCAGCGCACTGCCGACAACCGCATTGCCTTCGGCGGACGCGGGGCGCGGTACCACTGGGGTAGCGCGATCCGCGATGAGTACGACCGCGTCGACCGCGTCTTCGAGCACCTCGTCGCGACGCTGCACGACCTCTTCCCGCAGCTGCCGCCACTCGAGATCGAGCATGCCTGGGGCGGACCGCTCGGCGTGCCGCGCGACTGGCACGCGAGCGTCGCCTACGACCCGACGACGGGCATCGGCTCGGCCGGCGGCTACGTGGGCGACGGGCTCTCGACGACGAACCTGGCCGGTCGCACGCTCGCCGACCTCGTGACGGGCCGCGACACCGCGCTCACCCGACTGCCATGGGTGGGGCACCGCTCACCCTCGTGGGAGCCCGAACCGCTGCGGTTCCTCGGGGCCAACGCCGGCCTCGTCGCGATGACGACAGCCGATGCGGAGGAGCGCGCGACCGGGCGGTCCTCCGTGATCGCTCGAGCGATGAGCCCGCTCATCGGGCACTGATGGCGCGGCGCACCGCGACGTCGACCGCGCTGTCGCTGCTCGTGCTCGGCGCGATCATCGCCATCAACGTTCTGTCGGCGACGCTCGGCTCGGCGGTATCGCAACCCTTCATCCAGGGCTGGTACGCCGAGGCGGTGAAGCCCGGATGGACGCCGCCGAACTGGGTGTTCTCGGCCGTGTGGACGGTGCTGTACCTCAGCACCTCGGTGGCCGCGTGGCTCGTCTGGCGGCAACGCCGCCGCCGCAGGGTCGATCGGGCGCTCACCCTCTACGCCGTGCAGCTCGTGCTCAACGCCATCTGGTCGCCGCTGTTCTTCGCGCTCTACCCCGTCATCGGCGAGACGGCGACGTGGCTCTCGCTCACGGTGCACGTGCTGCTGCTCGTGGCGATCATCGTCACGATCGCCGAGTTCCGTCCCATCGATCGCGCGGCGGCGGTGCTGATGATGCCCTACCTCGTGTGGGTGACCTACGCTGCGACCCTCACCATCGGCATCGCCCTCCTCAACTGACGCGTCCGCATCGATGATGTGCGCAGTCGACGCGCAGGATGCTCGGAGCATCGGCGTCTACTCTCGCGGGAGCGCAGAGGAGGTGCGATGACGGCGACGCAGTCGATGGAAGGCCCGCGGCAGGGTCTCCCGTCCGCGAACCGTTCGAGCGCCATGCCGGCCACTCCGCGACCGATGGACTCGCGCCCGACCGCGTCGTCGACCGCGGTTCCCGAGCGCTCAGCGGCACGATCCGCGCTCGCCCTCGTGCTGCTGCTCGTCATCGCGTCGGGGGCCGCCGCACTCGGCTCCGTGCTCTCAGCTCCCGGCATCGCCGGCTGGTACGCCGAGACGCCGAAACCCATGTGGACGCCGCCCGATGCCGTGTTCGCGCCCGTCTGGACCGTGCTCTACGCGCTCATGTCGGTCGCCGCGTGGCTCGTCTGGCGGCGGCCCGATTCACTCGCGCGCACGCGAGCCCTGCGGGTCTATGCCGTGCAGCTCGGGCTCAATGCCGTCTGGAGCCCGGCCTTCTTCGGCCTCGGTGCGCTCCTCGGGGCACCCGGCGCGTGGGTGGCGCTCGTCGTGATCGTCGTCCTCGACTTCGCGATCCTCGCCACGATGATCCGGTTCGGCGACGTCAGCCGACTCGCCGCGACCCTGCTGGTTCCGTACTGGGTCTGGGCGCTCTTCGCCACGACACTCAACGCGGCGATCGCGGTGCTCGCCCGCTAGCGACGTGACCGCCGCTAGCGTGGACGCATGACCGAGTTCGCCCCGCCGATCGCCCCCGAACCGCCCGGGCGCCGCAGCCGGGCCGCCCGGGTCGGGCGCGGCATCCTGCTCGGGATCGCCGCTGTCGCGATCGTCGCGCAGTCCGCGCTCATCGCCTCGACCGCCTGGGCCGTCGCGAACCCGCGGGCCGTGAGCGACCAGCTCACGGTCTGGCAGTACGACCCCACTCCGGCAATCGCCGGCTACGCCACGCGCGCGGCGATGAGCGAGCGCGGGCGCTTCCTGTTCTACGCGAGCACGCCTGCCGTCGTGCCGGATGCCGAGTTCGACCGGCTGTGCTCGCGCGACGAGCCCGACATCGGCGTGCTCGGCTGCTACACGCTCGCCGATGGGCGCATCTACCTGTACGACATCACGAACGTCGACCTCGCCGCCTTCGAGGTCGTCGTCGCCGCCCACGAGATGCTGCACGCCGCGTGGGACCGCCTGCCGATCGAGCAGCAGGAGGCGCTCGTCGAGCCGCTCGAAGAGGCCTTCGCCACCGTTGGGCCCGAGAGCGAGCTTGCGGAGCGCATCGCCGCCTACGAGGACTACGACCGCGACTCGCGCATTCCCGAGTTGTACGCGATCGTCGGAACCGAGCTGCCGCAGATTCCCGCCGTGCTCGAGGAGCACTACGCGCAGTACTTCGACGACCGCAGTGCCGTCGTCGCCCTGTGGCAGGAGGTCGAGGCGATCTTCGTCGCGCTCGAAGAAGAACTCGAACGCCTCAACACCGAGCTCGAAGCGCTGAGCGCTGAGATCGACGACGACCAGGCTGCCGCCGAGCGCGCCGCCGCCGCCCTCGAGCGCGACATCACCGCCTTCAACGCGCGCGCCTCACGGCCGGGCGGCTACACGAGCCAGTCGGCCTTCGAGCGCGACCGACAGGCTCTGCTCGACCGGCAGTCGGCTCTCACACGGCGCATCGACGAGACCAACGCCAAGATCGACCGCTACAACGAGCTCGTCGACGAGTTCACGGCCCTCAACGAGCAGGCCGCAGCGCTCGACAAAGATCTCAACATCGATCCGCAGCCGATCGCCCCCACCGACTAGCGACTACGCACGCGACGGGAACAGCTCGTCGATGCGCGCCAGCGCCTCGGCATCGGGCGTCCACGCCCCGGCGGCCGCGGCGTTCTGCGCGACCTGCTGCTCGGTCGTCGCCCCCGCGATCACCGAGGCCATCGCCGGGCGGCTCAGCAGCCAGCCGATCGTGCCCTCGAGCATCCCGACCCCCCGATCGGCGCACAGCGCCGCGAACGCCTCGATCGCGTCCCACGGGGCGTCGGTGGCCACATGCGGTCGTTGCCGCATGATGCGCGAATCGGCCGGTCCGCCCTCGCGCGAGAACTTGCCGGTGAACAAGCCGTTCGCGAGCGGGAAGTAGGGCAGCAGGCCCAGTCGATGGCGCTCGAGGGCGGGCAGCAGCTCGGTGTCGGCCTCGCGCACGAGCAGGCTGTACTCGTTCTGGGCGCTCACGAACCGGGGGTGACCGGCGGCGGTCGCCGCACGCTCGGCCTCCTCGACCTGCGCGGGCATGAAGTTCGAGTGTCCGAGAAAGCGCACCTTGCCCTCGTCGACGAGTTCGTGCAGGGCGCTCAGCGTCTCGTCGATGGGCGTCTCGGGGTCGGGCGTGTGCACCTGGTAGAGATCGATGCGGTCGGTGCGCAGCCGGCGCAACGAGCCCTCGACCGCCGTGCGGACATAGGCGCGCGAGCCGTGCGGCACATCGAGCAGGTCGGGGTTCTTCGCGTCGGCGTGCCCGAACTTCGTCGCGATGACGACGCGGTCGCGACGGCCGGCGAGCGCTCGACCCATCATCGACTCGCTGCGGCCGTGCTCATAGCCGTACATCTCCGCCGTATCGAGCAGCGTGATGCCGTGATCGATCGCCGCGTGCAGCACGCGATCGGTGCCGCCCTGCTCTTCGGTCGCCGACCCGGGACGGCCGAAGTTGTTGCAGCCGAGTCCCACGGCCGAGACGAGCAGGTCGGTATCGGCGAGGGCGCGCTGCGGCATCGAGGTCATGCCTCCATCCTCCCCCGGGCGGGCTCGCGACGCGCAATCCCCGTGTCGCGAAACCGCCAGTGCCGGGATGCGCGCTCGCGTTAGCCTCGGACCATGACGACCCCCACCGCTCCCCCCGTGGGCCTGCTCACCATCGACTCCCCGCTCGGCCGCATCGCCCTCCAGGGCGACGCGCAGGCCGTGACGCGGCTCGAGATCGCGACGGGCGGCCACCTCTCGACCGAGGGCGTACCCGACGCCCCGACGCCCGTGCTGCGGCAGGCCGCCGCCGAGCTCGCCGAGTACTTCTCGGGCCGGCGCACCGCGTTCGACGTGCCCGTGCGGGTGCACGGCACGCCCTTCCAGCAGGCGATCTGGCAGCAGCTGCGCGAGATCCCCTTCGGCGCGGTGCGCGGCTACGGTGAGCTCGGGCGCGCAACCGGCCGGCCCACCGCCGGCCGCGCGGTCGGCGGTGCGGTCGGGGCGAACCCTGTGCCGCTGCTCATCCCCTGCCATCGCGTGCTCGCGAGCGACGCCCGCATCACCGGCTACAGCGCCGGCGACGGAATTCCGACGAAGGTCTGGCTGCTCGATCACGAAGGCATCGCGCACCGATGACCGCGCCCTCCGTGCGGGTCGGCGCCGACGGAGTGGCGCGCTGCGCCTGGGTCGGCGCCGATGCCCTCTACGAGCGTTATCACGACGAGGAGTGGGGCGTCGCGCTGCACGGCGATCGCGCCCTGTTCGAGAAGCTCACGCTCGAGGCCTTTCAGAGCGGACTGTCGTGGATCACGATCCTGCGTCGGCGCGAGGGCTTCCGGAGGGCCTTCGACGGTTTCGACTGGCACCGCATCGCGGCCTACGGCGACGACGAGGTGCGGCGGCTGCTCGCAGACGACGGCATCATCCGCAACCGGGCCAAGATCGAGGCGACCATCGCGAACGCCCGCGTTCTCGTCGCGTGGCTCGACGCCGAGCCGGGAGGCCTCGACGCCCTCGTCTGGTCGCACGCGCAGCCGCGACGAGACGCGGCACCCGCGACACTCGCCGCGGTGCCCGCCCAGACCGAGCATTCGCGCGCCCTCGCCCAGTCGCTCAAGAGCCGGGGGCTGCGCTTCGTGGGGCCCACGACGGCCTACGCGCTCATGCAATCGGCGGGGCTCGTCGACGACCACGTCGCGGGCTGCTGGCGCGCGGTCTGACGCCCCCGGCTCAGCGCGGGGGAAGCGTTCCCGGCACGACGAGTTCGAGCTCGCCGGGCCGGGAGCGGCGCAACGGCCACCCGAGCGCGGTCGAGATCGCGCACAACTCGTCGACCGACGCGGGCACGGGGCCGTGCTGCAACAGGGCCCGCAGGTACTCGCCCTTGCCCTTCTTGTTGAAGTGGTTGAGCGCGCGCGCCACGCCGTCGTCGCCGATCGCGACCACGCGGACGAACAGTGCGTCGTCACGGGCGGGCAACGGGCCGAGCGCTGCATAGCCCTCCGACCGCAAGTCGATGAACGGCCCCTCACAGGCGGCGAGCACGGCGGCGTTGGCGGGCGCCCAGTGCGAGCGCAGCACGAGGCCCGGCAGGCGGGTGTCGTGCGAGAGGCGGTAGGCGGGCACGGCGTCGTCGGCCGCCACGAGTCCGAACAGGGCCGAGTGCACCATGAGGTGCCGGGATGCTCGCGCGCGCGCATCCGCCCCCCACGACCCCACGTCGAGCGCGTCGTACAGCACGCCCGTGTAGCGCTCGATCGCCGGCATCGTGCCGCTGCGCTCGAGCTGCCGGTTTCGCGCGAGTTCGAGCGGCGCGGCCTTGGCGCCGAGCTTGAGGGCTCGCGCGGCCGCCGCGTCGTCGGTCGAGAGCTGTGCGAGAGCGTCGAGCACCGCGCGCCGGGCATCCGTCAGCATCGGGAACGACAGCGCGGCGAGGTCGAGCGGGGCGCCGAGACCTCCGTCGCGCTTGGTCTCAGAGGGGGGCAGCAGGAAGCGCATCAGGCGCGCACGAAGGCCGCCGCGCGCTCGACGAGCGCGGCGAGCGGCTGCACGGTGTCGAGCGTGAGGCGGGGTCGCTGCTCGGCGATCCCCGACCAGGGGGCGTACTCGTCGAGGCTCTGCTCGACGGCGTGCCACGTCGGCTCGGCGATGTGCGCGAGGTCGCGGCGACGCTGCTCGAGACGCTGGCGGTGCACCGCCGGGTCGCTGCACACCGTCTCGATGAACCGCACGTCGACACCGAGCCGCTCGCCCAGCAGCACCCACTGCTCGCGGGCGGGTGAGACCGCGTTGACGGCGTCGATGATGACGCTCTGCCCCGAGCGCAGCACGGCGTCGGCGATCGTCTCGGCCACGAGGTAGGCGGCCAGCCCGGTCGGCTGGTCGGCGTCGATGCCCGCGCGCAGGATCGCCGACTCGAGCGGGTCGACCGAGACCACGGGCACGCCGACGAGGCGCGCGAGTTCGTCGGCCACCGCACTCTTGCCCGAGCCCGGCAGGCCCGCCATCGCGACGAGCACGACGCCCTCTCCGACCGAGCTAGACGAGCGCGGCGGCGCCCGCGACGATCGTCACGGTGTTGTTCTCGACCGAGAGGAAGCCGTCTTCCGCCTGCGCGACGATGACAGCGCCCTCGGTCGGCGTGACGCGCACCTCGCCGGCGCTCAGGATGCCGAGCAGGGGCTCGTGACCGGGCAGGATGCCGATCTCGCCCTCGGTCGTACGCGCGACGATCTGCTTCGCCGTGCCCGACCACACCTCGCGGTCGGCCGAGACGACGCTCACCGTGAGCTCGGCCATGACTAGCCGTTCTCCTTCTGGATCTGCGCCCAGCGCTCTTCGACGTCGCTGATGGCACCGACGTTGAAGAAGGCCTGCTCGGCCACGTGGTCGAACTCGCCCTTCGCGATCGCGTCGAACGACTCGATCGTGTCCTTGAGCGGCACGGTCGAGCCCTCGACACCCGTGAACTTCTTGGCCATGTAGGTGTTCTGCGAGAGGAACTGCTGGATGCGGCGCGCCCGCGACACCGTGATCTTGTCCTCTTCCGACAGCTCGTCGACACCGAGGATCGCGATGATCTCCTGCAGCTCCTTGTTCTTCTGCAGGATCTGCTTGACCGTCGTCGCCACGCGGTAGTGGTCCTCGCCGATGTAGAGCGGGTCGAGGATACGGCTCGTCGAGGTCAGCGGGTCGACGGCCGGGTAGAGGCCCTTCGACGCGATCTCACGGCTGAGCTCGGTCGTCGCGTCGAGGTGCGCGAAGGTCGTCGCCGGGGCCGGGTCGGTGTAGTCGTCGGCGGGAACGTAGATCGCCTGCAGCGAGGTGATCGAGTGGCCGCGCGTCGAGGTGATGCGCTCCTGCAGGATGCCCATCTCGTCAGCGAGGTTGGGCTGGTAGCCCACGGCCGACGGCATGCGGCCGAGCAGCGTCGACACCTCGGAGCCGGCCTGCGTGAACCGGAAGATGTTGTCGATGAAGAGCAGCACGTCCTGGTTCTGCACATCGCGGAAGTACTCCGCCATGGTCAGCGCCGAGAGGGCGACGCGCAGACGGGTTCCCGGGGGCTCGTCCATCTGGCCGAAGACGAGGGCGGTCTTGTCGAAGACACCCGCCTCCTCCATCTCGTGGATGAGGTCGTTGCCCTCACGAGTGCGCTCACCGACACCGGCGAACACCGACACACCGCCGTGGTCTTGCGCCACGCGCTGGATCATCTCCTGGATGAGAACGGTCTTGCCGACGCCGGCACCGCCGAAGAGGCCGATCTTGCCACCGAGCACGTAGGGCGTGAGCAGGTCGATGACCTTGATGCCCGTCTCGAACAGCTGGGTCTTCGACTCGAGCTGGTCGAACGCCGGCGGCTTGCGGTGAATCGGCCAGCGCTCGGAGACCTCGATGGTCTCGCCCGGCGCGCCGTTGAGCACGTCGCCCGTGACGTTGAAGACCTTGCCCTTGGTGACGTCACCCACGGGCACCGTGATGGGAGAGCCCGAGTCGCGCACCTCCTGGCCGCGCACGAGGCCGTCGGTCGGCTTGAGCGCGATCGCGCGCACGAGGTCGTCACCGAGGTGCTGAGCGACCTCGAGCACGAGCTCGGTCGACTCGCCATCGATCGTGATCGTGGTCGAGAGCGCGTTGTAGATGCCGGGGATGGCGTCGTGCGGGAACTCGATGTCGACGACCGGGCCGGTCACGCGGGCGATGCGCCCGACTCCTGCGGAGGCAGCCTTCGCGGCCGGGGCCTTCTTGGTTGCGGTAGCCATGGTTTCTCTTCCTGTCGTCTCTGTGTGTGTCGGTGCGCGGTCGAGCCGCAGCTACTTCGAGCCGAGTGCGTCGGCGCCGCCGACGATCTCGGAAATCTGCTGGGTGATCTCCGCCTGGCGAGCGTTGTTCGCCAGTCGGGTGTAGTCGGTGATGAGCTTGTCGGCATTGTCGCTCGCCGACTTCATCGCCTTCTGACGGGCGGCGTGCTCAGAGGCGGCCGACTGCAGCATGGCGTTGAAGATGCGGCTCTCGATGTAGACCGGCAGCAGCGCGTCGAGCACCTTGTCGACCTCGGGCTCGAACTCGTAGAGCGGCAGCACGTCGGTCGATCCGGGCTCGTCGACGCCATCGACGACCTCGAGCGGCAGCACGCGCACGATCTCGGGGGTCTGCGTCACGAGGCTCACGAAGCGGTTGTAGACGATGTGGATCTCGTCGACGCCGCCGTCGGTGCCGCCGCGCACGAAAGCCTCGACGAGCGTGTCGGCGATCTCCTTGGCGGTGGCGAACTCAGGCTGGTCGGTGTTGCCCGTCCACTGCTTCTCGACCGCGCGGCGGCGGAAGGCGTAGTACGAGACCGCCTTGCGACCGATGAGGTAGGTGACGACCTCGCGGCCCTCGTCCTCCAACCGGGTGCGCAACTCGTTCGCTTCGCGGATCGCCTGCGAGCTGAACGCGCCGGCGAGACCGCGGTCGGAGGTGAAGACCACCACGGCGGCGCGCGTCGGGTTCTCGCGCTCCGTCGTCAGCACGTGGTCGACGTTCGAGTAGGTGGCCACGGCCGAGACGGCGCGCGTGACGGCGCGCGCGTACGGGCCGGATGCCGCCATCCGCGCCTGCGCCTTCTGGATCCGCGAGGCGGAGATGAGCTCCATCGCGCGCGTGATCTTCTTGGTCGTCTGGGCAGAACGGATCTTCTGCCGGTAGACCCGAAGTTGCGCTCCCATGGTTGGTTTCCGTTTCTTGGTCGGTGCTGTCGTGGTCGATCGCCGGGGATGGGGCGGGCGCGAAGCGCCCGCCCGGAGCCCTACTTCTTGCGGCGGACGATCTTCTCCTGGTTGATGTCTTCCGCCTCAACGGCGTCGAACTGCTCGCTGCCGGCGTGCACGCCGCCCTCTTCGCCGCCCTGGAAGGCGACGACGAAGGCGTCGACAGCCTTCTCGAGCTCGGCCTCGGTCGCGTCGTCGAGCACGTTCGTCTCGCGCAGCGTCGTGAGGATCGAGGTGTTGCGGCGCAAGTGGTCGAGCAGCTCGGCCTCGAAGCGCAGCACGTCGTCGACGTCGACCGTGTCGAGCTTGCCCTTGGTGCCGGCCCAGATCGAGACGACCTGCTCCTCGACGGGGTAGGGCGAGTACTGCGGCTGCTTGAGCAGCTCGGTGAGGCGGGCACCCCGCGAGAGCTGACGGCGGCTGGCCGCGTCGAGGTCGCTCGCGAACATCGCGAACGCCTGCAGCGAGCGGTACTGCGCGAGCTCGAGCTTCAAGGTGCCGGAGACCTTCTTGATGCTCTTGACCTGGGCGTCGCCACCGACACGCGAGACCGAGATGCCGACGTCGACCGCGGGACGCTGGTTGGCGTTGAACAGGTCGGACTGCAGGAAGATCTGGCCGTCGGTGATCGAGATCACGTTGGTCGGGATGTACGCCGAGACGTCGTTGGCCTTCGTCTCGATGATCGGCAGACCCGTCATCGAGCCGGCGCCGAGCTCGTCCGAGAGCTTGGCGCAACGCTCGAGCAGACGGGAGTGCAAGTAGAAGACGTCGCCCGGGTAGGCCTCGCGCCCCGGCGGGCGGCGCAGCAGCAGCGAGACGGCACGGTAGGCCTCGGCCTGCTTCGACAGGTCGTCGAAGATGATGAGCACGTGCTTGCCGCCGTACATCCAGTGCTGGCCGATGGCCGAGCCCGTGTAGGGGGCGAGGTACTTGAAGCCTGCGGGGTCGGAGGCGGGAGCCGCAACGATCGTCGTGTACTCCATCGCGCCGGCCTCTTCGAGCGCGCCCTTCACGGCCGCGATCGTCGAGCCCTTCTGGCCGATGGCGACGTAGATGCAGCGCACCTGCTTGTTGGCGTCGCCCGACTCCCAGTTGGCCTTCTGGTTGATGATCGTGTCGATCGCGATGGCCGTCTTGCCGGTCTGGCGGTCGCCGATGATGAGCTGACGCTGGCCGCGGCCGACGGGGATCATGGCGTCGATGGCCTTGATGCCGGTCTGCAGGGGCTCGTGCACGCTCTTGCGCTGCATCACGCCGGGCGCCTGCAGCTCGAGGGCGCGGCGGCCCTCGCTCGCGATCTCGCCGAGGCCATCGATGGGGGCGCCGAGCGGGTCGACGACGCGGCCGAGGTAGGCGTCGCCCACGGGCACCGAGAGCACCTCGCCCGTGCGGGTGACCTCCATGCCCTCGACGATGCCGGTGAACTCGCCGAGCACGACGACGCCGATCTCGTTCTCGTCGAGGTTCTGAGCCAGGCCCAGGGTGCCGTCGGAGAAACGGATGAGCTCGTTGGCCATGACGCCCGGAAGGCCCTCGACGTGCGCGATGCCGTCAGCGGCATCGATGACGTGACCGACCTCGGTGGCGACGGCCGTGCCCGGGGCGTAGGACTTCGCGAAGTTCTTCAGCGCGTCGCGGATCTCGTCCGGGCTGATCGTGAGTTCTGCCATGTTCTTCCCTTTTCGTTCGAGCACCGTTGCGGGTGCTCGTCTGGTATCTGGTGGGCTGCGCCTAACCGGCCAGCTGAAGCTTCACATCGGCCAGTCGCGAGGCGATGCTGCCGTCGATGACCTCATCGCCGACCTGCACGCGCACGCCGCCCACGAGGGAGGCGTCGACGACCTGGTTGACCACGTGGTCGCGGCCGTAACGGCGCGCGATGCTCGCCGTCACCGCCGAGATCTGCGCCGCCGAGAGCGGACGGGCGACCGTGACGGTCGCGACGCCCTTGCCGGCGGTGTCGGCGACGATGGCCGCAGCACCGCGGACGAGCTCGCCGATCCGGCGGCCGCGCGGCTGCTGCACGAGGTGCCCCGCGATCGCGAGGGTCTGAGCCGAGGCGCTGCCGCCGAGCAGGCTCTGCACGAGGCTGAGCTTGCCGGCCGCGGAGTCGCGCTTGCTGCCGATCGCGAGCTCGAGCTCCGCATCCGAGGTCACGGCCCGGCCGAACTCGAAGAGCTCGGCCTCAATCGCACCGGGCGTCGTCGCGGTGGTCGCGATGGCCCGGATGCCCAGCTCTTCGAGACCGGCGAGCACGTCGTCTCCGCTCGACCAGCGGCTGCTCACGACGACGTCGACGAGACCACGAGCGGTCGGGCCGATCTCGCCGAACACCGCGGCGACGAGCGCCTTCGTGCCGGCGGCGTCGCCCGAGGGGTTCGCGAGCGCGCTGAGGAGCTGCGTCGAGCCGCCGATCGTGCGCGCGGCGGCGAGCAGCTGCTCGCCCGTCGCCAGATCAACGCCCTTCGCGGCGGCCAGCGCGGAGCGGGCCGTCTGGAGGGAACTGCGCGTCGCGGACCCCATCGCTACTTGGCCGCCTTCTTCGACGTGGCGGTGTCGTTCTCGAGGTCGGCGAGGAAGCGGTCGACGAGCGCGGTTGCGCGCTTGTCGTCGGCGAGGCTCTCGCCGATCACGCCGCTCGCGAGGTCGAGAGCGAGCGAACCGACCTCGGCGCGCAGCGACACGAGCGCCGCCTGGCGCTCAGCCTCGATCTGCTGCTGAGCCGTCGCGGTGACGCGAGCGGCCTCGACCTGCGCGGCCTCCTTGAGCTCGGCGAGGATGGCGTTGCCCTCGGCACGCGCCTGCTCGCGGATCTTCGCCGCCTCGGCGCGACCCTCGGCGAGCAGCGCGTTGTACTGCTCGAGGGCGGCCTTGGCCTCGGCCTGCGCCGACTCCGCCTTCTCGATGCCGCCCTCGATAAGGGCTGCGCGCTCGTCGAGCGTCTTCTGCATGCGCGGCAGCACCACGCGCCAGAAGAGCAGCAGGACGAGGATGAAGGGGATCAGCGAGTAGACGATGTCGTACCACGCCGGAAGCAGCGGGTTCGGCGTCTCTTCCGCCGCGATGATGAGCTCTGCGAGCATGACGGAATCCCTAGTTCGTGAAGATGAAGTACGTCGCGATGCCGATGAACGCGAGCGCCTCGGTGAAGGCGATACCGATGTACATGAGCACCGTCAGGCGGCCCTGCAGCTCGGGCTGACGGGCGACCGACTCGATCGTCTTGCCGACGACGATGCCGACGCCGATACCGGCACCGATGGCCGAGAGGCCGTAGCCGACGGTCGCGATGTTGCCGTTGATCTCAGCGAGAACCGTGTTTGCGTCCACGAGGGGTGTTTCCTTCCGTATCGGAACCGGGCGTGCGGATGCGCGCCCGGAGGGTCGTTTCTAGTGCTCGTCTGCCAGCGCGAGCTGGATGTAGACAGTGGTCAGGAGGGCGAAGACGTAGGCCTGCAGCACCGAGACGAGGATCTCGAAGAACGTGAAGGCCGTGCCGAACGCGAGCGTCACCGCACTCGCCGCGATCCACCAGCCGCCCAGCTCGACCATGAAGAAGGCCGTGGCCGAGAAGAAGAGCACGAGCAGCAGGTGGCCGACGATCATGTTCATGAGCAGTCGGAGCGTGAGCGTGACGGGCCGCAGCACGAACATCGACACGAACTCGATCGGCGTGACGATGATGTAGAGGAACGGCGGAACGCCGGGCGGGAAGAGCGCGTTGCGCAGGAACGCCCACGGGTGCTTGCGCAGCCCGGCCCAGATGAACGCGATGTACGCCGCGACGGCGAGCACGAGGGGCATGCCGATGACGGAGTTCGCCGAGATGTTGATGCCGGGCACGATGCCCGTGAGGTTCATGAACAGCACGAGGAAGAAGATCGTCGTGATGAGCGGCAGGAACCGCTTGCCGTCTTTCTGCCCGAGCAGGTCTTCGACGATGCTCTTGCGCACGAACTCGAGGCCCATCTCGATCGTGCCCTGGAAGCGGCCCGGGACGAGCTGCATCTTGCGGGTACCGAGCCAGAACAGGATGAAGATGAGGGCGACGATGACGAGCCGCAGCAGCATGATGCGATTCATCTCGAAGAACTCGTTGCCCTCGAAGAAGATGGCCGGCGGGAAGAAGTCGAGGATCGACGGCCCCTTGAACTCCGGAGCATCCGTCGCGGGAGCGGTCGCGAAAGCGAGGGCGGGGATCAGGGCGGCAGCGCTCAGGGGAGTCTCCAGCATCGGGGCGAAACGGTCGGCTTCGCGGCGATCGGCGGCGGTTCCTCCACCCTACCAAGAGAACCGGGCACCGACGTACGCGGGGCGGCCGATCGGCCGCGCCTCAAAGGCCCTTCTCAGGGCGTGGGCGTCACAGGTCGGGAATCTCGTCTTTGCCCGGCAACCGCACGTCGCTCACATAGGGGACGCGTGAGCGCGTGACGGCGATGATGTCGGTCACGAGCCCGCCGATGACGGCCGCCACGAGGCAGACGAAGAGCACGACCGGTTCGACGAAGGCGGCGTCGCGCAGCGTGAACACGAGCACGAGGAACACGATGAACTTGAGGATCCAGGCGCCGATGACGATGCCGAAGTAGGCGGGCGAGAGCAGGTCGCTGCCCGTGACCCGATCGGCCAGCAGGATGCTCGCCGCGGTCAGCGCGAGGAACACGAAGCCCATGCCCGCGCCGATGAGGGCGCTCAGCATGCCGGGCAGCTCGGCGACGAGCGCCCCGGCCACGCTGCCGACGATCGCGATCGCGAACGACAGCGCGGCGCCGTAGATAAGAGCTCGGCGCAGCACGGGAGCGGCGGTCGAGGGACGGGGGTCGGGCGACGTGGTCAACGGGACTCCTCGGGTCGGAGAGCAGGGTCGGCAGGGGCGGTCGGAGGGTCGATGAGGCCCGTGGCGACGGCCTCGGCGTCGAGCGACTCGTCATCGAGCGCATCGGGCGCGGCGGCATCCAGCGGATCGAAGCGTGCGAGCGCCTCCTCGCTCTCGGGCGCCGACTGCGCGACCGCCTCGATGCGCTTGCGGCGACTCAGCGGGGCGAGGGTGACGAGGGTGCAGGCCACGAGGCCGACCACCATGGCGGTGAGCGCCCACCACCACGTCCAGAACAGGAACAGGAGGGCGCCGAAGGCGACGACGGCCGTCCACGCGTAGAAGATCAGCACGGCGTGGAAGTGCGAGTGCCCCATGTCGAGCAGGCGGTGGTGCAGGTGCTTGCGGTCGGCGCTGAACGGCGACTTGCCCGCGCGCAGGCGGCGCAGCACCGCGAGGCCGAAGTCGAGCAGCGGCACGATGAGCACGGCGAAGGGCAGCAGCAGCGGGATGAAGGCGGGCACGAGCTGGCTGCGGTCGATGCCCGGGTCGATCTGCCCCGTGACCGAGATCGTCGAGACGGCCATGAGCATGCCGACGACGAGGGCTCCCCCGTCGCCCATGAAGATCTTCGCCGGGTGCCAGTTGAAGGGAAGGAAGCCCGCGGTGGCCCCGAGCAGCACGGCCATGACGAGCGAGGCGAGGTTGAACGCGGTCTGCGCCGTGTCGATCGAGAGCAGGTAGCTGTAGATGAAGAAGACCGTGCCCGCGATGATCGTGACGCCCGCAACGAGGCCGTCGAGTCCGTCGATGAAGTTGACGGCGTTCATCACGAGCACGACCGCGAGCACGGTCACCACGAGCGACAGCGTCGGCGACAGCACCGTGATGCCGCCGTCGGGGCCGACTGGCAGCGAGGTCAGCTGCAGGCTCGACCAGGCGAGGAATCCGGCGATGAGCAGCTGGCCGGCGAGCTTCGTCATCCAGTCGAGGTCGTAGAGGTCGTCGACGACGCCGAGGCCGAGCATGATGAGCGCCGAGGCGATGATCGCGATGATCGGGAACGGGTCGGCGTAGACGAGGTCGAACCAGCTGATCTGCGAGGCGATCGCGAGGGCCACGACGATGCCGATGACGATCGCGATGCCGCCGAGGCGCGGCGTCGGCGTCGTGTGCACATCGCGCTCCCGGATGCCCGGGTACAGCTTGAAGCGATGGCTCAGCCGCAGCACCCCCCAGGAGGCGCCGAAGCTCACGAGGCCCGCGATGAGGGCCACGAGCAGGTAGAAGGTCACGACACCAGCTCGGCGCCGACGACGCGGATGATCTCGTCGTCGGGGATCACGCCGTGGCGCACGATGCGCAGCTTGCCCTCGGGCAGGTGCAGGCTCGTGGCGTCGACGATCGTCGAGCCCGGGTCGGCGCCGGCGGGCAGCACGGCCCCGACCGCACCGCCGTCGAGGTACACGCTGACGCGGTCGCCGAGCATGGCGAGCGCCTCCTGTGCGGTCGTCGCGGCGGGCATTCCGCTGATGTTGGCGCTCGACACGGCGAGCGGGCCGGTGTCGGCGAGCAGGTGCAGGGCGTGCCGGTTATCGGGCATGCGCAGGGCGACGGTGCCGCGCGTCTCGCCGAGGTCCCAGGCGAGCGACTCGCGCGCCTCGACGATGACGGTGAGGCCACCGGGCCAGAACTGCTTCACGAGCTTCTCGACCACCTCGGGCACGTTCTCGGCGAGCGCGGTGAGGGTGGGAATACCCGGAATCAGCACGGGCGGGGGGGCATCGCGCCCGCGCTCTTTGGCATCGAGCAGGCGCTGCACCGCTGCGGGGCGGAATGCGTCGGCCGCGAGCCCGTAGACGGTGTCGGTCGGGATGACGACCAGCTCACCACGGCCGATGGCGCCGCGCGCCGCCCGCAGACCCTCGAGCAGCTCGCTCTCGACAGAGCAGTCGTACACGGTGGTCATGATGCGTTCATCGTACTGGGGCAGACTGAGCAGCGTGACCCTGCTCTTCGTGTTCGACATGGATGATGTTCTCTACGACTACGACTGGCGCGCGCGCATGCAGTCGCTCACCGCGGTCACCGGCCACGACCTGCACGAGCTGCGCCGCCGGTGGTGGATCAGCGGCATGGAGTGGAAGGCCGAGGCCGGCGACCCGAGCGACCCGGACGAGTATCTGGCGATGGTCACCGAGACCATCGGCGCGCCGATTTCGCGCGACGAGTGGGTGCGCATCCGCGCCGAGGCGACGCACGCGCGGCCCGCCGCCCTCGAGGCCGTGCGCCGCGCCGCCGAGCTGGGACAGGTCGCGCTGCTGACCAACAACGGCATCCTCATCCACCACCACCTGCACGAGGTGGCGCCCGAGCTCGTGGGCATCATGGGGCGCGAGCACATGCACGCCTCGGCCGCGTTCGGGGCGCGCAAGCCCGATCCGCTCGTCTACGAGCGCATCATCGCCCACTACGGCGCCTCGGCCGCCGACACCTTCTTCACGGATGACCGCACCGAGAACATCGAGGGCGCGGAGTCGATCGGCATCACCGCGCACCTCTACGTCGACGAAGCGTCGCTGCGTGCGGCGATCGAGGCGTTCGCAGCCGAGGCGCGGGCGGCCTGATGCTGCACCTCGGCGTCATCGCGACCTCGCGCAAGCCCGACGAGCACCGGCTGCCGATCCACCCCGGGCACCTCGAGCGCATCGACGCCGACCTGCGTGCGGCCATGACCCTCGAGCGCGGCTACGGCGCGCGGTTCGGCATCGCGGATGCGGAGCTCGAGCCCCTCGTCGGCCCCCTCGTCGACCGCGCCGAGGTCATCGCCCGGTCCGACGTCGTGCTGCTGCCGAAGCCGCAAGCCGCCGACCTCGCGGACCTTCGCGAGGGCCAGACGCTGTGGGGCTGGCCGCACTGCGTGCAAGACCGTGCCATCACGCAGCTCGCGATCGACAAGCACCTCACCCTCATCGCGTGGGAGGCGATGAACCACTGGCGCTCCGACGGCAGCTTCGGGTTGCACGTCTTCCACAAGAACAATGAGCTGGCGGGCTACTGCTCGGTCATCCACGCGCTGCAGCTGTGCGGCTCGACGGGCGACTACGGCCGACGACTGACGGCGGTCGTGATCGGATTCGGGGCGACCGCGCGCGGCGCGGTGACGGCGCTCAATGCGCACGGCATCCACGATGTGCGCGTGCTCACGAACCGCGACATCGCTGCTGTCAGCGCACCCATCCCCTCCGTCGACATCGTGCAGTTCGAGCACGACGACGACCCCGCGGTCGGCAGCACGGTCAACACCGACGAGGGGCCGGTGGCGCTCGCGGTGTATCTCGCCGAGAACGACATCGTCGTCAACTGCACGCTGCAGGACCCGAACGACCCCCTGACCTACCTGATGCTTGACGACCTCGACGCGTTCCGGCCCGGCAGCCTCATCGTCGACGTGTCGATCGACGAAGGCATGGGCTTCAGCTGGGCGCGCGCCACCTCGTTCGCCGAGCCGATGATCACGGTCGGCGACTCGACCAACTACTACGCCGTCGACCACAGCCCCTCGCTGCTCTGGAACTCGACGACGTGGGAGATCAGCGAAGCGCTCCTGCCCTTCCTCCGCACGGTCATGGAGGGGCCGGCGTCGTGGGCGGCGTCGGACACCATTCGGCGCGCGATCGAGATCGAGGATGGCCGCGTGCGCAACGAGGCGATCCTGACGTTCCAGGGGCGGTCGGCCGAGTACCCGTACCCGGCCAACTCAGGCTTGTAGGCGCGGCAATACTCCGTAGAGGAAGCTCACTACTCCCATCAACAACATTCCCCCGCCGACGATTCGGAACTGGGTCGGCGTTGAGTTCTTTGATGCCTTGAGCGATGAACGAGTCGAGGCGGATTCCAGCAGCTTCCGGTTGGCATCGGCGACCCGCGCCGCGAAGACCAGCACGAGTGCTCCGATCACCACCATTGCCACCGTTACGAGCACAACTACCGGATTGAGCTGGTCCAAGGCTCCTCACCCTCCGAGTCGGGAGATACGTCGATGACGAGCCGGCGCACGATCTCGGGGATGCGGATCGTCACGGCGGCCCAGAACAGGTCGTCGTTCATGCCGACGTAGCCGGCGTGCGCGGCGATGTTGCGCGTCGCCTTGATCGCGGTGATCTCGTCGGTAGTCAGCTTCTCGGCGCGCGGGGCGAACTCGGGGCGCTCGAGCAGGGCCGCGAGCCGAATGACGACCATGCTCGCGACGTCGTAGTGTGCTGCTCCCTCGGCGAACGTCTCGCGGCCAGACTCGCTCACGAGCGAGCACCGCTGCAAGATGCGGCGCAGTTCCTCCTGGATGTTCTGCGCGTCAGTGCGGGCCCGACGATCGGTCTCAGCACGAGGGCGCGGCGAAAAGCGGGGCTGGTTCTGGTCGTCGGTCACAATGCGACTGCCTCGAGCGCCGCCTCCGCGGACTGTGGCGAGTCCGCAGTGTCAGCAACGACGTCGACCGGGAATCCTGTGAGGGCGCGCACTTCTTCTGCGAACACGGCGAGGTCGAAGAGGTCGACCCGCGGTCCCGGCGACACGATCAGGTCGATGTCGCTGTCGAAGTGGTCCTCACCACGCACTGTCGAGCCGAAGACCCGCACGCGCTCGATTCCCCGCTGGGCCGCGAGGGCGGTGATCTGCTCAGCACAATCGGCGAGCGGGAGCGACGGCCGGTAGTCGGCCGCGCGCAACACCCGCTCGAGCATCTCGTCCGACGCGGCACGGGTGCCGGCCTCCATCTGCGCCAGGCTCGGCTGGCTCACACCGGCTCGGCGCGCGAGCTCACTCTGCGTGAGCCCCGCGTCGAGCCGAGCCCGGCGGATGAGCTCGCCGGGCTGCGATGTGCTGAAACGGCCCATGCGGTGAATATATCACCGTGCTATCGAGAGGAGACGAGAATCCTCAGCGGTGCGCGGTGGTCGCGCGGTCGCGGCCGAGCAGGTCGCGATGTGAGGCGACCGCGGTGAAGCCCCCCGCGCGCACGATGGTCGCGATGGCCGCGGCCTGCAGCTCGCCGTGCTCGATCACGAGAGTGCCGCCGGGTCGCAGCAGGCGGTGCGCGGTGACGACGAGCGCGCGCACGGCGTCCAGCCCGTCGGCACCCGAGTAGAGAGCGTGCTCCGGGTCGAAGAGGCGCACCTCGGGGTCGCGGGGAACCGCGCCCACGGGGATGTAGGGCGGGTTGGAGGCGACGACGTCGACGGTTCCGTCGAGCTCGGGCACCGCATCCGCGAGATCGGCGAAGACGAGCCGCACGCGATCGTCGCCGTAGCGGCGCACGTTGCGAGTCGTCCAGACGAACGCGGGGGCCGAGTTCTCGACCGCGACGACCTGCGCGTGGGGCACCTCGACAGCCATCGCGAGGGCGATCGCTCCGCTGCCACTGCCGAGATCGACCGCGAGCGGGCTCGCGCTCGGCACGGCCGCGAGGGCGTCGATCGCGAACTGCACGACGAGCTCGGTCTCGGGCCGGGGCACGAACACTCCGGGGCCGACCGCGAGCTCGAGCGTGCGGAACGGCGCGACCCCCGTGATGTGCTGCACGGGCTCGCGCGTCGCGCGGCGCTCGATGTACTCGGTGATCGTCATGACCTGCTCGGCATCGACGGGCGCGCCGATGAGGGCCTTGGCCTGCACCTGCCCGCGGCTCATGCCGAGCACGTGGCCGATGAGCAGGTCGGCGTCAGCCTCGGGCGTCGGCACGCCGGCCTCACCCAGCACGCTGACGGCGTGCGCGCGCAACGTCGCCAGGTCGGGCATGCTCACGGTCGGGGGTCAGGCGTCGGTGTCGCCGAGAGCCGCGAGCCGCGCCTCTTCGTCGAACGAGATGCACGACTCGACCACGGGCGCGAGCGCTCCGTTCATGACGGCGTCGAGGTTGTAGGCCTTGTAGCCCGTGCGGTGATCGGCGATGCGGTTCTCGGGAAAGTTGTAGGTGCGGATGCGCTCCGAGCGGTCCATACCGCGAATCTGGCTCTTGCGGGCATCGCTCGCGACCGCGTCGCGCTCCTCCTGCTGGCGCGCGAGGATGCGGGCGCGCAGCACGCGCATCGCCGCCTCGCGGTTCTGCAGCTGGCTCTTCTCGTTCTGCATCGCCACGACGATGCCCGTGGGCAGGTGGGTGATGCGCACGGCGGAGTCGGTCGTGTTGACCGACTGCCCGCCGGGGCCCGACGAGCGGTAGACGTCGATCTTGAGGTCGTTCTGGTTGATCTCGACCTCTTCGGGCTCATCGACCTCAGGGAAGACGAGCACGCCCGTCGTCGAGGTGTGGATGCGTCCCTGCGACTCCGTCGCCGGCACGCGCTGCACGCGGTGCACGCCGCCCTCGTACTTGAGGCTGGCCCACGGGCCCTCAGCGGGATCGCTCGAGCTGCCCTTGATGGCGACCTGCACGTCTTTGTACCCGCCCATGTCGCTGCGGGTGGCGTCGAGCAGCTCGACCTTCCACCCGCGCGACTCGGCGTAGTAGCTGTACATGCGCAGCAGGTCGGCCGCGAACAGCGCCGACTCCTCGCCGCCCTCGCCACCCTTGATCTCCATGATCACGTCGCGCCCGTCGTCCGGGTCGCGCGGGATCAGGAGCCAGCGCAGCTTCTCGGCGCGCTCGGTCACGGCCTGCTCGAGAGCGGGCACCTCGTCGGCGAACGCCTCGTCGTCCTTCGCGAGCTCACGAGCCGCGACGAGGTCCTCTTCCGACTGCTGCCACTTGCTGTGAGCATCCACGATCTGGCTCAGCTCGGCGTAGCGCCGGTTGAGTTTCTTCGCGCGCGCGGCGTCGGCGTGCACGGCGGGGTCGCCGAGCTGCTCCTGCAACGACTCGTGCTCGGCGATCAGGGCGCCGACCGATTCGAACACGACGCTCAGCTGTCGGCGTGCGTCGACGCCTGCGGCAGCGACTTCTGCACGGCCACCAAGAACTCGACGTTCGAGGCCGTGTCTTTCAGCTTGCCGAGGACGAGTTCGAGCGCCGCTTGCGTGTCGAGGCTCGCGAGCGCACGACGCAGCTGCCACGTGACGCGCACCTCGTCGGCGCCGAGCAGCATCTCTTCGCGGCGCGTGCCCGACGCCGAGATGTCGACGGCCGGGAAGATGCGCTTGTCGGCGAGCTGGCGCGAGAGGCGAAGCTCCATGTTGCCGGTGCCCTTGAACTCCTCGAAGATCACCTCGTCCATCTTCGACCCGGTCTCGACGAGCGCCGTCGCGAGGATGGTGAGCGAGCCACCGTCTTCGATGTTGCGCGCGGCGCCGAAGAAGCGCTTCGGCGGGTACAGCGCGGCCGAGTCGACACCGCCCGAGAGGATGCGCCCGCTCGTCGGTGCCGTCACGTTGTACGCGCGGCCGAGGCGGGTGATCGAGTCGAGCAGCACGACGACGTCGTGCCCGAGCTCGACGAGGCGCTTCGCGCGCTCGATGGCGAGCTCGGCGACCGTCGTGTGGTCCTCCGCGGGGCGGTCGAACGTCGAGGCGATGACCTCGCCCTTGACCGAGCGCTGCATGTCGGTGACCTCTTCGGGGCGCTCGTCGACGAGCACGACCATGAGGTGAACCTCGGGGTTGTTCTTCGCGATCGCGTCGGCAATGGCCTGCAGCACGAGCGTCTTGCCGGCCTTGGGCGGCGAGACGATGAGGCCGCGCTGGCCCTTGCCGATAGGGGCCGCGAGGTCGATGATGCGCGTCGAGAGCGTGCCCGGCGCGGTCTCGAGGCGCAGGCGCTCGGTCGGGTACAGCGGCGTGAGCTTGCTGAACTCAACGCGGGCGGCGGCCTCCTCGACGGTCTGACCGTTGATCGAGTCGACACGCACGAGGGCGTTGTACTTCTGGCGGCCCTGGTTCTCGCCTTCGCGCGGCTGGCGGATCGCACCGACCACCGCGTCACCCTTGCGCAGGCCGTACTTCTTGACCTGGCCGAGCGAGACGTACACGTCGCTCGGGCCCGGCAGGTAGCCGGTGGTGCGCACGAAGGCGTAGTTGTCGAGCACGTCGAGGATGCCCGCCACGGGGATGAGCACGTCGTCGTCGCTGATCTCGGGCTCGAGCTCGTCGCCGCCGGGGCCGCGCTTGCGGTCACGGCCGCGACCGCGGTTGCGGTTGCGACCGTCGGCGTCCTGCTCGGCACGGTCGTTCTGCGGCCCGCGGTTCTGCTCGGCGGCGCGGGCGGTGCCCTCGGCACGCTGCTGCTCACGGGCCGACTGCTGGCCACCGCTCTGCTGCGCGCCGCTCTGCTGGCCGTTGTTCTGCTGGCCACCGTTCTGCTGGCCACCGTTCTGCTGGCCGCGGGCTTCGCCGTTCTCGGCGCGGTCGCCGCGATCGGCACCCCGGCGGTTGCGGTTGCGGCTGCGGTTGCGGCCGCCCGCGGTGGCCGACTCGTCGCCCTCTCCCGGCTCGCCCGCGGCGGAGTCGCCGTCGGTCGACGCGGCTGCCGGGGCGTCGGTCGGCTCAGTGGCCGCGCTGTCGGCACCGGAAGGCTCGGACGCGCTCTCGACCGGGGCCGCGTCGGCAACCGGAAGGGCGGTGAGGGTGTCGCTCGTCACGCGGCGCGAGCCGCGACGGCGCGGGGCCTGGTCGGCGACGGGCGTCGTGGCCTCGGCCTGCTCGACGGGCTCGGCGACGGCGTCGGCGACGGGCTCGGCCGCGGGCTCGACGTTAGGCTCTGCGGCGACGGCCTCGCCGGCGGACTCGGCACGGTTCTGGGTGATCGCGTCCACCAGTTCTCCCTTGCGAAGTTTCGAAACGCCGGCGACACCGAGCTCGGTCGCGAGCAGCTGCAGCTCGGCGAGCTTGAGGGTGCCGAGGTCGGCGGGGGCATCCGCGCTCGAGGCGCGGACGATGGGGTCAGTCACGGGAATTGTTCCTTTCGGCTCCGAGCGAGATACGCCACGGAGGATGCCGGGTGCCTCATGATCGCGATACCGGTGCGGTGCGGGGAGGAGACCGAGAAGCGGTGTCGACCGCGCGAACGCTGGGGTGGCGCGAGTGGAAGCAGCGGGGCTGCTGGTAATGCTCGGCTGGAGGGCGGTTAGACCGCGGCCTCGACCGGATGCGTGTTCACTGTAGCACCCTTGAAATCGACGGCCAGCATGTGCGACACCCACGGCGTGGTGGCGTGCTGCTCGATGAGCTCGGCCGCCTGCAGCCGTTGCGCGGGGTCGCTGCACAGCACGAGCACCGAGGGTCCGGCGCCCGACACGACGGCGGCGAGCCCGTGCTCGCGCAGCACCGTGATGAGCGCGTTCGTCTCGGGCATGGCGCTTGCCCGGTAGGTCTGGTGCAGCTTGTCTTCCGTCGCGGCGAGCAGGAGCTCAGGGCTCTGGATGAGCGCGGCGATGAGCAGGGCCGAGCGCGAGACATTGAAGATCGCGTCTTGGTGAGGCACCGACTCGGGCTGCAGCGAGCGGGCAAGGGCTGTCGACATGGTGCTCGTCTCGGGCACGGCGACGAGCAGCGAGACGCCGCGGTGCACGGTCAGACGCTTGTGCTGCGGGCCCTCGGGTGTGACCCAGGCGATGGTGAGACCGCCGAAGAGCGCCGGGGCGACGTTGTCGGGGTGGCCCTCGAGCTCGGTCGCCCGCGCGAGCAAGTCGTCGGCCGTCATGTCGACGATGCCCTCGAGAAGGCCCTTGGCAGCCATGACGCCCGAGACGATCGCCGCACCCGACGAGCCCATGCCGCGGCCGTGCGGGATGACGTTGTGGGCGACGAGGTCGAGGCCCGGCATCGCGAGCCCGTGGGCGGCGAACGTGTGGGCGATCGAGCGCACGACGAGGTTCGACTCGTCGGTCGGCACCTCGCCCTCGCCGACGCCGTGCACGGCAACGGAGGCCCCTGGCGCCTCGCGCACGCTCACCTCGAGCTCGTCGTAGACCGACAGTGCGAGACCGAGCGTGTCGAAGCCCGGACCGAGGTTGGCGGTCGTCGCCGGCACCTTGACCGTGACGCGGCGACCGAGCAGCCGCGGGTCGACGGCGGTCACGCCGACACCCGCTGCAGGCCCAGCACCGAGGCGACCTCGGCAGTGTCGACGCGCACGACAGTCGGCGACACGTCCACGCCGTCGGGGCCCTTGAGCGCCCACTGCGGGTCTTTGAGCCCGTGGCCGGTGACCGTCAGCACGACGGTCGAGCCGGCGGGGATGGCGCCCGCCTCGGCGCGCTCGAGCAGGCCCGCGACAGAGATGGCCGATGCCGGCTCGACGAAGATGCCGACCTCCTGCGAGAGGAGACGGTGCGCGAGCAGGATGTGCTCGTCGGAGATGGCCCCGAAGTAGCCGTTGCTGTCATCGCGCGCGGCGAGCGCGAGCTCCCACGACGCGGGGTTGCCGATGCGGATCGCGCTCGCGATCGTCTCGGGCTTGCGCACGGGCTCGCCGAGCACGATGGGTGCGCTGCCCGAGGCCTGGAAACCGAACATGCGCGGCAGTTTCGTGGTCGCGCCGCGGTCGAGCTCTTCGCGGTACCCGCGGTGGTACGCGGTGTAGTTGCCCGCATTGCCCACGGGAAGAATGTGGAAGTCAGGCGCATCCCCCAGCACCTCGACGACCTCGAACGCGCCCGTCTTCTGGCCCTCGATGCGATCGGGGTTGACCGAGTTGACGAGGTGCACGGGGTAGTTGGCCGAGAGGTCGCGGGCGATGTCGAGGCAGTCATCGAAGTTGCCCTCGATCTGGATGATCTCGGCCTTGTGGGCCACCGCCTGGCTGAGCTTGCCCATCGAGATCTTGCCCTCGGGCACGAGCACCGCGGCCGTGATGCCCGCGTGCGTGGCGTACGCCGCGGCCGACGCCGAGGTGTTGCCGGTCGAGGCGCAGATGACGGCCTTCGCGCCGTGCTCGACGGCCTTCGAGATGGCCATCGTCATGCCGCGGTCTTTGAACGACCCGGTCGGGTTCATGCCCTCGTACTTGACGTAGACCGACGCACCCGTGCGCTCGCTGAGGTACCGAGCGGGAATGAGCGGCGTGCCGCCCTCACCGAGCGTGATGATCGGGGTGGCCTCGCTGATATCGAGTCGATCGGCGTACTCGTGCAGGAGTCCGCGCCACTGCTTCGCCATCTACAGTCCTTCTACTCGCAGCACGCTCGTCACGCTGTGGACGACGCTGCTGGTGGTCAGTGCCGCGACCGTTGCGGCGAGATCGGCCTCGGAGGCTTCATGAGTGCCGATAACCAGGGTAGCCGCGCTCGCCGCGCCCGAGGGACGCGCGGGGTCGGCCGGGGTCACCGACTGCTGCACCGTCTCGACCGAGACGCCGTGGCTCTGGAACAGGGCCGCGATGACGGCGAGCACGCCCGGCTCGTCGGCGACGAGGAGGGTGATCTGGTAGCGCGTCGTGATGGCGCTGATCGGCAGCACGGGCAGGTCGGCATGCGTGCTCTCGGCGACGCCGGGGCCGCCGACGACGTGCCGGCGGGCGGCCGAGACTACATCGCCGAGCACGGCCGACGCCGTCTGGATGCCGCCCGCGCCCGCGCCGTAGAACATGAGCGAGCCGGCGGCCTCGGCCTCGACGAACACGGCGTTGTTCGCGCCGTGCACGGCCGCGAGCGGGTGCGTGTCGGGGATGAGCGCGGGGTGCACGCGCACGCTCACGCCGTCGACGCCGGACGCGGGATCGGTGAGGCGCTCGCAGATGGCCAGCAGCTTGACGACGTAGCCGGCCTTGCGCGCCGCGACGACCTGCTCGAGCGTGACCTCCGTGATGCCCTCGCGGTGCACGGCGTCGGCGGGCACGAGCGTGTGGAAGGCGAGGCTCGCGAGGATGGCCGCCTTCTGCGCGGCGTCGTAGCCCCCGACATCGGCCGTCGGGTCGGCCTCGGCGTAGCCGAGCGCGCTCGCCGTGGCGAGCGCCTGCTCCATCGACTCGCCCTGCGTGTCCATGCGGTCGAGGATGAAGTTCGTCGTGCCGTTGACGATGCCCAGGATGCGCTCCACGCGGTCGCCCGCGAGCGAATCGCGCAGCGGGCGGATGATCGGGATCGCCCCGCCCACGGCCGCCTCGTAGTACAGCTGCGCGCCGACCTGCCCGGCCGCCTCGAAGAGCTCGGGGCCGTGGGTGGCGAGGAGCGCCTTGTTGGCGGTGATGACGTCGGCGCCCGAGGTGAGCGCCTGCAGGATGAGCGTGCGCGCGGGCTCGAGCCCGCCCATGAGCTCGACGACGATGTCGGAGCTGAGGATGAGCGACTCGGCATCGGTCGTCAGCAGCTCGCGCGGGATGGCCGTGTCACGCGGCGCATCGAGGTCGCGCACGGCGACGCCCGCGAGCTCGATGCCGGCGCCGATGCGCGCGGCGAGCTCGTCGCGGTGCGTCAGCAGCTGGTCGGCGACCTGGGCGCCGACGCTGCCCGCGCCGAGCAGGGCGACGCGGAGGTTGCGGTATTCGATCACGGAGTGTCTCCTCGGGGCTGGGTCGCAGGGGGGAGCTGGGCGAGCACGTCGCGGCGCAGCAGGTCGTGCTCGGTCTCGCCGCGCACGAGCAGTCGCGCGGCGCCGTCGCGCACGGCGACGACCGCGGGCCGCGCCAGGTAGTTGTAGTTGCTCGCGAGCGAGAAGCAGTACGCGCCCGTCGCGGGCACGGCGACGAGGTCGTCGGGCGCGGTGTCGGCGGGCAGGTAGGCATCGCGCACGACGATGTCGCCGCTCTCGCAGTGCTTGCCGGCGACGCGGACGAGCACGGGCTCGGCCGTGGATCCGCGGCCGGCGAGCGCCACCGAGTAGTCGGCGCTGTAGAGGGCGGGGCGGGCGTTGTCGCTCATGCCGCCATCGACGCTGACGTAGCGGCGCACGGCGGCCGCCTGCTCGTCGCCCTCGAGCGTCACCACGACGTCCTTCGTCGTGCCGACGGTGTAGAGCGTGACGCCCGCGGGCCCGATGATGGTGCGGCCCGGCTCGACAGCCACCTTCGGCATCGGGATGCTCAACTCCTGGCACACGGAGGCCACGGCCGCGAGCAGCGCGTCGGCGACCTGCTCGATCGCGGGCGCCTCGTCGCTCTCGACGTAGGCGATGCCGAAGCCGCCGCCGAGGTTGAGCTCGGGCACCTCGCCTCCGGCGCCCAGCGCGGCGTGGAGCGTCAGCAGTCGGCGCGCCGCCTCGAGGAAGCCCTCGACGGCGAAGATCTGCGAGCCGATGTGCGAGTGCAGGCCCAGGAAGTGCAGACCGGGGTGGGCGCGGATGGCGGCCACTGCATCCGGAGCATCGGAGATCGGGATGCCGAACTTCTGGTCTTCGCGAGCCGTGGCGAGGTACTCGTGCGTGTGGGCGTGCACGCCCGAGTTGATGCGCAGGCGCACCGGCTGCACGCGCCCGTGGCGCTGGGCCGCGGCGGCGACGCGCTCGATCTCGATGAGGGAGTCGATGACGATCGCGCCCACGCCGACCTCGACGGCGCGGTCGATCTCGACGAGCGACTTGTTGTTGCCGTGCAGGCCGAGTCGGGCCGGATCGACTCCGGCGGCGAGCGCGACGGCGAGCTCTCCGCCGCTGGCCACGTCGATGTTGAGGCCCGCGGCGATCATCCACCGGGCGGCCTCCGTGCACAGGAAGGCCTTGCCGGCGTAGTAGACGGCCGCGGTGGTGCCGTGCGCGGCGGCCGCGGTTGTGAAGGCCGCGAGCGTTCGCGCGGCCCGATCGCGGGCATCCTGCTCATCGATGACGTAGAGCGGCGTGCCGAACTCCGCGGCGAGGCGCGGCAGCGGCACCCCGCCGATCGCGATCGCGCCGTCAGCCGTGCGCACGGCGCTCGAGGGCCAGACGTGGGCCGGCAGCGCGCCCGCGTCGGCGGGCGGCGTCAGCCACGACGGCGACAGCGGGTTGGCGAGCACGGAGGACCTCACGGGACGACGATCTGGGGAGTGTGAGGCGAGCGAACCCGGCTTGGTTCCTGAAGCCGGTTCTGAGTTTAGCGGCGCGCGGCGCGGGGAATCACCCGCGAGGGTTCGCCTGCAGGCGCGTTCTAGCCGCAGGCGCCGCGCGTCGAGAACTCGGGGCCACCCAGCGCCGCGTCCTCGGCGGCGAAGACCACCACGAGCTGCTCGTCGCCGACCTGCACCGAGGTGAGCTCGAGCGCCTGCGGCAGGTACTGCGCCACGCAGAAGCGCTGCGACGTCAGCAGGGGCTCGACGAGCCCGCCGAACTGCTCCTGCAGCTGTGCGGCGTCGAGCCGCTCGTCGCCGAGCTGCACGCTCGACGGGGTGAACGCCAACTGCCCGTCTTGCACCGAGGGCGTGAGGCCGAGGCCGACCGAGAAATCGATGCCGAAGAACGAGAACGCGGTCTGGAACCGGATCTCGCGCTCGTCGAGCTGCACATCGTTGACGACCGTGCCGGCGAGGAACCCGGCGATCGCCGCGACATCCGCCTCGGCGACGCGGTAGACGGCCTGCACCGAGTCGCTGGGCTGCGCCGGATCGATCGCCACGCCCTGCGCGATGAGGGTGAGGTCGCCCGCGAGCTCGCCCACGGAGACGCCGGGCGCGTCGACCGTGACCTCGTCGAGGCGCCCGCCGATGACCTGCAGCAGCACCGAGGCGCCGTCGATCGTGACCTCGACCGGATGCTCGGGGTCGAGCTGCAGCGATTCGCGAACCTGATCGGCGATGAGTGCGGAGGCCTGCTGACGCGCGAGCGACTCGGCGATGACCGCGGCGACGCCGAGCACGACGATGATGCTGATCACGACGATCGCCGCGATGAGCCCTCGGCGGCGGGGGCGCGGCGCGGGCTCGACGACGACGACCGTGTCGGGCTGCGGTTCGCTCGCCTCGGACGGCTCGGGCTGCGGCTCCTGCTCGGGCTGCAGCTCCTGCTCGGGCTGCGGCTCCTGCTCGGGCTGCTCGGGCTGCTCGGGCTCACTCGGCGTCGTCGGGTCGGCCATGGTTACATCCGTTCCGGCGCCGAGACGCCGATGAGGGTCAGGCCGTTGCGCAGCACCTGTCCGGTGGCGTCATTCAGCCACAGGCGCGTGCCGTGGATGCTCGAGACCGGCTCGTCGCCCTGCGGCGTCACCCGGCAGGTGTCGTACCAGCGGTGGTACGCGGCCGCGAGCTCCTCGAGGTAGCGGGCAACGCGGTGCGGTTCGCGCAGCGTGGCGGCCTGCGCGACGATGCGGGGGAACTCGGCGAGCGCGCCGAGCAGCACGCTCTCGGTCTCGTCGGTGAGCAGCTCGCCGGCGAACTCCGCGCGGTCGACGCCCGAGGCGGCCGCGTTGCGCGCCACCTGGTGGGTGCGCGCGTGGGCGTACTGCACGTAGAACACCGGATTGTCGTTCGTGCGCTTCTGCAGCAGCTCGGGATCGAGCGTGAGGGGCGAATCGGCCGGATACCGCGCGAGCGAGTACCGCAGGGCATCGGTGCCGAGCCAGTCGCGCAGGTCGTTCAGCTCGATGATGTTGCCCGCGCGCTTGCTGAGCCGCGCGCCGTTGATGCTCACGAGCTGCCCGATGAGCACCTCGATGTCGCGATCCGGGTCATCGCCCGCGGCGCCGGCGAGCGCCTTCAGGCGGTGCACGTATCCGTGGTGGTCAGCACCGAGCAGGTAGATCTTATGGGCGAAGCCGCGGTCGCTCTTCGAGAGGTAGTACGCCGCGTCGGCCGCGAAGTACGTGTAGACGCCGTTTCCGCGCTTGATGACCCGGTCCTTGTCGTCGCCGAAGTCGGTCGTGCGCACCCAGATGGCGTCATCGAGGTCGTACACGTGGCCCTGCGCGCGCAGTCGCTCGACGGCCTCGTCGATACGGCTCGACCCGCTCGCCGCATCGACGGCGTGCAGCACGCGCTCACTGAACCACACGTCGAAGTGCACGTTGAAGCGCTCGAGCGACTCGCGGATCTCGTCGAGCTGCCAGCCGTAGGCGAGCTCGCGGGCGATCCCGACCGCCTCGTCGCGCGGCAGCGAACCCAGATCGGGCCGCTCGCCGAGCGCGCGCAGCCCGAGCGCGGTGATGTACTCGCCCGGGTAGCCGTTCTCGGGCGCAGGCTCGCTGAGGGCCGCGGCGAGCACCGACTCGCCGAACACATCCATCTGCGCGCCGGCGTCGTTCACGTAGAACTCGCTCACGAGCGTCGCGCCGCTGGCCTTCAGCACGCGAGCGAGCGAGTCGCCGAGCGCCGCCCAGCGCGTGTGCCCGATGTGCAGCGGCCCGGTGGGATTGGCGGACACGAACTCGAGGTTGATGGTCTGCCCGAGCATCGACTCGTTGTGCCCGTAGGTCTCGCCCGCCTCGACGATGGCACGCGCGAGCTCGCCCGCGGCACCCGCCTCAAGACGGATGTTGAGGAATCCGGGGCCGGCGACCTCGACCGCGGCGACACCCTCGATCGCGAGGATGCCGGGCACGAGCTCGTCGGCGAGGGTGCGCGGCGGCATCCCGACCCGCTTCGCCTGCTTGAGGGCGACGGAGGTGGCCCAGTCGCCGTGATCGCGGTTGCGGGGGCGCTCGAGCGCGATGTCGTCGACGGTGAGCTGGCCCGCGGCCTCGGCGTCGCGGCGCCCCACCGCGTCAACGACGACGGCGAGCAGGGCGGCGGCGAGCTGGGCGGGATTCATGAGGGTCGATCCTATCGGGCTGTCGCTGCCCGCCTCCCGCGGGCGGGAGGTCCACAATGGCCGCATGAGGCTCTCGCGAACGACCCCTGCCGTTGCCGCCGCGATCGTGCTGGCCACCGCGCTCGCCGGCTGCGTCGGCGGGCCCGAGGAGCCCCAGGAGACTCCCGTCGCGTCGCCGACCTCGACCCCGGCCGCGTCGCCCACGCCGACCAGCTCGCCGACCGAACAGCCCAACGACCTCGTGGTGCTGCCCTTCTCGATCCCGTGCGACGAGCTCGTCTCTGCCGATGCCCTCTACGAGTTCAACCCGAACGTGGGCGTCGACCCGCAACCGAGCGCGACCGGACTCGTGGCGACAATCGCCGAGGCGGGCGGCGTCACGTGCGGCTGGCTCAACCAGACGAGCGGCGACCGCATCTCGGTGGGCGTGCTCAAGCTCGACGCGGCGTCGCTCGATCGGGTGCGCGGCGATGCGGCGCGACGGGGCGAGCCCGAGACGCAGTACTTCGACGGCTACTTCCGCGAGGAGAACGGCGTCGGACACGCGGAGGATTTCGAGGGCAGCTACTGGATCGTGCTCGACTCCCCCGCCCTGCTGGGGGCCGACGAAGTCGGCTCCTTCCTGGCCGCGCTGCGGCCCGCGCTGCCCTGACGGCGCGCTAGCCGAGCGGCAGCAGGGCGCGCGCGTCCTCGTCGAGAAGCGCATCGGCCTCGGCGTGCACGTGCAGCCGCTGCAGGGTGAGCGACGTTCCGTCGTTGGCGAGAAACGCGGTATCAGCGGCGTCGCGCCCCGTCGCGATGCGCAGCATGCCCGTGCGCGGCGCGAGCCCCGTCGCATCGGCGACCACCCACTGCTCGTCGACGAGCGCCTCGACCACGGCGTGGAAGTCCATGGGCTGCAGCTGCGGGGCGTACACCGACACGACGCGAGCCGGAATGTCGGTCGCGCGCAGCACACCGGCGAGCAGGTGCGCGAAGTCTCGGCATACGCCCTGCCCGGTCGCGAGGATCTCGGGCAGCCCGTCGGTCGGCGACGTCGAACCCGGCGTGTAGGCGAGCCGACCCGCCACCCACTCGCGTGCGGCGAGAAGTCGCTCGCGCTCCGGCAGCGCGCACAGTCCCTCGATGATGCTCGCGTCGATGAGCGGCCCGGCGAGCTCGTCGGACTGCACGTAGCGGCTCGGCCGCACCGCGAGGATGCGCTCGGTCGAGTCGACCACGCGCGGAGCCCCGCGGCCCGTCACGGTGGCCGAGTAGCGGATCGTGAGCGGGCCTTCCGGGGCATCGGCGGTGTGCCAGCGCGTGCCGCTGAAGCCCACCACCTCGGTCATCGCGAGCGGGGCACCCCCCGCGGTGACCTCGAGCCGCTCGTCGATCATCAGCCCGGGTGCGCTCGACACCGCCACAGCCAGCACGATCGCCGTCGCCTCGCCGAGCGTCGCATCGATCTCGCAGCCGACCGTTCGGCGCATGCTGCGATCGATGTCCATGCCGTCAGCCTGGCACGGGACCAGGGCACCCGCGAGACCCGCTAGGCTGAACCCGCCTCCGTAGCTCAGGGGATAGAGCATCAGTTTCCGGTACTGAGGGTCGCAGGTTCGAATCCTGTCGGGGGCGCTGTGCCGATTGCTGCGCCGCCGCTTCTGCGGCGCAGCGTCCGCTTGCGCGCGACGAGCGCGGTCATCGCGCTTCGCGGTCACGGCTCGGGATGCCCGTGGACGCTTCTGCGGCGCAGCGTCCGCTTCCGCACGGCGGCGGCGAGTGGCGTGGTTTGTGGCACGAGGTGCGAGACGTTTCGCGACTCATGCCACGAATGACGACCGGCGCGCGGCCGCTGACGGATGACGCGGGCGAGGTCAGTCGGCGACGCCGCGGTTCTGGCGGCGCACGGGCTTCGGCGCGCGGCCGCCGAGGAACGAGCGGCGCGGGTCGACGACGAATCCCTGGCGCAGCGCTTCGCGGCCGATGAGCATGCGGAAGCCCATGCTGTCGCGGTTGCTGAGGGTCATCTCGGCAGTGACCGTGCGGCCCAGGAGCGTGATGTCCATGAGCACGACGATGCGCTCCTCCGTGTGACCCGACGAGCTGCGCACCGTGCGGCGATCGTGCACGGGGCACTCGACCACGACCGAGTCGGCGTCGGATCGCTGCCACGGACGCAGCGTGAAGCGCACGCGCTCGATGCCCTCGGCATCCGGTGCGATCGTCTCGATGGCGTACGCGTGCACGCTCGACGAGCGGGCGCCGGTATCGAGCTTCGCCTTGATCCACGGCACGCCCGCGGAGGGCAGACCGACCCACTCTCGCCACCCGGCGATGGTGGTTGAATGGGCGGGCTCAGTCACACCCTCATCTTGTCAGGGGCACCCCATGAAACTCGCCATCCTCTCGCGTGCCCCGCACTCGTACTCCACGGGGCGCCTGCGCGCGGCCGCGGAGCAGCGCGGCCATCGGGTGAAGGTGCTCAACACGCTGCGCTTCGCGGTCGACCTCACGGGGCCCGAGCCCGACCTCAACTACCGCGGCAAGCCGCTGTCGACCTATGACGCCGTGCTGCCGCGCATCGGCAACTCGATCACCTACTTCGGCACGGCCGTCGTGCGCCAGTTCGAGCAGATGGACGTCTTCACGCCCAACACCGCGAACGGCATCAGCAACGCCCGCGACAAGCTGCGGGCCACCCAGATTCTGAGCCGCCATGGCATCGGGATGCCCGCGACGGCCTTCGTGCGCAACCGCGCCGACGTGCGCCCCGCGATCGAGCGCGTGGGCGGCGCCCCCGTCGTGATCAAGCTGCTCGAGGGCACGCAGGGCATCGGCGTCATCCTCGCCCCGCAGGCCAAGGTCGCCGAGGCGATCATCGAGACGCTGCACTCGACGAACCAGAACGTGCTTATCCAGCAGTTCATCTCCGAGAGCCGCGGCCGCGATATCCGTGCTCTCGTCGTGGGCGACCGCGTCGTCGCCGCGATGCGGCGCACGGCCGAGGGGGACGAGTTCCGCTCGAACGTGCACCGCGGCGGCACCGTCGAGGCGGTCACGCTGAGCCCGGAGTACGAGCGCGCCGCCGTTCGCTCGGCGCAAATCATGGGCCTGCGCGTGGCCGGCGTCGACATGCTCGAGGGCAACGAGGGGCCGCTCGTCATGGAGGTCAACTCCTCCCCCGGCCTCGAAGGCATCGAGCGCGCGACGAAGCTCGACGTCGCCGGCGCGATCATCGACTACATCTCGCACGAGGTCGCCTTCCCCGACATCGACGTGCGGCAGCGGCTCTCGGTGTCGACGGGCTACGGGGTGGCCGAGCTCGTCGTGCACGCCGGAGCCGAGATCGTCGGGGGCACGCTCGGCGACTCGGGCATCCTCGACCGCGACATCACGGTGCTCACCCTCAATCGCGGCACAACGGTGATCCCGAACCCGCGGCGATCGCAGGTGCTGCAGGCGGAGGACCGGCTGCTGTGCTTCGGCCGCATGGAGGAGATGCGCTCGATGACACCGAGCCGCCGTCGCCGCCGCGCCGCTGTGCGCAAGCTGCCGAGGAGTGCGACCGCGAGCGACTGAACTCAGTCGACCGCGGCGTCGGCCGCGTGGCTCTCGAGGAACCGGTAGAGCTCCTGATCGTCAACGCCGGGGAAGGTGCCGCTCGGCAGCGGCGACAGGATGTGCGCGTGCAGCTTCGCGCTCGTCCACACCTTGCCCTGCCAACGCGTCGCGAGCTCGCCGTCGGGCCGCTTGCAGCACCCCGGGTCGGGGCACGTCGAGCGATGCCGGTTGACGGTGTCGCGCCCGCGGAACCACTTGGAGTCGGCGAACGGAACGCCGACGGTTATCGAGAACTCGTCGGACGTTCCTGACCCGATCTGCGTCGACTCCCAGAACGTGCCTTCGGGGGTGTCGGTGTACTGGTAGTACTCGGTCGTGCGATTGGTGCGCGCGAAGGCGGCGCGCGCGCTCCACTTGCGGCACACGAGCTGGCCCTCGGTCGAGCCGGTGACGTCGACCGGGAGGCGCAGCCCGTCGTTCTCGTAGGCCTTGTAGACGGCGCCGTCGCCGCCCACGCGCATGAAGTGCACCGTGAGATCGAGGTGGCTCGTGGCGAGGTTGGTGAACCGCAGCGCCGCGGCCTCGTGCGTCACGCCGAAGGCGTCGCGGAAGTCCTCCACCGCGATGTTGCGGTCGGACTTCGCCTGGGCGAGGAAGGCGACCGACTGCTCGCGGGGCATGAGGCACGCCGCGGCGAAGTAGTTGATCTCGAGCCGCTGGCGAAGGAACTCGGCGTAGCTCGTCGGCACCTCGTGCTCGAGCAGTCGGTGCGCGATGGCCTGCAGTGCCATCGAGCGTAGGCCGTGCCCGCCGGGGATCGATGCGGGCGGCAGGTAGATGCGCCCATGGTCGAGGTCGGTGACCGAGCGCGCCGAGTGCGGCAGGTCGTTCACGTAGACGAGCTCGAAGCCCAACTTCTGCGCCATGAGGCCCACCTCGCGGTGCGTGAGCGCTCCACTCGAGTGGCCGGACTCGGCGACGACCTGCTGCGCGAGTTCTTCGATGTCGGGCAGGTAGTTGTCGACCGTGCGCATCTGCAGGCGCTGCGCGGTGTTCGCGCGCCGCGCCTCCTCCGGCGTCGCGATCGCCTGTCGCTCGCGCTCGACGAGGGCGCGGTGCAGGCCCACGATCGACTCGAGCACGTCGTCGGGCATCGATCGGCCCGCGCGCACGACGGGAAGGCCCAGGCCCGCGTAGTGCGGACTGCGCTGCGCGCGCTCGAGCTCGATCTCGAGCGCCGCGCGCGGCGTCGGCGGGGTCGTGTCGAGCAGGTCGCCGAGCGTCGCACCGAGCTCGGTGGCGATCGCGGTCAACAGGGTGACGCGCGGCTCGCGGCGCCCGTTCTCCATGAGCGAGAGCTGGCTGCCAGCCACACCGACGCGGTCGCCGAGCTGATCAAGGGTCAGGCCCGCCGCCGTTCGGTAGTGCCGGATGCGCTGGCCGAGAGTCACGAGGTCGCTCATGCCTTGACGATATCGAAAGAACAGTCGTTCTTTCCAGTCGAAACCGTCGGAACAGACGCAACCTTCGCGACACCATGGGGATATCGCCGAATTCTCCGAGGGAGACGCCATGACCCTGCTCGACCGCACCAGCATCCCGAACGCCCCCGTCGCTGAGCGCCGGCAGCGTCCCGCCGAGGTCGACGTGTGGGTCTCGCAGATCGCCCAGCTACTCGAACCCGCGGAGATCCGCTGGGTCGACGGCTCGACCCGCGAGCGCCACGAGCTGCTGCAGCTGCTCGTCTCGACCGGCACGATCGAGCAGCTCAACCCCGACCTGCGCCCCTACTCCTTCCTCGCACGCTCGGCCGAGAGCGACGTGGCCCGCCTCGAGAGCCGCACCTTCATCTGCACCGAGCACGAGGCCGACGCCGGGCCCACCAACAACTGGCGCGAGCCCGCTGCCATGCGCGCCGAGCTTGAGGGCGTCATGCGCGGGGCCATGCGCGGTCGCACGATGTACGTCGTGCCCTTCGCGATGGGCCCCATCGGATCGCCGATGGCGCGCTTCGGCGTGCAGGTGACCGATTCGCCGTACGTCGTGGTGAGCATCGGAACGATGACGCGCATGGGTGACGCGGCACTCGACGCGATCGCGCGCGGCGCATCCTGGGTGCCCGCCGTGCACAGCGTGGGCGCACCGCTCGCCCCGGGCCAGCAGGATGTCCCGTGGCCGTGCAACGACACGAAGTACATTGTGCAGTTTCCGGAGACCCGCGAGATCTGGTCGTACGGCTCGGCCTACGGCGGCAACGCCATCCTCGCCAAGAAGGCCTACGCCCTGCGCATCGCCTCCGTCATGGCCCGCGACGAGGGCTGGCTCGCCGAGCACATGCTGCTCATCAAGGTGACGCCGCCCTCGGGCAAGTCGTACCACCTCGCCGCGGCCTTCCCGAGCGCGTGCGGCAAGACCAACATGGCCATGATGACCCCGAGCCTGCCCGGCTGGAAGGTCGAGACCATCGGTGACGACATCGCCTGGCTCTGGATCGGGGCCGACGGCCGCCTGCGCGCCATCAACCCCGAGGCCGGCTTCTTCGGCGTGGCCCCCGGCACCGGGATGCGCACGAACCCCACCGCGGTCGACGCGCTCTGGGGCAACACGATCTTCACGAACGTCGCCCGCACGGACGACGGCGATGTGTGGTGGGAGGGGCTCACCGACGAGAAGCCGGCCCGCCTCACCGACTGGCGCGGCGAGCAGTGGACGCCCGACAGCGGGCGCCCCGCGGCCCACCCCAACTCACGGTTTACCGTGTCGGCCCGGCAATGCCCCTCGATCGCCGAGGACTGGGACGACCCGGAAGGCGTCGTCATCGACGCCATCATCTTCGGCGGCCGCCGAGCCAGCAACGTGCCCTTGGTGGTAGAGGCGCGCGACTGGGATCACGGTGTCTTCATGGGCGCCACGATCGCTTCCGAGCAGACGGCGGCCGCCGAAGGCACTGTTGGCGAGCTGCGCCGCGACCCGTTCGCGATGCTGCCGTTCGCCGGCTACAACATGGCCGACTACTTCGCGCACTGGCTCGACTTCGGTCGCCGCCTGCGCCGGTCGGCCCGGGTGCCGCGCGTGTTCCAGGTCAACTGGTTCCGCAAGGGCGCCGACGGCTCGTTCCTCTGGCCCGGTTTCGGCGAGAACGCTCGCGTTCTCGAGTGGATGGTCGGACGACTCGACGGCCAGATCGGCGCCGTCGACTCCCCCATCGGCTCGCTGCCCAGCGACGGCGCGCTCAACGTCGAGGGGCTCGAGCTCGACGAGGCGGCGCTGACCGAGCTCTTCCGGGTCGACCCGGCCGCGTTCGAGGCCGAGGCCGATGACATCGAGGCCTTCTTCGCGACGTTCGGCGACCGACTTCCGGTCGAGCTCAGCCGCCAGCTCACCCTGCTGCGCGACCGACTCGCGGCCGCGCAGCAGTAGGGGGCCGGATGCTCACCGGCGGTTGAGCAGGAAGAGCAGGCCGGCGAGGGCGAAGGCGAGCGCGACCAGCAGCGGCAGAACGTTGCCGGTGATCGCGAGGAGGCCCGCGGTGGCGAGCAGCCAGACGATCGACATCACGACGGGCACGGCGAAGAACCAACGCGCCGCCCCGCGGGCGACACCCTTCTGGTAGGTGACGACGGCACCGATGATGCCGCCGATAACGATGAGCACGATCGCCACCGTGCCCGTGCCGGCCGGCAGCGTCGCGCCGAACGCGGCGAGCAGCGGGCCGAGCCCGAGCAGCAGGAAGCCGATGCCGAAGGCCACGAAGCCGAGCTTGCCGAGCACCGAACCGCCGACGACGCCGTTCGAGCCGGTCTGCCCGAAGGCCAGGAAGAACCCGCTGGCGCCCAGCAGCAGGAACCCGATCGTTGTGAGCCACCCGGTGACGGGACCGCTCGAGCCTGCGGCGGCCGCGATGAGGGCGATGAGCCAGAGAACACTGCCGGCGAGCATCCCCCCGCCCCCGAAGAGCCGCCAATTCGCCGTTCGTTCCGTGACGCGTCCAGCCATGAGGTTCTCCGTTCGACAGGGGTGACAGCACCGCAGCGATGGCGGCGGTGCCCGAGTCAGCGTGTCAGCATTCGACGACGAACGGAACCGGCGCGCCCCAACGTTCTCACCGCGCCGCGCGTCTGAGAGGGTGAGAGCAGTGCTGGATGCCGCGCACCCTGCGGCACGACGGGAGAGGACGGGCCCGGTGGGGCAGACGGCCCGCGCCGACTGGGAGTCGGTGCTCGCGACGCTCGTCGCCGAGCGCGGCGACGCCCTGACGCGGTACGCCTATGTGCTGTGCGGCAACGCGGATGACGCCGCCGATCTCGTGCAGTCGGGGCTCGTGGCGACCTTCGGGCGGCTGCGTAACGGCTTCGCGATCGAGCGGGCCGAGGCCTACGTGCGCCGCGCGATCGCCTCGGCCTACATCGACCGCGGACGCCGGGCGTCGCGCTGGCGGGCGACGGCGCACCTGCAGGTGGTGCCCGAGCAGGTCGAGGGCCCGGATGCGGCCATTGATCGCCGGCTCGACCTGAAGGCCGAACTCGACGGACTCAGTCCGCGGGAGCGCGCCTGCGTCGTGCTGCGGTACTACGGCGATCAGAAGGTCGACGACATCGCGACCGATCTCGGCATCAGTTCGGGTGCCGTCAAGCGATACCTGAGCGACGGCCTCGCCAAGCTCGCCTCGGCTCTCACCGAACCCGGAAGGGAGCATCATGGCCAGCTTCGATGATCTGGGGAGGGCGCTGCGCGATGACGCCGCGGCGAACGCTCCCGACGCGTCGGTGATCGATGTGGATGCGGTGACGCGCGCCGCCCGCGCCCGACGACGCCCGCGCCAGTGGGCCGTCGGCGCGCTCGGCCTCGTCGCCGTACTCGGGGTCGGCAGCGTAGCCGTCGCTGCCGCGACCCCGCCGAGCCTCATCGCGGCAGGCGAGTCGGCGGACCTCGAGTCGGCAGGGGCGGAAGAGCTCGGAGCCCCGGAGCGGGATGGCGGCTCCCCCGCCGTCGCCGAGGGGCTCCTGTCGTGCGGCGCGGTCGCGCCCGCGCCGGGCCAGGGCCCCACGGGGCTCGCGCTCGAGGCGGATCTGCCGAGCGGCGCCTCGACGGGCAGCGAGCTCATGGGCACCGCCAGAATCGTCAGTACCGATGCTCAGCGGCGCGACCTGATCACGGGGACGGAAGCGCGCGCGGTCATCCTGCAGGACGGCGTGGTCGTGGGCGAGTCCCCGGTCGTCGGCCAGGCCGCCCGATCCGCGACCCTCGAGCCCGGCGGGTCGCTCACGATCCCGGTCCGCCTGTCGACGTCCTCGTGCCTCGACGGCGCACCGCTGCCCCCCGGCGAGTACACGGTGCTCACCGTCATCGACGCCAGCCGCTCGTTCGACGAGCCTCCGAGCCTGCTGATCGCACCGGAGGCGTTGCTGCGCCTGGAATGAGCGCAGCGGGGCGCGAATCGGGTTCCGCTCGACGCGCGGCAACCCCGGCTGGCTAGAATCGCGGCACGACGCCTCGGCCCCCGACAGGGCGCGCAGCGCGACCCGACCGATGAAGGGCAGGCCCACTGTGCGCCACCGCCGCATCCTCGCTCTCACGGCACTCTCGGCCGGGCTGCTCGCGGCGTCGGCGGCACCCGCGGCCGCCGCGCCGCCCGTCGACCTGGCGGGCGCCTACGTGCTCGACGAGACGGGCGTGCTCGACGGCCGGATCCCGAGCGTCGAGCAGGCCATCGACCGGCTGTTCGACGCGGGCGGTGCGGCGCTCTATGTCGTGATCGTCGACCGCTTCGAGGGCTCCCTCGATAGCCTCGCCTGGGCCGATGAGACAGCGGCGATTTCGGGACTCGGCGATCGGGATGCCCTGCTCGCGATCGCCGTGGACGACCGTGAGTACGCGACGAGCGTCGGCAGCGCGTTCCCCGCGAGCGACGCCGAGCTCACTGCGGCCGAGACCGACGCCCTCATCCCCGAGCTGCGCGAGGACCGCTGGGCCGAGGGCATCATCGCCTACGCCGACAGCCTCACCGCGGCGCTGACCTCCGGTGCGGAGCCCGGGGGGACCCCCGTCGACGGCGCGAGCGGCGGCATCCCGATCGTGCCGATCGCGCTCGGCGTCGGCGGCGCCGGCGCGATCGCCTGGTTCCTCATCGCCCGCGCGCGACGCAAGAAAGGCCCGGTGACCGCGGAGGTCGAGCAGCAGTCGGTCGCCGAGCTCGACCAGTCGGCGTCGCGTCGGCTCGTGCAGCTCGATGACGCGCTCACGACGAGCGAGCAGGAGCTCGGCTTCGCCGAGGCCCAGTTCGGTGCCGCCCCCACCGAGGGCTTCCGCACCGCGCTCACGCAAGCGAAGTCGCTCGTCGCCGACGCGTTCCGGGCGCGGCGCGAGCTCGACGACGAGAACCCCGAGACCGACGAGCAGAAGCGCGCGGCGCTCATCGGCATCATCGCGGCGTGCGACGAGGCGGATGCGCTGCTTGAGGCCCAGGAGGAGGCTTTCGAGGCCCTGCGCGACGTCGAGCAGGATCTGCCGGCGGCCCTCGCCGCCGTGACGGCCGCGCGGAACGAGGCCCCCGGCGCGCTCGACACCGCCGAAGCCACCGTGGAGCGCCTGCGCGCCGACTTCGGGGCGACGGCGATCGCGAGCGTCGTGGATGCTCCCGCCCAGGCCCGCCGCCTGCTTGAGCTCGCCGACGCCGAGCTCGCCGAAGCCGCCGCGAACCAGCAGGGCGGCCGCACGAGCGAGGCGGCCATCGACGTGCGGTCGGCGCAGCTCGCGATCGCCCAGCTGACGAGCGCGACGGCCGCCGTCGAGCGGCTCGCGACCGAGCTCGCTGCGGCCCGCGCCGCGCTCGCCGCGCAGCAGGACGACCTGCGTGCCGGTATCGCCGCGGCCGGCGCGCTGCCGACGAGCGCGGCGCTCGCGAGCGCGCTCGCGGCCGCCGAGTCGACCCTCGCCTCCGCCGACGCGGCCGATCCGATCGCCGCCCTCGAGCGCGTTGTGACCGTCGACCGTGAGCTCGACACGCAGCTCGCGGGGGCGCGCGAGGAGAGCGAGCGGCGCGCGAAGGCCGAGGCCGCGCTCGAGCGCACGCTCGCCTCAGCGCGCAGCCGCATCCTCAGCGCTGCCGAGTACGTGACGGCGCACCGGGGCGCGGTCGGCGCGGATGCCCGTGCGCGCCTCGCCGAGGCGCAAGCCCAGGAGCAGATCGCGTCCGATACGAAGGCCACCGATCCGGTCGGGGCGCTGAGCGCTGCGCAGCGCGCCCTCGACCTCGCCGGGCAGGCGCTGCAGTCGGCCGAGAACGACGTGCGGGCGACGATGTCCCCGAGCGGCCCCGTGGGCGGGCTCATCGGCGGCGGCCGAAGCGGCGGGGGCGGTGGCGGCATCAGCGAGGCCCTCATCGGCGGGCTCATCGGCGGGCTGCTGAGCGGCGGGGGCGGCGGAGGTTTCAGCGGTGGCGGCAGCAGCCGGCCGCGCTTCGGCTCGAGCGGCGGTCGTCGACCGTCGGGCGGCGGGTCCTCCCGACGCTCCTCCTCCGGCCGGTCCTCCGGCCGCCGCGGCGGAGGCGGCCGCTTCTAGCCCGACGATCCCCGATACACGACCGTCACTGATCCCCGACGTTCCACCGACCACCGACAGAAAGGCACGACTCATGTCAAAGCAGTCCATCTTCGGCCGCATCGCGCAGCTCGCGAAGGCCAACATCCACGCCCTGCTCGACGCGGCGGAGGACCCGGAGAAGATGCTCGACCAGATGGTGCGCGACTACACCGCGAGCATCCAGGAGGCGGAGGCGGCGATTGCGCAGACGATCGGCAACCTGCGCCTGCTCGAGCAGGATCACGCCGAAGACGTCGCCTCGGCCCAGGACTGGGGCCGCAAGGCCGTGGCCGCGAGCGCGAAGGCCGACGAGCTGCGTGCCGCGGGCAACACCGCCGACGCCGACAAGTTCGACAACCTCGCCAAGGTCGCTCTCGGCAAGCAGCTCTCAGCCGAGACCGAGGCGAAGGCGGTCGAGCCGACGATCACGAGCCAGAACGAGATCGTGAACCAGCTCAAGAGCGGCCTCGAGGCCATGAAGGGCAAGCTCGACCAGCTGCGTTCGCAGCGCGACCAGCTCATCGCCCGGGCCAAGATCGCCGACGCGCAGAACCAGGTGATCGACGCGGTTCAGAGCATCGACATCATGGACCCGACGAGCGAGCTCGGCCGCTTCGAGGAGAAGATCCGCCGCGAGGAGGCCAAGGTCATGGGTCGGCAGGAGCTCGCCGCCTCGACGCTCGACGCGCAGTTCGAGTCGCTCGAAGACGTCGGGGTCGAGCTCGAGGTCGAGGCCCGCCTCGCCGCGCTCAAGTCGGGCGGCCCGCAGCAGGCGATCGGCCAGTAGCGATCGACGCCTCCCGCACCCGCTGGCACGGGGTCGACCTCGCCCGCGGTCTCGCCGTGCTCGGCATGATGGCGGCCCACACCTGGCCGCGTGATGCCGAGCAGGGCGAGCTGCTCGTCGACGGCCGACCCTCGGTGCTCTTCGCGGTCGTCGCGGGCGTCGCACTCGGTCTCGTCACCGGGGGCGACGCGCCGCCACCCGATCGTCGTGGCGCCGCCCGAGGTCGCCTCGCGATCCGCGCCGCGGCGCTCGTCGTCATGGGCCTGTTGCTCTGGATGCTCCCGAGCGGCATCGCGATCATCCTCGACTCCTACGGCGTGATGTTCCTGCTGCTCGTGCCGGTGCTGTTTGCCGCGCGCGGGCTGCTCGCGGCCCTCGCCCTCGGATTCCTCGTCGTGGCGCCGCTCGTGCGCGATCGGGTGGTCGAGTTGACGGGCCTCGGGCCGACGGGACCGCTCGCGCTCGGCGACGACCCCGGTGCGGTGCTCGTCGACTGGTTGCTGACGGGCTACTACCCGGCCCTGCTCTGGCTGCCGCTGCTGCTCGTGGGCCTGCTGTGCGCGCGCGCCGGGCTCGCATCGACGCGCGTGCGCGTGCTGATGCTCGGGCTCGGCACGGCGGCGTGCGTCGCGGGCTACGGCGCGGCCGCCGTGCTGCCGGGCATTGACGCCGAGGCGCACAGCGGCACGACCGCCGAGCTGCTGGGCGCGGGCGGTCTCGCGATCGCGATCATCGGCGCGGCACTGCTCGCGCTCGACGGCCGCGAACCCCGGCGCGTCGCCCTGCTCGTCGCCGCGCCCCTCACGGCTCTCGGCCGCGTGGCGCTCACCGTGTACGTCGGCCACGTGCTCGTGATCGCCGCGCTCGCGCCGCTCGGCCCGGCGGGCCTGTTCGAGGCCGCGGTGGGCATCCCGCTGCTCGTCGTGATGGCGCTCGGCGGCGGCGCGCTGGGGCTCGTCCTGCACGCACTCGGTCGTCGCGGCCCGCTGGAATGGCTGCTCTCGACCGTGGCGGGGCTGCCGTTCCGCGGCCGCGACCGCGCCGATGATGGGCAGGGTGCCAGACTGGGCGCATGACCAGCACCTTCCTCGTCGTGCCGCAGTGGCAGGGCTCGGGCTCATCGCGGGCCATGCGGCTCGTCGACGGCGCGCACGCGATCCGGGCCGATCTGCCGAGCGCGGCGACACGCCTCATCGAGGTGCCGCTCGAGGCCGGCGACAGCGAGGGCACGGGCATCCTGCGGTACAGCTCGATCCGGCTCGTGCGTGAGCGCCTCGAGCGCGAGCTCGCCGAGCTCGACGACATGCCGATCATCATCGGCGGCGACTGCGGGGTCGAGTACGCCGGCATCGAGCACGCCGCGCGCGCGGGCCGCGTGATCCTGCTGTGGGCCGACGCGCACGCCGATCTCAACACGGCCGAAACCTCGCCGAGCAAGGCCTTCCACGGCATGGTGCTGCGCTCGCTCGTCGACGCGGGCGTCGTCGACGCTGCCGACGTCCTCCTGCTCGGGGTGCGCGACCTCGACGAGGCCGAGGCGCAGTTCATCGAATCCTCGGGCATGCCGCACATCGATCCGACCGAGGTCGGCGCGCGCGTCGCCGAGCGCGTGGCGACGGCCCGCGCCGACGGCGTCGAGCCCGTTCTCTACGCGCACGTCGACCTCGACGTGCTCGACCCGGCCGTGTTCGGCGGTGTCGGGTTCCCCGCACCTTTCGGCGTGAGCCTCGAGCAGCTGACGACGGCGCTGGGTGCCGCGCGCGCCGAGCTGCCCCTCGTGGGCGCGGGGCTCACCGAGTTCGCTCCCGCCCCCGAGCGCGAGGCCGTTCCGGGCGACAGCGCGGGCGCGACCGACGTGGACGGCGACGAGGGCTCGGCCGACGCGCTCACCGTGATCCTGCGCATCTTGGCCGCTCTCAGCCGCTGAATCGTCGTCGGAGAGCGACAAAGCCCGGCCGGCGCGGGGCATGCGCTGGCTACGCTGACGGGCATGAGCGAGACCACCTCTGACACCGCGACCCCGCCCCGCGTCACCGTCGAGCGCGATGGCCATCAGCTGCTGATCGGCCTCAACCGGCCCGAGAAGCGCAACGCCGCCGATGTGGCGATGCTCGAGCAGCTCGCTCTGGCCTACGGCGAGCTCGACCGCGACCCCGAACTGCGCGTGGGCGTGGTCTTCGCGCACGGCGACCACTTCACGGGCGGGCTCGATCTCGCCGACGTCGTGCCGCGCATCGGGCCGCAGGGCCTCGCGATGGTGCCGGAGGGGGGCATCCACCCCTGGGGCATGGACGGCACGCGCGTGCGCAAGCCCGTCGTGCTCGCCGTGCAGGGCACGTGCCTGACGCTCGGCATCGAGCTCGCGCTCGCGAGCGACATCGTCGTCGCCGCCGACGACACCGTGTTCGCGCAGCTCGAGGTCGCCCGCGCGATCCTGCCCTTCGGCGGAGCGACGACGCGCTTCGCCCGGGCCGCTGGCTGGGGTGACGCGATGCGGTGGATGCTCACGGGCGACCGCTTCGATGCCGCCGAGGCGCACCGCATGGGCCTCGTGCAGGAGGTTGTGCCCGCGGGCGAGCAGCTGGCCCGCGCCCGCGAGCTGGCGGGTCGGATCGCGGCGCAGGCCCCCCTCGCCGTGCAGGCGACGCTCGCGAACGCGCGCCTCGCGGTGCGCGAGGGTGAAGCCGCTGCCGAGGCGCGACTGCCGCACGAGCTCGTGCGCCTCGCCCAGACGGAGGATGCCCGCATCGGCATGCAGGCTTTTCTCACTCGCACCGACCCGGAGTTCGTGGGACGGTAGGCGCATGCGCCCGCTCACGACGACCGCCCAGACCGACGCCGCCCCACTCGATACGTACGACGTCGTCGTCATCGGCGCCGGAGCGGTGGGCGAGAACGTCGCCGACCGAGCGGTGCAGGGCGGGTTGACCGTGCTCATCGTCGAGAACGAGCTCGTCGGCGGCGAGTGCTCGTACTGGGCGTGCATGCCCTCAAAGGCGCTGCTGCGGGCGGCGAGCGTGCTGCGCGCGGCGCACGCCGTGCCGGGTGCCCGCGCAGCGATCACGGGCACGGTCGACGCCGCAGCCGTGCTCGCGAGCCGCGATGCGGTGGCGAGCCACTGGGACGACGCCGGCCAGGTGCGGTGGCTGCAGAAGACCGGCATCGCGCTCGCCCGAGGCCACGTACGGCTCGACGGCGAGCGCCGCGTCGTCATCGCGGCGGCAGACGGCGGAACCCGCACGGTAACGGCCGCGCACGCCGTGGCGATCTGCACGGGCTCGACCGCGGCGATGCCGCCGATTCCCGGGCTCGCCGAGTCCCGGCCGTGGACCTCGCGCGAGATCACGAGCACCGAGACCGTGCCGGCCCGGCTCGCCATCATCGGCGGGGGCGTGGTGGGGTGCGAGATGGCGACGGCCTTCACGAGCCTCGGCAGCGCGGTCACCCTCATCGCGCGCAGCGGCCTGCTCGCGGGTGTGGAGGCGTTCGCGGGCGAGGCCGTGGCCGAGCGCTTGCGCGCCGACGGCGCCGAGGTGCTGCTCGGAACGAGCCCCGACCGCGTCGACCGTGCGGCCGACGGCTCCGTCACGATCGCGCTCCCGGACGGCCGGGTGCTCGAGGTCGACGAGATCGTCGTCGCGACGGGACGCGCCCCCGTCACGGGCGACCTCGGGCTCGAGACCATCGGGCTCGAGCCCGGCAGCTGGCTCGAGGTCGACGACACCCTGCGGGTGCGGGGAGTCGACTGGCTCTACGCCGTCGGTGACGTCAACCACCGGGCACTGCTCACGCACCAGGGCAAGTACCAGGCCCGGGCGGCGGGCGACGTGATCGCGGCGCGCGCGAGCACAGCATCCATCGACGACGCCCCGTGGGGCGCCCATGTCGCGACAGCCGACCACGACGCCGTGCCGCAGGTGACCTTCACGAGCCCCGAAGTCGCGAGCGTCGGCCTCACGGCCGCGCAGGCCGAGCAGCGGGGCCTGCGCACGCGGGTCGTCGACTACGAGCTCGGCTGGCTCGCCGGCGCGACCGTGCACGGCGACGACTACCGCGGCACGGCACGCATGGTCGTCGATGAGGATCGCGGCGTCATCGTGGGGTTCACGATCGTCGGCGACGACGTCGGCGAACTGCTGCACGCCGCGACGATCGCGATCGTCGGCGAAGTGCCCCTCGCCCGGCTCTGGCACGCCGTGCCCTCGTACCCGACGCTCAGCGAGATCTGGCTGCGCCTGCTCGAAGGCTACGGGCGGCCGTGAGCGCGCCTCCCGCCCGCGGCCGCGCGGCGCGCGCCGTCGACCGGCTCGCCCGCACCCGCGCCGTGCGCGCGATCGGGCTGCACCCCGTCGTCGCGCGGCCGGGCTACTGGTTCGCGACGGCCGTCGGCGTCACGTGGGGTGCCCTGTTGGGCGGATTCCGGGTCTCGCGGCGCGGGGGCGTCATCGTGTGCGAAGGGCTGCCCCGCTGGGCGTTCGGCCGTGGCGGCACGACGATCGGCGCCGCCTACCTCACGCGCGACAATCTGCGCGAGAGCGTGCTCGAGCACGAGGCCGTGCACCGCGCGCAGTGGAAGAAGTACGGGCTCGCCTTCATCCCGCTCTACCTCGCGGCGGGGCAGGATGCCCGGCACAACCGCTTCGAGGTCGAAGCGGGCCTCGAGAAGGGCGGGTACCGGTGATTACTCATGCGCCGCCGCGCCGCCGCGCACTAGCCTGACGCCATGCGCCGCACCCTGCTCGTTCCCGCCGCCCTGATTGTCGCGCTCGCCGCCGGGTGCGCACCGACCCCCGTCACGGCGCCGACCGCCACGCCGAGCGAGACCGCCGCCCCGAGCAGCACGCCCACTCCGACGGCGGAGCCGATCGCGCTGCCCGATTGCGACACCATCTACTCCGACGCGGTCGTCGCGAGCCTCACGGGCGAGGGGCGCAGCCCGCTCGGCGACGTCAGCGGGCCGGGCATGGGGGGTTGGGGCACCGCCGACGACAACATCGAGGCCATACTCAGCGCGATCCCCGAGCGCGTGAGCTGCACCTGGGTCCTGCCCGCCACCGAGAGCGGCTCGACCACGTCAATCGCCCGGCTCGACGAGGCCACGCGCACGACGCTCATCGACGCGTTCACCGCGGCCGGATACGTCGTCGATGGCACGCTGTTCGAGATCGAGGTCGACTCCGAGATCGGCTCGTACAACGAGACCCACATCCTCGCCGACGGGTTCTGGGTCGGCAGCTACTTCTCGGGCGGCGACTCGGCGACGCTCACGGGCGACGCGCTCGCCCAGCTGCTGCCGTAGCGGCGCGGGCACGTCTGCACGGCGCTAGCCTCACCACTGCGGCGGGTGGATGCTTGCTCCGCGCCGCGCGCGCTCGAACTGGGCGCCCAGCGCGAGCAGGGTGGCCTCGCCGCCGGGCCGGCCGATGAGCTGCACGCCCATGGGCAGCCCCGGCTCCTCCGAGGTCGGCGGCGTGAGCCCCACCGGCAGGGTCAGCGCGGGCAGCCCGGCCACGTTGACGAAGCTCGTGTACGGCGTGTACTGCACCTGCTGCGTGAAGTTGCGCTCAGCATCCTCGGCGTCGTACCAGCCGAGTGGGCGCGGGGTCATTGCGAGCGCGGGCGTGAGCACGGCGTCGACGCTCGCCAGCCGGCGAATGACCCGGCGCTCGAAGCCGCTCAACCACGCGAGCGATTCGGCGAGCGTCTCGGCCGACAGCGCTCGACCCTGACCGACGAGCCAGGCGGTGAGCGGTTCGAGCAATGCGAGCTCGTCGGCCGTGCGGGCGGGAATGCCCGCGGCGCTCGCCATCCAGACGGTGCGGAAGTGGCGCGCGTAGTCGGGCTCGGGGTCGAGCGCGAGATCGTCGATGCCGTGCCCCAGCGTCGCGAAGGCCGCGACGGCCTCGTCAAGCGCCCACCGAGCCCCCGCATCCAGGGCGATGTCGGCGTACTCGTCCCACGGCGAGGTCGTCATGACCCCGAGCTGGTAGCGGCCTTCGCCGCGCACGGCGGCGCCGAGCAGGGGGCCGTGGTGCGGGTGCTCGCGACCGGAGGCGAGGGGTGGATCGATCGGAGCGCGCGTGGCGAACTCCCAGGGCGCCGCGGCGACGAGCGCATCGAGCATGAGCGCCGCGTCGGCGACCGTGCGGGCGATCGGGCCGGGCACGACGAGGCCCGCGAGGCGGTCGAGCCCGCTGCCCGCGGGAATGCGGCCGCGCGAAGGCTTGAGCCCCACGAGACCGCAGGCCGCGGCGGGGATGCGGATGCTGCCGCCGCCGTCGCTGCCGGGCGCGACGGGCAGCAGGCCCGCGGCGACGGCCGCCGCCGCTCCCCCGCTTGATCCCCCCGCACCGCGGCGCAGGTCGTAGGGCGTGCGCGCGGGCGGCGCGACCCGGCTCTCGGTGTACGAGGGCAGTCCGAACTCGGGCGCGGCCGTCGCCCCGAGGCTGATCGCGCCGGCGGCATCGAGGTGCTGCACGAGCTCGTCGTCAGTGGCGGGTACATGATCGGCGCGCAGGCGCGAGCCGAAGGTCGTGCGCTGACCGGCGCGCTGCACGAGCTCTTTGTCGGCGATCGGGATGCCCCACAGCGGCGCCGACCGCGCGACGAGCCCCTCGAGCGCCTCGGCGCGGGCGAGCGCGCGCTCGGCCTCGACGACCGTCAGGGCGCCCACCGCCGGGTTGTGACGCTCGATGCGCGCCAGGTAGTGCTCGACGAGCTCGCGCGGGCTGATGCGGCCGCGACGCAGCCACTCCCCCTGCTCGAGCGCGCTGAGGTGGTGGAGTTCGAACACCCTGCGAGCCTACGGCGGCGAGCTTGCGCGCCCGGCGCATATCGATTCGACAACGAAGGGCGCCCCGAGGGGCCCTGCGCCGTCCTGAGGCCTGAGAACGCCGGGGATCGACTGCTAGATTCGCCGCCGGGGGCCCGCTCGGGGCGCCCGTCCTCTCGGTTCGGTCACCTCGATAAGGAACACCATGATCGCGCAGCGCCTGCTCGTCGGCACCGCCGTCCTCGTCCTCGTCGGCGGTCTCGCCGCGTGCGCTCCCGCGGCCGAGCCGGTCGCCGAGCCCGAGGCTCCCGAGCCCACGCCCACGGCCGTCGAGACGACCGAGCCCGAACCCGAGCCCGTCTTCTTCACCATGCCCGCCGACTGCACGACGATCCTGCCGCAGTCGCGCCTCGACGCCTTCGCCGAGCAGAACCTCGAGCTGCTGGGCGGCCCGGGCGGCGTCTACGGCGACGAGTACTTCTTCGACCCGACGCCCGAGCAGCTCGCGGGCGGCATCAGCTGCGTCTACGCCGAGGACGGCGTCGACCTCTCGAGCCTGCTCATCAGCGTCGCACCGATCACGGCCGCGAACCGTGCGGGCATCGTCAACGACCTCACGGCGCAGGGCCTCAACGAGGCCACGACCGACGACGGCGCGGTCACCTACAGCCAGCAGGGCGACGAGGGCGTCGTGCCCGCGATCTACAACGTCATCACCGACGACAGCTGGATCTCCGTCATCAGCACCTTCGGCGGCGAGGTCTTCTACGAGGAGGCCGTGACGCTGGCCACCGAAGTCGCCGGCGAGGTCTACCAGTAGCAGCGGCTCAGCAGGCGCTCACCGGCGCCGGCCGAGCGACTTCTGCATCATGACGACGCCGAGCCATCGGCCGAACTTGAAGCCGACGCGCCCCATCGACCCGGTCGTCACGAAGCCGTAGCGCTCGTGCAGGGCGATCGAGCCCTCGGCACCGCGATCGGCGATCACGGCGATGACCTCCTTGACGCCCGCGGCCTTCGCGCGGTCGAGCAGCTCGCCCATGAGCGCCGTGCCGAGCCCCTTGCCCGTCGAGGCCGGGCCGAGGTAGATCGAGTTCTCGACCGTGAAGCGGTAGGCGGCCTTCTCCTTCCACGGGTACACGTAGGCGAAGCCCAGCACGACCCCGTTCGGGGAGACCGCGACGAGGAAGGGGTAGCCGAGCTCGCGCACCTTCGCGAACTTCTCGCGCAGCGCCGCCAGGGTCCACGGTGACTCGTCGAACGTCACCGTCGAGTTGGCCACGTAGTGGTTGTAGATCTCGCGAACGTCGGGAAGATCCTGCTCGACGGCCTCGCGCACGCTGAACGCGAACGGCGTCTCGGGCGCGGGGCGCTTGCGCAGGTGGGGCGGCAGGGTGCGACGGCGCTCGTACTCTTCCTCGAGCATCCCGCCCCTCTCTGCGCCTCGTTCTCGATGTCGACCGCGTCAGTCTACGGTCGCCGCTGGGGGGAGGCGCCAGTCGATCGGCGCGGCACCCTGCTCGGCGAGCAGCCGGTTCACGCGGCTGAACGGACGGGAACCGACGAAGCCCCGATGGGCCGACAGGGGGCTCGGATGCGCGCTCGCGACGACGGGAACGGCACCCAGAAGCGGCGCCGCGTCCGCCGCATCCCGCCCCCACAGCACGGCGACGAGCGGCCCTCCGCGCGCGCCGAGAGCCTGGAGCGCGCACGCGGTGACTTCCTCCCAGCCGCGCCCCCGGTGCGAGCCGGCGCGACCGGGCGCGACCGTGAGCACGCGGTTGAGCAGCAGCACACCCTGGTCGCTCCAGGCGCTCAGGTCGCCGTGCGCGGCCGGCGCGATGCCGAGGTCGTCGTGCAGCTCGCGGTACACGTTCGCGAGCGAGCGCGGCACGGGTCGCACGGCCGCGTCGACGGCGAAGCTCAGCCCGATCGGATGGCCGGGGGTCGGGTACGGGTCCTGCCCCACGATGACGACGCGCACGTCGCCGAGCGGGCGGGCGAAGGCGCGCAGCACGAGGTGCTCGGCGGGCAGGAACGGCGACCCCGTTGCGCTCTCGGCGCGCAGCTCGGCCAGGAGGGCGTCGATGCGGTCGGTGACCGGCTCCAGCGCCGCGGCCCAGTCGGGCGCCATGCCCGCCCGTGCCTCGCTCATGCGAGCACGCTACCGCGCCCCGCCGCGCGCTAGCATCGCGGAATGACCGAGCCCGCGAGCGTCTCGACCACCCCCTCCCCTCTGCGCGGGAAGGCCGGGGCCATCACGATGGGGCTCGTCGGCTACCTGTTCTTCGTCGAGTTCGTGAGCGGCGTGCTGCAGGGCTACTACGTGCCCCTCATCAGCGACCTCGTCGAGTACCTCGGCATCCGCGACGCCGACTTCAACTGGTTCGAGGCCGCGCAGCTGCTGCTGAGCGCGCTCGTCGTTCCCGTGCTCGCGAAGCTCGGCGACATGATCGGCCACAAGAAGGTGCTGCTCATCTCGACCGTGCTCACCGCCGGGGCCAGCTGGTGGCTCGTGTTCGCCGACTCGTTCTGGGTCTTCCTCGCGGCGTGGGCGCTGCAGGGGTTCTACGTCGTCTGGCTGCCGCTCGAGGTCGCGCTCATCTTCGACCGCGGCCGCCGCAGCGACACGGGCGCCTCGCAGACGCGGCGCGCGGCGGGCTACCTCGTCGTGGCGCTCGAGGCGGGCGCGATCGTCGGCGCCCTCGGCGGCGCACGCGTGTTCGCGGCCTTCAACGAGAACGTCACGCTGACGCTCATGATCCCCGCCATCGCCGTGACGGCGGCCTTCTTCGTGATCCTCTTCGGGGTGCCAGAGTCGACCCCCCAGCCAGGGCGCCGCCTCGACACGATCGGATTCATCCTGCTGACGATCGCGCTGCTCACCGTGACCTCGGGGCTCACCTTCCTGCGCATCAACGGCCCCGCCACGTGGTGGGTCTACGCGCTCATGGTCGTCGGCCTTCTGCTGCTGTACCCCTTCGGCCGGTGGGTGCTGAAGCACCCCGACCCGGCGATCGACCTGCGCGTGCTGCGGCAACCGAGCATGTGGCCCGTGCAGCTGACCGCCGGCCTCGTCGGCATCAGCATTCTCGGAGCGCAGGCACCGCTCAGCACCTTCGCCGGCACCGACCCCGCGAACGGCTTCGGGCTCGGCCTCGACGCGACCGAGCGGTCGTACATCATCGGCGCCTACCTCGTGGCGATGATCATCGGCGCCCTGCTCTTCCCGGTCGTCTCCCGCCGGTTCACGCCGCGTCTCGCCCTCATCGCCGCCTCGGTGACGGTCGGGCTCGGGTACCTGGCGTTCCTCGTCAACAACACGACCGCGGTGGGGGTCACCCTCAACATGGTCGTCGCGGGCATCGGCTCGGGCGCGCTCGTCGCGGCCCTGCCCGCCGCCGCGGCCGCCGCCGCGCCGCTCGGGCAGACCGGCATCGCGACGGGGCTCACCAACACCACCAAGACGATCGGCGGCGCCTTCGCGAGCGCCGTCTTCGCCGTCGTGCTCGTGCTCGCCGCGGGCCAGGCCGTCACCGAGACCGCGTCAAGCCTGCTCGGCTACCTCATCGTGTTCGCGATCTGCGGCGGAGCCGCGCTCGTCGCGGCCGCCTCCCTGCTGTTCGTGCCGCGGCTCGCCTTCGGCGACGTCGCGGCCGACGAGGCGCTGATCGACGCGCCGCGGTAGCGGGCTCAGTCCTCGCGCACCGCGAGGGGACGCCGGATGAGCTTGTGCTGGGCGGCCTGCGCCACCGGGCGCACGGTCAGCTCGTCGACGTTGACGTGGGCGGGTGCCTCGATCGCATGCACGACGAGCTCGGCGATGTCGTGCGCCGTCAGCGGGTGCTCGACGCCCTCGTACAGCGCATCGACCTTCTCGGCATCCCCGCCGAAGCGATTGAGCGCGAACTCGTCGGTGCGCACCATGCCGGGCGCCACCTGCATGACGCGCAGCGGCTCGCCCGCGAGCTCCAATCGCAGCGCGTGCATCATGCCGCGCAGCGCGAACTTGGCGGCGTTGTAGCCGCCGCCCGTCTCGTAGGCGATCTGCCCGGCCGTCGACGTGATGGCCAGGATGTCGCCGACCCCGCGCTCGCGCGCACCGGCCCGCAGGGCGGGCAGCAGGGCCGCGATGACCCGCTGCGCGCTCAGCACGTTGATGTCGAACATGCGCATCCAGTCGGCGGCGTCGGCCGACTCGACCGTGTCGGTGCCGATCGCGCCGCCCGCGACGGCGACGATGGCGTGGATCGGCCCGGAGGCGGCGACGTGCGCGCGCAGGGCATCCACCGCCGAGGCATCGGTCAGATCGGCCACGAAGGTCTCGCACCCCGTCTCGGCGGCGAGCGCCGCGAGCCGGTCGGCGCGGCGCGCGACGGCGATGACGCGCCACCCGTGGCCGCGCAGCAGGCGGGCCGTCGCCGCCCCGATTCCCGAGCTCGCACCGGTCACGACTGCTGTCAAGGGGGTCATGGGGCCACGCTACCTTCCCGGAGGCCCGCACTACCCTGGACGCATGGGGGCTACATCGACCTCGGCGCGCCCGCGGGTGCCGCTGTGGGATACAACACGATTCATCGCCATCGCGCTCGTCGTGACGGGGCACGCGATTCAGCGGCTCATCGCCGACTCCGACGCCGCGCTCGTGACCTACCTGTTCATCTACGCATTCCACATGCCGCTGTTCGCGATCATCAGCGGCTACTTCTCGAAGCCGGGCCCGCCGAACGAGCGGCAGATGCGGCGCGTCATCACCGACATCGTGCTGCCGTACTTCATCTTCGAGACCATCTGGACGGCGGTGCAGGCGATCGTCGAGGGCAACTGGACCCTCAACCCGACCCGGCCGTCGTGGACCCTGTGGTTCCTGCTCGCGCTCGGCATCTTCCGGCTCGTGCTGCCGTACCTGGCCCTCGTGCGGTGGCCGCTCGTGTGGTCGATCGCCCTCTCGGTCGGTGTCGGCTACTTCGGCAACGTCGACTCGACGTTCTCGCTCTCGCGCGCGATCGGCATCCTGCCCTTCTTCGTGCTCGGCTGGAAGCTGCACGAGTGGGGCGTGGTCGACCGCTGGCGGCTCGCCGACCCGCCGACCGCGATCGTGCGGTCGATCGCGGTCGTCGTGCTCGCCGCCTGGCTCGCCGTGCTCATCGCATTCATCGACGTGTGGCGCGCGATCGACCTGCGCTTCTGGTTCTTCTACGAGGACTCGTACCGCGACCTCGGGCAGGACGAATGGTGGGCGGGTCTCGTTCGGCTCGGGCTCATCGCGCTCGCGGCCCTGCTTTCGGCGGCGGTGCTCGTGCTCGTGCCGCGGCGCCCGATCGCCATCACCCCCTTCGGACAGGCCACGATGTACGTGTACCTGCTGCACAGCTTCGTGCTCTACCCGATTCGCGAGAGCGGCGTCATCGGCGGTGATGAGCGCTCCGACTGGCCGTGGCTCGTCGCGCTCGTGGCGTTCTCGCTGCTGCTCACGATCGCGCTCGCAAGCTCACCGGTTCGACGGCTCTTCCGTCCGCTCGTCGAGCCGAGGCCGCGCTGGCTGTTCCGCCCCGATCTGGATGCGCGCACGGGCCCGCTGCGCATCCAGCCCTCGCGCACCGACCCGACGGGCTCGCGCCGCGACCCGGAGCGCTGAGCCCGGCCACGAGCACTGAGCCCGGCGGCAGGTTACGGCGTGTGTCGGCCGGCATTGCCGCCGCCTGCGCGGAGTCGTACGGTTCGAGTCGAACCACCGACCCACGAGGAGACCCCCATGACCGCCAGCTGGAAGTTCGAGACCCTGCAGATCCACGCGGGCGCTCAGCCCGATCCGGTCACGAACGCGCGCGCGACGCCCGTGTACCGCACGACCGCCTACACGTTCAATGACGCGCAGCACGCCAAGAACCTCTTCGCGCTCGCCGAGTTCGGCAACATCTACACGCGCATCCAGAACCCCACGCAAGACGTGGTCGAGCAGCGCATCGCCGCGCTCGAGGGCGGTACGGCAGCCCTGCTGCTGTCGTCGGGCCAGGCCGCGACGACCTACGCCGTGCTCAACATCGCGCAGGCGGGCGACCACATCGTGTCGTCGTCGTCGATCTACGGCGGCACCTACAACCTCTTCACCTACACGCTCGCGAAGCTCGGCATCGAGGTGACCTTCGTCGAGAACCAGGATGACGCGGCCGCGTGGGCCGCCGCGATCCGCCCGAACACGAAGCTGCTGTTCGGCGAGACGATCGGCAACCCGAAGGTCAACATCCTCGACATCGCGGCGGTCGCCGAGGTCGCGCACGCGCACGGCCTCCCGCTCATCGTCGACAACACGATCGCGACGCCGTTCCTCATCCGTCCGCTCGAGCACGGCGCCGACATCGTCGTGCACTCGGCCACGAAGTTCCTCGGCGGCCACGGCACGGTGCTCGGCGGCGTCATCGTCGACGGCGGAAAGTTCGCCTGGTCGCAGAACACCGAGAAGTTCCCCGGCCTCACCGAGCCCGACCCCTCGTACCACGGGGCGAGCTACACGGGCGTGCTCGGCGATGGCATCGCCTACATCATCAAGGCGCGCGTGCAGCTGCTGCGCGACATCGGCGCCGCGATCTCGCCCGACAACGCCTGGCAGCTCATCCAGGGCATCGAGACGCTCAGCCTGCGCGTCGAGCGCCACGTGCAGAACGCCGAGGCGGTCGCCCACTGGCTCGAGGCGCACCCCGATGTCGCGAGCGTCAGCTACTCGGGCCTGCCGTCGAGCCCCTGGTATGCGGCCGGCCAGAAGTACGCGCCGAAGGGCGTGGGCGCGGTGCTCTCGTTCGAGCTGAAGGGCGGCGTGGATGCGGGGCGCGCGCTCGTCGACTCCGTCGAGCTCTTCAGCCACGTCGCCAACATCGGCGACGTGCGCAGCCTCATCATCCACCCGGCCTCGACGACGCACTCGCAGCTCACCCCCGAGCAGCAGCTGACGAGCGGCGTGACGCCGGGCCTCGTGCGACTGTCGGTCGGGCTCGAGAACCTCGACGACATCATCGCCGACCTCGAGGCGGGCTTCACGGCCGCGCGCGCGGTCGTCGCGGCCAACGCGGCGGTCTGAGCCGCGGCAGCCATTCGGCAGCGCTCACCGTGCCCCCGTCGTCATACGGCGGGGGCACGGCCGTGTCTGCGACAGAATGGGCACCAGCATGGACTGGCAGACGAGCGAAGACACGGTGCCCTCGGCATTCATCACCGAGGCCAATCGGCGCTCGATGCTGGGCACGCCGCCCACGACGGGCGCATGGCGCGAGGGCGACGATCCGGGCGATCGGCTGTTCCAGTCGCTCGGGCCGCTCGAGCTCGAGTCGGGTGCCCGGCTGCCGCACGTGCGCCTCGCCTACGAGACCTGGGGCACCCTGTCGGCCGCGCGCGACAACGCCGTGCTCGTCATGCACGCGCTCACGGGCGACAGCCACGTGGTCGGCCGACCGGGGGCGGGGCATGCGACCGCCGGCTGGTGGGGCGGCATCGTCGGGCCCGGCCGCGCGATCGACACCGACCGCTGGTTCGTCATCGCCGCCAACATGCTCGGCGGCTGCCAGGGCTCGACGGGCCCCTCGTCGTTCTCGCCCGACGGCTCCGAGTGGGGCTCGCGGTTTCCCTACCTGACGATCCGCGACCAGGTGGCGGCGCAGGTCATGCTCGCCGACGCGCTCGGCATCGAGCGGTTCGCGGCGATCGTCGGCGGGTCGATGGGCGGCATGCACGCGCTCGAGTGGGCGGTGCAGCATCCCGAACGGGTCGAACGGCTCGCCGTGCTCGCCGCCCCCGCGGTCTCGAGCGCCGACCAGATCGCCCTCAACTCGGTGCAGCTCGAGGCGATCCGCATGGACCCGCTGTTCCGCGACGGCGACTACTACGACGAGCCCGAGGGGCCGTACCGCGGGCTCGCGCTCGCGCGGCGCATGGCGCTGCTCAACTACCGCTCGCCGAGCGAGCTCAACGACCGCTTCGAGCGGTCCTGGCAGGGCGTGCTCGACCCGCTCGGTCACGGTGGCCGCTTCGCGGTCGAGAGCTACCTCGACTTCCACGGCAACAAGTTCACGCGGCGCTTCGACGCCGGCAGCTACATCACGCTCGTCGAGGCGATGAACTCGCACGACATCACGCGCGGTCGCGGCTCGCTCGCCGAGGCGGTCCGTGGCGTCACCGCGCGCACGCTCGTGCTCGGCATCGACAGCGACCGGCTGTTCCCCGTCGAGCAGCAGCAGGTGCTCGCGGCGAACCTTCCCTCGACCATCCACGGTGAGGAGGCCATCGTCATCTCCTCGCCCTTCGGGCACGACGCGTTCCTCATCGAGGACGACCTCGTCGGGCCCCCGATCGCGGCGCTGCTCGCCGACTAGGCGATCATGCCCCGCCGCCGCGCTCCCCTCGCTTCGCGCGTGGCAGCCGTGCTCGTGGTCGCATCGACGGCGCTGAGCGGATGCTCGCCCGCCGCCCCCTCCGACCTCGACTCGGCCGCCCTGCCCGGGCCGGTCACGGTCGCCGACGTCGCCGTCACCGCCGAGGTCTACCGCTCGCGCATCGACCCGGCGCGCGGCGGCATGCAGCTCTCGGTGCGCAACGACGGTGCCGTGCCGCTCACGATCGTCGGCGCCCGCCTCGAGTCGCCCGCGCTGCAGCAGCCGATCGTGCGCGAGCGCACGACCGTCATCGGCCCCGGCCTCACCCGCGACCTCGCCCTCACCCTCGCTCCCGCAGCGTGCCCGGACGAGGGTCCCGAGCCCCCTCAGGCGGTGCTCATCGTGCAGCTCATCGACGGCAGCACCGCCGAGGTCGCGGTGCCGACCGTCGACCGCATCGGTCAGTGGGCCGAGTGGGTGGCGGCCGAGTGCTTCGCGGCCGCCGTGGCCGAGCGGGTGGGGATCACGGTGCGACACGACGCGACGCGCGACGAGGGGGCGCACATCGGGCTGCTGCTCGACATCGCCCCGCGAGCCGGCGCCAGCGAGGCCGAGGTCGAGCTCGTGAGCCTCAGCGACACCGTGCTGTTCGGGCTCGTGCAGGCGAGCGACGGCACCCGGGTGACGAAGGCGCTCCTGCCGACCGGCACGGGGGGCGGCGCGGCGGCGGTGAGCATCCCGCTGCTGCTCACGCCGGCGCGGTGTGACGCGCACGCCCTCGCCGACGACAAGCAGGGCACGCTCTTCCGCATCGACGTCGTCCTCGACGGCGAGCCCGGCACCGTGACGATCGCCGCCGATGCGGCAACGCGGGGCGGGCTGTACGACGCGTTCCGACGCGCGTGCGGGCTGTAGGGGTTGTCCCTCGTTCGAGTGCCAGACTGAGCGCCATGGAGCTCATCGAGAAGGAGCGGCGTCGGCTGCTCCAGTCGGCGGCTCGCGCGTTCGGGCTCAGTGGCGTGATCATCGCCGCGGTGTGCTTGTCTCTGCCGGGGGTCGTCGACCCCGACGTGCTGCCCTCGGTGCTCATCCTGCTCGCCGGGCAGGCCGGGTCGCTCGTGATGGTCGGCCGCAGCGGGCACCTCGGCTGGGTCGCCCTCACGATCGTGCTCGGCTGCGGGGCCCTCGCGCTCGCCCAGCTGCCGTGGGGCCAGTCGACCTCGCTCGCGCTCTCGACCTCGCTCGCCCCGCTCGGCGCCGCCGGGCTCGGCGCCGTCGGCATGGTGCTCAGCGAGAGCACCGGACGCTGGCTGCTCTGGGCGGGCGGCACTCTCGTCAGCAGCCTGCTCGTGGCCACGGCGGGCCCGACGAGCGCGTTCTTCTCGACCTCGGCGATCGCGACGCTCGCCGGCTGGGTCATCACGCTCATCATCGGCCTGTGGGTGACGGTCGGCGTGCAGCGGGCGGTTCGGCGCATCGAGAACATCGGGCGCGCCCATCACCTCGAGCGGCAGGCGAGCGAGACCGAGGCCCAGCGTCGCCAGAGCGCGCGGCTGCTGCACGACACCGTGCTCGCCACGCTCACGCTGCTCGCCCACTCGGGCGTCGGTGTCACCGCCGCTGCGCTGCGCGAGCAGGCGGGTGAGGACGCCCGGCTGCTGCGCCAGCTGCGGCTCGGCTCGACTCCCATGCCGCAGTTCTCGGGCGTGTACAGCCTCGAGCCTGTCGCCGAGACGCCGCTCGGCACGACGCTCGAGTCGGTCAAGCAGCGCTTCCTGCGCATGGGGCTCTCGGTGCGCTGGCACGGCAGCGGGCAGGTGCTGCTGCCGAGCGACGTGCTCGACGCCTTCCTGCTCGCGCTCGCCGAGTGCCTCGAGAACGTGCGCCGGCACGCGGGCGTCGACGAGGCCGACGTCACGATCACGCAGGGCGATGACGTGCTGCGCGCGGTCGTCACCGACGCCGGGGTGGGCTTCGACCCGAGCGAGGTCGCGGCCGAGCGGCTCGGGTTCACCGAGTCGGTGGTCGCCCGCCTGCACGACGTCGGCGGCAACGCGCGCGTCTTCTCGACCCCCGGTGCCGGCACGACCGTGATTCTCGAGGTGCCGCGGTGAGCGCCCGATACACACCTCCCGACGAGACGACCCTCGGTGGGCTCGTGCGCCCTGCGGGCGCGCGGTCGTCGACGCGGCGCGGCACCCCCACCTCGACGCATGCCTCGGCGCTCGGCTCGGGGTTTCTCGGTCTGGGCGTGGCGATCATCGCCGCCCTGCAGTCGATGCTCGGCATCGCGCTCTTCCTGCTGCGCATCGACGAGTACCCCTCGGTGCTGCCGGTCGCCGGAGCCTGGCTGCTGCTCATGGTGACGTTCCTCGGGCTCACGATCACGATCTCGGCGAGCGGCGAGCGGCTGCCCGACTGGCTCTACGCGGTGTTCCTCGCGGCGCTCTCCGCCGTCGTGTGGCTCGACTTCGTCGCGATCGCGCCGCTCGGCGACATCGGTCGCCACGCCACCGCCTCGGTCTCGGCCGGCTTCGTGCTGCTCGTCATCGTGACGCTGCGATCACGATGGGAGGTGTTGCTCGCGACCTCCGCGCTCGGCGTCGCCTTCGTCGTCGCCATTCTGCTCACGACGCCGCTCACCCCCGTCACGATCCCCTCGCAGCTCGTCACGGTCGCCCTCGCGGTCGGCCCCGGCATCACGGGCGTGCTGCTGGTCAGCGGCTTCGAGCGGATGCTCAAGCGCGAGCTCGACCGCGTTCTCGTGCAGTCGACCGTGACCGCCCCGCGCCTCGCGGTCGGCATGCTCGCAAGCGAGGAGCTCGCGCGCCTCGACCTCGATGCCGAGGAGCTGCTCGAGGCCGTCGCCACGGGAGAAGCGCCGCTGCCGCTGCCCGCGGTCTACTCGTCGCGGGCCTCGACGCTCGCGACCGAGCTGCGTCTGCACCTCATCGAGGGTCGGCGCGAAACGTGGTTGTTCCACGCGATCACCGAGTCGGAGCATCTGGGGCGGCGCGTCACGGTGAGCGACCCCGCGACGCTCGCGGGGCTGCTCGATGACGTGCAGCGTGACTCGCTGCTCGCGGCCCTGTGGCTGCTGGCCGCCGACCCGGCGGGTGCTTCGCCGACGCGGGCCGTGACGGTCGAGCTCGGCCCGCTCGATCCGCAGCGCTCCCCCGCGGGCGGGCGCCTCGTGATCCCCGTGCGCGTCGAGGTCACGGGGCTGAAACGGAATCGTGTCGACCCCGGTGTGTGGGAGGCCCTCGACCGGGTCGGGCGCTACAGTGACAGCACGGCGAGCGGCACGGTCGTGGTCGAGCTCGACTGCACGGTCGACAACCCGGTCGACGCCGCCCGTACGCTCTGAACACGAACCGCCCGAGACCCCAGGAGGCACCGCGATGGCGCAGTCCACGCCCATTCGACTGGCTCTCGTCGACGACCACCGCATGCTGCTCGGAGCGCTCACCGAGTGGATCCGTCAGGCGGCCGACGACATCGAGATGGTGGCCGCGGTCGCGTCGTGGCCCGATCTGCTCTCGCACCCCGCCTTCCCCGTCGACGTCGTGCTGCTCGACCTCGACCTGAAAGACAACATCCCCGTCTCGCTCAAGATCCAGACCCTCAAGTCGATGAACGTGCGCGTCGTGCTCATGAGCACCTACAGCGAGCCGAACGTCGTGCGCGAGGCGCTCAACGCCGGCGCCCTCGGCTACCTCGTGAAGAGCGAGGACGCGGGCATGATCGTCGAGGCCATCCGCGCCGCGCGGGCGGGAGAGTCGTTCATCTCGGCCGAGCTCGACCTGGCCCTCAACGCCGCCGACATCGGCGGCTCGCCTCGGCTCAGCGCGCAAGAGCGCCGGGTCATGGCTCTGTACGGGGCCGGCGAGCCCGTGAAGACCGTGGCGTACCAGCTCGGCATCTCGGAGGAGACCGCCAAGAGCTACCTCAAGCGCATCCGCGAGAAGTACCGCATCGCGGGCATCGATGTGGGTACGAAGGTCGCGCTGCGCAAGCAGGCCATCTCCGATGGCATCCTCGTGGATGCTCCCGGCGGGGGCGGCGGCCTCTAGGCCTGCACTGCTGCCGTCGGGGCGCTAGTCCGCGAGCCGTGCGCGGCGCTCGAGCGCCACGCTCACGGTCGCGAGCACGACGCCCCCGAGGGCGAGCAGCAGCCCGACCCACGCCGGCGTCAGGTAGCCCCAGCCGGCCGCGACGACGAGGCCACCGAGGAACGCGCCGAGCGCGTTGCCGACATTGAGGGCCGAGTGGTTGAGGGCCGCGGCGAGCGTCTGGGAGTCGCCCGCAACATCCATCAACCGCGTCTGGATGACGGGCGACATGATCGAGGCGGTGAACCCGACGAGGAACGTGCCGGCGACGAGGCCGACCGGCGTCGTGCCGGTGAGCCCGAGCAGCGCGAGCGAGCCGATGAGGCCCGCGAAGCCGAAGAACATGGCGCGCGCCGTGCCCGCGTCGGCGAGCCGCCCGCCGATGATGTTGCCGATGGTGAGGCCGATGCCCGTGCTCGCGAGCACCCACGGCACGGCGCCGCCCGGCATCCCCGCCGAGTCGGTGACCATGGGTGCGATGTAGCTGTAGACGGCGAAGAAGCCGCCGAAGCCGATTGCGCCGACGGCCACGGCGACCCAGACCTGCAGACTGCCGAACGCGGCGAGTTCGCGACGCACCGTCGAGTTGGCGTCACCGGGCTGCCAGGGCACGAGGATGCGCACGGCGACGAAGGTGGCCGCGAACAGGGCGGCGACGACGAGGTAGGCGGCGCGCCAGCCCGCGGACTGGCCGACGGCCGTGATGAGGGGCACGCCGATGACGGTGGCGACCGTCAGGCCGCTGAGCACGAGGGCGACGCCCTGGCCGCGCTTGCCCGGGCCCATGAGACTCGCAGCGACGAGCGCCGCGACGCCGAAGTAGGCGCCGTGCGGGAGCCCGGCGAGAAAGCGCGCGGCGATGACCAGCTCGAAGGTCGGCAGGGTCGCCGAGGCGACAGTGCCGAGGGTGAAGGCGGCGGCGAGCCACAGCAGCAGACGCCGACGCGGAACCCGGCCCGCGACCGCCGCGATCGTCGGGGCGCCGACGACGACGCCCAGCGCATAGGCCGTGATGACCCAGCCCGACTGGCCGATCGCCTCCTCGGTGTTGGCGGCGTAGAGGCCGGGCAGCAGGTCGCGCGCGATCTCGGGCAGCAGCCCCATCGCCACGAACTCGGTCGAGCCGATGCCGAAGCCGCCGAGCGCGAGCGCGAGGAGCGCGGCGTAGACGCGGGCGCGGCTCAGGGGGCCCCGCTCGGCACCTCCGTGCGCCCGGCGATGCTGCTCGTCATGGTCGCGCTGTTGCCGCGCATAGGCAGCGGCGCTGGCCTCGTCGATGACGGGAACACTGGCGGTCGAAACGGTCACGGCAACTCTCGAACTGAGCAGTGGGTGGAGCCGCGCGTCATTGCCGGCAGGTTCATTCCGAGTTTATCGATGCGACTCCAAGCGCGACGAATGGCGGATCATCGCGGGAAGCAACAGTTCACGGCTGTGCCCCCTGTTCGGACAGCTCGGCGGCCAACTTCGCCTTCGCGCGATGATGTCGACTCCGGACGGTCGCTGAACTCATGGCCAGTAGACGACTCGTCTCCTCCAGAGTGAAGCCCTCCCAGTAAACAAGCCGCACGATCTCGCGGTCGAGTTCTGACAGACGGGCAACGGCTGATCGAACATCCAGCAGAGAATCCTGGTCTGACTCCGAGAGCACAGTCGTCAGTTCTTCTCCTAGTTTCACGACCGCGTCTGCACGCCTTCGTCGCGATCGCCAGTGCCCCGACAGAACCTTACGGGCTATGCCGAATGACCACAGTCGAGCGTCATGGGGATCACGAGGGACATCTCCTGATCGCCTCCAGATGACGACCAAAGTGTCGCTCAACAGATCGGCTGCGTCGGCGGGCTGCTCGACTCGCCGAGCAAAGTAAGCGAGAAGATCTGCAGACTCTCGGCGTACGAGTTGATCCACGTCAGCGACTCGGCTGCCGCTCACCACAGACCCTCGCGACACGTGATGGTGAACGCGGTCAGGTACTTGTCGTCGTCGTTCAGCGACGGGACAAGACTCTTGCTGAGTTCACGAAGGACGACATTGACTTCTGCAATCTCTGCGTCGTGAGCCGTGTCGGAGCGCGCCGAAGACGAAAGAGGAGCGACACCTGCATCCCTCAGTGCTCGCTCGGAAGCCTCGGCGAGCGGCGCCTCCCAAGCACCTGACTCGATGGCTCCCGTGATGACTCGTAGCTCATCGCTCTCAAGCCCGACGTAATCCGGAAAAAGCAAACACCGTTCTCCCATGTCCTGACCGCTCTGGGGAACGAATCGCGCCCCGACGGCAGGTCGCTGCTCATCAGGCGCAAGCCCAAAGAATGGCGGCCTCGAAAGCGCAAAGTTCTCCAGCGTGGTCCCAGCCGTGATCGCAGTGAGCCCGCCAGCAAGCGCTATCGAGGGAATCATCCAGGCGAGTCGCCGTCGTCGCAGACGCGTGCCTGCGGCCCGGCTACGTGCTTCGACCTCGACTGCGCCGAGTCGTTCAGTCCGCACTATGGCCGCTGCCGGATTAGACTGCCTCAACAGCAACGCTACGTCGTCGTCGTGCATGATCGACCTCTCTCTGGTTGGTTGCCCCTACCTGAGACATGGCCAGAGAACGAGCTTTCGTTGCAATCGTCCCTCACGGCGGGGCGGGGCCGCCCTCAGGATCAGTCACGTAGGTCAACCCGCTCGGTGATCGCCAGCGAAGGACTCCGCCGCCCTGCTGCGACACCTGCCACTCGCTGCGGTGCTTCAGCTGATGGTGCGCCGGACACAGGTGCGCGAGATTGTCGATCGACGTCCTACCGCCGAACTGCCAGTCGACCGTGTGGTCGATATCGCTACGAGCGGCTGAGCGCCCACAGCCCGGGAAGCGGCACGTGCGGTCACGAATGCGCAGGGCCGTCGCGAGGTCAGCGGGCACTGAGTACCGATCGCGACCGACCGACAGCACGGCCCCCGACTCGGGATGCCGCAGCAGGCGCGTGAACGACGGCGCACCAGCGGCCAGCTCGCGAGCAGTCTCGTCATCGAGTGGGCCGTAACCCTCGAGTTCGGCGGGAGGGACGAACGCCGAGGTGGAGAGTGTGTGCGCCTCGCCCGATGTCGCAGCGCCGAGCAGCCGCTCGACCGGCACGGTGACGTGCACGGTCGCGCGAACCCCGGTACCGCATCCGGTCGCATCGACAACGCCGTCGACAAGAAGATCGGTGAGAACGTCGGCCCGCAACTGCGCCAGAGTGCGCGCAACGTCATTGCCGACCTCGGAACGCTGAATGCCCTCCGACACCGTCGTGATGCGCTCGTAGATGGCGCTCGCGCGGACTGCGGGCAGGAATGCGCTGAGCCAGGCCATGCCATCATGGGCTGGCTCGAGAAGCACGTGACGACCAGCGCGACTCTTCTCGACCCGCTGCTCGATGCTCTCGGGGTGGCACCGCTCGCGCTCGGCACGCGCGCGCGGTCGCAATCGAGCGGCGGTGAGTCGCTCGGCCGCGGGCAGCACGGTCTGCTCGAAGTGGGGTCGCGCCTCGTCAGGCAGAGAGTGCGCCTCGTCGATGATCACTTGGGCGTGGCGGTAGCTGATCGACCCCTCGGCGAGCGCGCGGTGAGTTGCCCCCAGGTGCGTCACGAGCATGTCGCTCTCGTCGATCAACCGCTCGGCCGTGCGCTCAGGCAGACGCAGAGCGCACGCTACCTCACACACGAGCACTCGGTGCGCGAGCTGACGTCGCGCCGAGGGCGAGTCGTCACGGTTCAGCTCTGCAGACTCGGCCACCGCAGAGAGCTCTGCCAGCTGGCGGGCGCGATCGATGACCTCGGCCCGAATGGACTGCGCCGACGCGATGACCCGGTCGAGCGTCGCCGCCGCCTGCAACAGGTCGACCAGCGAGTCTGCGAACCGTGTCGAAGGCCACTGCGCTTCAGCCAGTGCGACCTCGGGTGCGTTCATGAGGCAATCACACCATCGACCACCGACATTTCTTAGCCGTCGGCGGGCTCCTCGAGCGCGACCTCGAGCCGCTGCACCTTGCCGTCGAGCTCGCCGACATGGCCCGGACGGTAGTCGGCCTTGAGCACGAGCGACACCCGCGTGCCGTGCTCGGCCACGGCGAGGGTCGCGCGCTTCACGACATCCATGACCTCGTCCCACTCCCCCTCGATCTCGGTGAACATCGACGAGGTGCGGTTGGGCAGGCCCGACTCGCGCACGACGCGCACCGCGGCGGCGACGGCGTCGTGCACCGAATCCGACGACGACCCGCCCGAGGGGGCCGCCGAGAAGGCGACGATCATGAGGATGCTCCTTCCTGAGCCGCGCCGACGGCGACCGGCTCGACGATCCGCGGACGCCAGCACAGCACGACGAGCTGCCAGACCGCCCAGCCCAGCGGCACGATGTAGAGCAGGTTGCGCGCCGAGAGCGCGACGAGCATGCGCGGATCGAGCGCGAGCAGCGAGCCGTACAGCACCGGGTAGACCACCTGCGTGAGCGCGGCGGTCGCGAGCGCGAGCGCGGCGGGCACGGTGAACCGCAGTCCGCCCCAGCGCTGCCAGGCGAGCCCGAGCACGATGGGCACGGCGATCCAGGTGGCGAACTGCGGCGAGCCGACCTTGTTGACCGTGATGAGGGCCATGACGAGCGCGAGCGCGAGCACCGGGAACAGCTCGACCTCGTCGACCCCGCGCCGCACGGCGATAACGCCGAGCGCCGTGATGACGAGCACCGCGAGCGCCAAGAGCGGCGTCATGACCGCGGCCGCCTGCGCGCTGCCCTCGCCGACGACCTGCCAGGTCAGGATGCCCTGGTCGTAGTACACGCGCGACATCCACTCCCCCGCCGCCGCGGCCCAGAGCCACACGGTCGAGATGGGCGACTCCACCTGCAGCCCGCGGCCCGCCTGCTCGGTGATGGGCGTCAGCAGGGCCGAGGCGCCGCCGAGCGCGATACCGGCGGCGACGACGAGCATCGAGACCGCCACGGCCGATGCGAGCACCGCTCCGCGGGCACGCAGGGCCACGAGCGCGGCGAGCAGCAGGCCCGCGGGCCAGACCTTGATCCAGGCACCGACCGCGAGCAGAGCGCCACCCCACTTGGGATGATCGGCGATGAGCATGACGGCGACCAGCGCCACGGGCACCGTGATGGCGTCGATGCGGCCGAGCGCGATCGGGCCGATGAGCACGAGGAAGAGCATCCACCACCAGGCGACCGCCGCACGCCGGGCGCGCTCTTCGACGCCGATGATCGACACGAGGGCGACGGCGTTGAGCGCCATGACGATCGTGAGCCACGTCGTGCCGTAGAGGTCGGGCCCGAAGACGTACGAGGCCAGCATGGGCACGAGCGCGAGCAGCGGATAGACCCACGAGGTGTCGATGCCCACCCACTCGTTGCCGAGCACGCCGCGCTCGACCCAGAACAGGTAGACGTAGGTGACGTCGCCCATCGGCAGGCCGGGGCCGTAGAGGTTGAGGAACCCGAGCCAGAGGTGCACCGCGGCGAAGGCGGCCCAGAGCGATACGGCGCTGCCGGCGGCCGTCACGGTGAACCGGCGCGCGGTCGCGAGACGGGCGGCAGGCGCAGGCATGGTGACGAGCGTAGCGCCGGTCGGCGAGAGCGCCCGTGTAACAATTCGTCGCTGATACACGCGTGAAACACGGCGCAACCGATAATGAAACTCCCTGCACGTTCTGCGGCACGACCTCGTGACGCTGCTCGCTTCGACATCTGGAGGCACCATGTTCCGCTCCCCCCGCCGCGCGCGCCGCGTCGCCGCCCTCACGGCCGGCCTCGCCGCTGCCGCGCTGACCCTCGCGGCCTGCACGCCCGCCGCCGAAGCCCCCGTCGAGGAGCCCGCCGAGGGCGAGCTCACGGGCCTCGTTACCGAGGGCAAGCTCACGATCGCCACCGGCGAGCCCGCCTACTTCCCGTACGTCATCGATGACGCGCCCGAGAGCGGCGAGGGCTTCGAGGCCGCCATCGCCTACGCCGTCGCCGAGGAGCTCGGCTTCGCGGCGGAAGACGTGGTCTGGGTGCGCACGAGCTTCGAGGCCGCGATCCAGCCCGGCCCGAAGGACTTCGATTTCAACCTGCAGCAGTACACGATCACCGACGAGCGTGCCGCGAACGTCGACTTCTCGTCGCCGTACTACTCGACGCCGCAGGCGGTCGTCACGGTCGAGGGCTCGCCCGCCGCTGAGGCCGGCAGCCTCGCCGACCTCGAGGGCCTGCTCGTCGGTGCCGCGACCGGCACCACGAGCTTCACGGCCATCGAAGAGCAGATCGCTCCGAGCGCGGGCGCCCAGGCCTTCAACACGAACGACGACGCCGTTCTCGCGCTGCAGAACGGCACGGTCGACGCGATCGTCGTCGACCTGCCGACGGCGTTCTTCCTCACGGGCGTCATCCTCGACGGCGGCGTGCTGCTCGGCCAGCTGCCCGCCGACGCCGGCATCAGCGACGAGTGGGGCCTCGTGCTCGCGAAGGACAGCCCCCTCACGGCCGCGGTGACCGCTGCGGTGGATGCCCTGCGCGACTCCGGCCGCCTCGCCGAGATCGCCGACGAGTGGCTGGGTGCCGACGCAGGCGCGCCTATCCTTCAGTAGTGCCTTTTTCGAACGACCCGCCCGGGCTGAGCCGCCCGATCAGCGACGTCGAGATCGGGCGACGCGAGTACCGCCGCACCCAGAACACGCGGTCGGTGCTCGTGTCGCTCGTCTCGACGATCGTGTTCGCGGCCGTCATCTGGCTGACGGTCATCAACACGCCCGGCTGGGCTCAGGTGCAGCGCAGCTTCTTCGACCTCGAGACCGCGATCCAGGCGTGGCCGCGCGTCATCGCCGGGCTGTGGGTCAATATCCAGGTGCTGTTCTTCGCGAGCATCGGCGTGCTCGTGCTGAGCGTCATCATCGCGACGATCCGCACCCTCCGTGGGCCCATCTGGTTCCCGCTGCGGGCCCTCGCGGCGGCATACACCGACCTGTTCCGCGGGCTGCCGCTCATCATCGTGCTCTTCCTCATCGGCTTCGGGGTTCCCGGGCTCGAGCTGTTCCCGCGCAACTCCGCGCAGTTCTGGGGCACGATCGCGCTCATTCTCACCTACTCGGCCTACGTGAGCGAGGTGTTCCGGGCCGGCATCGAGGCCGTGCATCCCTCGCAGCGCCTGGCCGCCCGGTCGCTGGGGCTGAGCCACGGGCAGACCATGCGCATCGTCGTGCTGCCGCAGGCCGTGCGCAAGGTGACGCCCGCGCTCATGAACGACTTCGTGGCGATGCAGAAAGACGTCGGGCTCATCTCGGTGCTCGGCGTCGTCGACGCCGTGCGCGCCGCGCAGATCGAGACCGCCGCGGCCTTCAACTTCACGCCCTACGTGCTCGCGGGGCTGCTGTTCGTGCTGCTCGCCCTGCCGATGATCCGCCTCACCGACTGGTACACGGCCCGCCTGCGCGCCCGCGAACAGATGGGAAGCCTCGTATGAGTGCCGTGCTGCGCCTCGAGAACGTGCACAAGAACTTCGGCGAGAGCCCGGTGCTGCAGGGCGTCGATCTCGCGGTTGCCGAGCACGAGGTGGTCGCCCTCATCGGCGCGAGCGGCTCGGGCAAGTCGACCTTGCTGCGCTGCGTCAATCTGCTCGAGCAGATCGACGACGGCCGCATCTGGCTGCGCGATGACGACATCAGCGACCCGCGCGTATCCGTCGACACGGTGCGCGCGCGCATCGGTGTCGTCTTCCAGCAGTTCAACCTGTTCCCGCACATCCGCGTGCTCGACAACGTCACCCTCGCCGCCCGCCGCGTGCTCAAGACGCCCCGCGCCGAGGCCGAAGCCACCGCGCTCGCTCTGCTCGAGCGCGTGGGGCTCGCCGACAAGGCGCACGAGTTCCCCGACCGCCTCTCAGGGGGTCAGCAGCAGCGCGTCGCCATCGTGCGCGCTGTCGCGACGAGCCCCGAGCTGCTGCTGCTCGACGAGATCACCTCGGCGCTCGACCCGCAGCTCGTCACCGAGGTGCTCGACCTCGTGCGCGAGCTCAAGAACGAGGGCACGACGATCGTCATGGCGACCCACGAGATGGCTTTCGCGCGCGACATCGCCGACCGCGTCGTCTTCCTCGACGCCGGGCGCATCGCCGAGGAAGGCACGGCGGCGCAGATCTTCGGCGACCCGCAGCACGAGCGCACGCGCGCGTTCCTCTCGCGTTACCTCGACCGGCTCTAGCGACTCCGCAGCAACGCCGCGATCGTCGCGGGAACCGCGGCGCACACGTCGAGCACCGTGAGCGGCCCGCCCGCCGAGGCGCGCTGAGCGGCGAGCCCGTGCACGACGGCCGCGGCGGCTCCGAGCCGCGCGAGATGCGCGAGGTCGACGGGCCCTGCGGCCTCGTGCGTCGCGACGAGGGCGCCGAGGATGCCGGCGAGAGCATCCCCCGCCCCGGCGGTCGCGAGCCACGGGGTCGCCGAACGTGCGACGAGCATCGGCCCGCCGGGCGCCACGACGTGCGTCGCGTGCCCCTTGAGCAACACGGTCACCCCGAGCTGATCGGCGGCCGCGCGCGCGGCACTCGCAGGATCGGCGAGCACAGCGTCAAGGTCGCTGCCGGTCAGCCTGCACAGCTCGCGCGCGTGCGGCGTGATGATGGCGGGGCCGCGAGCCGAGCCGACGGCGTCGAGGGCTCCCGCGTCGATGACCAATGGATGCCCACTCGCGAGCGCCGCCCGCATCCGCCCGGCAGACTCGGCGTCCGGTCCCTCCTCGACCGACGCGGCACCCGCATCCATGCCCGACCCCAGCACCCAGGCCTGCACGCGACCCTCGGCCGTCACCGCTTCGGGGCGGCGCTGCAGCACGAGGTCGGCGGCCCGCGCGGGGCCGAGGTAGCGCACCATGCCGACGCCCGTGCGCAGGGCCGCCTCGACGCCCAGCACCGCGGCGCCCGGGTATCGGGTCGAGCCCGTGATCATGCCGACCACACCGCGCGAGTACTTGTCGTCGTGCGGCCCGGGCACGCGCAGCAGCGCCGCCACCTCGGCGGTCGTGATGGTGCGTGCCTCGCTCACGCGGCCACCCTATGCCCGCCGCGGGGCCCCCGCACGGAATACACCCGGGGGCGATGGGCTTGACTGATGATGTGACCTCAGCGCTCTTCTCCCCCCTGACCATCCGCTCGCTCACCCTGCGCAACCGGCTGTGGGTGTCGCCGCTCTGCCAGTACTCGGTGACGGCCGCCGACGGCGTGCCGACCGACTGGCACCTCGTGCACCTCGGCTCGTTCGCCGTGGGCGGCGCGGGGCTCGTCATGGCCGAGGCGACCGCCGTCAACCCGGAGGGTCGCATCAGCCCCCACGACACCGGCATCTGGAACGACGCGCAGGCGCAGGCCTGGTCGCGCGTGGTCGACTTCGTCCACTCGCAGGGAGCCGCGGCGGGCATCCAGCTGGCGCATGCCGGCCGCAAGGCCTCCGTCTTCCCCGAGTGGGGCGCGATGGCAAACGGCGCCTCCGGCCACGGCACCGTGCCGATCGAGCAGGGCGGGTGGCAGACCGTGTCGGCCTCGCCCATCGCTTTCGACGGCTACGCCGAGCCCGTCGCGCTCGATGCCGCCGGCATTCAGGATGTCGTGGTCGCCTTCGCCGACTCCGCCCGCCGCAGCGTCGCCGCGGGCTTCGATCTCGTCGAGATCCACGCGGCCCATGGCTACCTGCTGCACCAGTTCCTCTCGCCGCTGTCGAACACGCGCGACGACGAGTGGGGCGGCAGCCTTGAGAACCGCGCGCGCCTGCTGCTCGACATCGTGCGCGCCGTGCGCGCGGTCGTCGACGTGCCGATTCTCGTGCGCTTCTCGGCGACCGACTGGGTCGACGACGACTGGCTCGAGTCGCACGGGCTCGCCGATTCCGGTGTGCAGGGCTGGAACGAGCACGACACCGCGGTCGTGGCCGCCTGGGCGCGCGACGCTGGCGCCGACCTCTTCGACATCTCGACGGGCGGCCTCGTGCGCGCTCGCATCGAGGTCGGCCCCGGCTACCAGGTGCCGTTCGCCGAGACGGTGCGCCGCGAGGGAGACGTTCCCGTCAACGCCGTCGGCCTCATCACCGAAGCCGCGCAGGCCGAGGCGATCGTCGCCACCGGTCAGGCCGACGCCGTCATGATGGGCCGCGAGTTCATGCGCGACCCGCACGCCGCACTGCGCTTCGCGCGCGAGCTCGGCGTCGAAGTCGACCGGGCCCCGGCCGGCACGCCTCCGCAGTACCTGCGCGCGTACCGCTAGCGCCCGCGTCGGAACGCGCACCGAGTGGTACAGTATCCAGTACCACTCAGGAGGTCGCCATGACTGCCATTAGCGCCACCGAAGCGCGTAAGACGCTCTTCGGGCTCATCCAGCAGGTCAACGACGACCACACCGCGGTGGAGGTCGTCTCCAAGCACGGCAACGCGGTCATTCTCTCAAAGGCCGACTACGACGCCATGACCGAGACGGCGTACCTGCTGCGCAACCCGGCGAGCGCCGAGCGACTGCTCGCCTCGATCGAGCGCGCGCGCCGTGGAGAGTTCGAGCAGCACACCCTCACCGACGACTAGAACGGATCGACTCATGAGTCGCACCGTCGCCTTCGATCCGCACGGGTGGGAGGACTACGTCTACTGGCAGTCCCAAGATCGCAAGACGCTCAAGCGCATCAATCTGCTCATCACCGACGCTCTGCGTGACCCGTTCGCGGGCATCGGCAAGCCAGAGCCGCTCAAGCACATCCTGTCGGGCGCGTGGTCACGGCGCGTCGACGACGTGAACCGCCTCGTCTACTTCGTGACCGACGACCACATCGTGATCCTGCAGGCCCGCCAGCACTACTGACGAGATCCCTCAACGACTGAACTCCCTGACACGCCTGGTCACCGATCGCGCGCTGCGTCGCTCCGGGCCCGTAACGACGAAGCGGTTTCCTCTGTGAATCGCAGAGAGCCGATGGCGAACCACGGGAAGCTTCCGACGACGACGGAGAAGACCAGCGGCTCGTCGAACTCTCGCAGACGGATTGCGATACCTGGTCCGGCTATGACACGAGGTCGCTTGGCGAGGTGAACGACTGTGATGTCGTCAACGGAGTCCCAGGAGAACTGCGCTTTCGCGATGAGATTGAAGACACCGCTCGCGAGTTGGATTCCTTCGCTCGTCGCCGCAAGCACCGTCGAGATCGCGCTGAAGCGAGGAACGTCGAACAGCGGACCACCCCGGTCGTCGGACACTGCGAGGTTCCAGACACCTCGCACGATCCCATCGTGATCAGTGGTCGCGGTGCGCCGCGCCCGACTCTGATTCAGCCTTCCGGGGACCCCGAGCAAGAGGAACGGAAGGTAGGCGGCGGTCAACCCGATGTAGATCGTTGTCAACGTCGCAGGAAGGTCAGCCCAGAGTGCCCCGGCATTCGCGTCACCGAGCGATTCTGCAAGCCGAACAGCTCTGCTGACGCTGGTCACCTCGATGGCCGTGCCGCCGACCAGGAGCATGAGCCAGACCCCGACCCAACGCGACAGCGTCATGGCAGGTCAGCGGTCTCGAGCAGCATGCCGGGAACCTAGCGCCCGCCGCGCTGCGTCGCGTCCTGCACCTCGCCGACGAGCTCCTCGATGATGTCTTCGAGGAAGAGCACGCCCGTCGTGCGACCCTCGGCGTCGACCGAGCGAGCCACATGCGCGCCCGAGCGGCGCATGACCGCGAGGGCGTCTTCGAGGTCGGCCGTGGCGAGGATCGACACGAGCCGGCGGATGCGCTTCGGCGGCACGGGGTCGTCGAGCTCGTCGTCGGGCAGGTCGATGACGTCCTTGAGGTGCAGGTAGCCGGTGGGCTCGCCCGCGTCATCGATCAACACGTATCGGCTGAACCCGCGCTGGGCGACGGCGCGCTCGACGTCGAGAGCACTCGCGTCATCGGGCAGCGACGTGAGGGCATCCATCGGCAGAGCGATATCGCTCACGACCTTCGTCGTGAACTCGAACGCGGCCGCGAGCGCGCCGGTGGCGTCGTCGAGCACGCCCTCGCGCGTCGACTGGCGCACGATCGTCTCGACCTGCTCGAGCGTGAACGCGCTCTCGGCCTCGTTCTTGGGGTCGACGCGGAACAGGCGCAGCACACCGTTCGCGACCGCATTGAGGGCCCGGATGACCGGCGAGAGAATGCGCGAGACGAGCACGAGCGGCGGCGCGAGCAGGAGCACGGCGCGCGTCGGCAGCGTGAACGAGAGGTTCTTCGGCACCATCTCGCCGAACACCACGTGCAGGTAGGTGACCAGCAGCAGGGCGATCGTGAAGGCGATGCCGGCGATCCACTCCGGCGTGAGGCCCGTGAGCCCGAGCGGGATCTCGAGCAGGTGCTTGATCGCCGGCTCGGAGACGTTGAGGATGAGCAGCGAGCAGACCGTGATGCCCAGCTGGCACGTCGCGAGCATGAGGGTCGCGTGCTCCATCGCCCACAGCGCCGTCTTCGCGGCGCGCGAGCCGGCCTCGGCGCGCGGCTCGATCTGCGAGCGCTTCGCGGCGATGACGGCGAACTCCGCGCCGACGAAGAACGCGTTGCCCGCGAGCAGCACGAACAGCCAGGCGATGCCCCACCAGTCGGCTTCGGTCATCGTGACGCACCCCCGTTCGCGCTCTCGGCGGGCAGGGCGATCTCACCGGTGGCGAGGGGGGTGAAGCGCACGCGATCGATGCGGCGGCCATCCAATCGTTCGATGCGGAACGTGCCGGACGCGATCTCGACGGTGTCGCCCACCTCGGGCAGACGGCCGAGCTCGGCCATGAGGAAGCCGCCGACGGTCTCCCACGGTCCGTCATCGGGCACCGTGACGCCCGCGCGATCGGTGAGCTCGTCGGGGCGCAGGATTCCGGGGAAGGTCAGCCAATTGCGCGAGCGCACCACATCGACGCGGGCGCGGTCGTGCTCGTCGCTCACCTCGCCCACGAGCTCTTCAACGAGGTCTTCGAGCGTCGCAACGCCGGCGGTGCCGCCGTACTCGTCGACGACGATCGCCATCTGATAGCCGCGACCACGAAGCTCGGCGAGCAGCGTGTCGAGCATCATCGTTTCGGGCACTCGCAGGGCCTCGCTCTGCAGCGCCGAGGCGGGCACTTCTGCGCGACGGTCGCGCGGCACGGCCACGGCTTGCTTGACGTGCACGATGCCGACGATGTCGTCGATCGATTCGTCGATGACGGGGAACCGCGAATGGCCGGTCGTGCGCGCGAGCTCGATGACCGACTGCGCGCTGTCGCCCCGCTCGACGGCGGCGACGCGCGGACGCGGGGTCATGACGTCCTGCGCCGTGTGCTGCGAGAACGCGAGCGTGCGCGAGAGCAGGGTGGCGGTGTCACTGTCGAGGCGCCCCTGGCTGGCGGAGCGCCGCACGAGGGAGGCGAGCTCTTCGGCCGTGCGGGCGCCACTCAGCTCTTCTTTCGGCTCGACCCCCATCGAACGCAAGATGGCGTTGGCCGAACCGTTGAGCACGACGATGGCCGGGCGGAACACGGTCGTGAACGCCCACTGGAACGGCACGACGACCTTCGCGGTCTGGCGAGGCAGGCTCAGCGCGAAGTTCTTGGGCACGAGCTCGCCGACGATCATCGACAGCAGCGTCGCGATCGTGATCGCCACGATCGAGCCGACCACGGGCACGGCGCCTTCCGGCAGCCCGATCGAGCGCAGCGGGTCGGCGAGCATGCTCGAGATCGCCGGCTCCATGAGGAAGCCGGTGAGCAGGGTCGTGAGCGTGATGCCGAGCTGCGCGCTCGACAGGTGCGTCGACGTGATCTTGAGCGCCGCGATCGTGGGGCCGAGCCGCTTCTCACCGCGCGCCTGGCGCGCCTCGAGTTCGGAGCGGTCGAGATTGACGAGCGCGAACTCGCTCGCGACGAAGAAGCCGGTGCCGATGGTCAGGAGCAGGCCAGCGAGCAGCGAGATCCACTCAGCGCTCACGGCGACCCCCGATCATCGGCGAGGGTCTATGACTGGGTTCTTCAGGGGCGGGCGTATCGCCCGTACTAGGAGGCTCCATAACGCCTCCACTATACGGGCCTGAGGGTCGCTCGCGCCTGGGAGGGTGCCGCTACCAGCTCACCGGCAGCGCCTTGCCCTCCTCGTACCCGGCCGCCGACTGCGTGCCGACGACCGCGCGCTCGTGGAACTCGGGCAGCGTGGATGCTCCCGCATACGTCATCGACGACCGCAGCCCCGACGTGATCATGTCGAGCAGGTCGTCGATCGAGGGCCGCTCGGGGTCGAGGTAGATGCGCGAACTCGAGATGCCTTCGGCGAACAACCGCTTGCGCGCGAGCTCGAAGGCGTCGAGCCGTTGGAACCGCTGCTCCACCGCCTTCGTGGAGGCCATGCCCCAGCTGCTCTTGAACCACCGGCCCTGCTCGTCGGACTCGACCTCGCCCGGTGCTTCGAGCGTGCCCGCGAACCACGAGCCGACCATCACGGCCGAGGCGCCGGCGGCGAGCGCGAGCGCGACGTCGCGCGGGTACCGCACGCCGCCGTCGGCCCACACGTGGGCGCCGAGCTCGCGCGCCGTCGCCGCCGTGTCGAGCACGGCCGAGAACTGGGGGCGGCCGACGGCCGTCATCATGCGCGTCGTGCACATGGCGCCCGGTCCGACCCCAACCTTGAGCACGTGCGCACCGGCCGCGACGAGGTCGCGGACGCCCTCGGCGGTGACGACGTTGCCCGCGACGATGGGCACGCCGAGGCCTCGGGCGGCGACCGCGCGCACGGCATCCGCCGCCTGCTGCTGGTGGCCGTGCGCCGTGTCGATGACGATGACGTCGACGCCGGCCTTGACGAGGGCGGCGGCCCGCGCGGCGGCATCACCCGTGACGCCGACGGCTGCGGCGACGCGCAGCCGGCCGTGAGCATCCACCGCCGGTTCGTACAGGGTCGCCCGCACGGCGCTGCGCGCGCTCAGCGAGCCGATGATGCGCCCGTGGTGGCGCACCGCGACGGCCTCGACGCCCGCCGCGTCGATGAGCGCGAAGGCCGCGCGCGCCTCGGTGACGTCGTCGTCGTCGATCGAGGGCACGCTCGGCGCGACGAGGTCGCCGATGACCGAGTCGGGCAGCGCGTGCCGCAGGGCGGCGGCGGGGATGCTGCGCTCGGGCTGCCCCTCGGCGTCGACGATCGTCAGCAGGGCTCCGGCAGTGTCGGGCACGAGGCCGCGCGCGACGGCGACCGTCGTGGCGCGCGTGACGAGCACGAGCGGGTCGAGCAGCGTCGACGCCTGCTTGACCGAGTCGATGGCGGCGACGAGCTGCTGCGGCGCGAGGTCTTGCGGCAACACGCCGAGGCCGCCCCGCCGGGCGAGCGCGGCGGCGAGACGCGGGCCCGTGACCGAGGTCATGTTGGCGGCGACGATCGGCGTGCGCAGGCCCGTGGGGTCGTCGACGGTGAGGTCGACGGCGAGCCGGCTGCCCACCGCCGAATGCTGCGGCATGAGGAAGACGTCGCTGTAGGTCAGGTCGTGGGCAGGAGGTTCGCGGAAGAATCGCACGAATTAACGCTACTCGCCCCCCACAGGGGCGAAACCGGCGTGCAGGAACGGTTAAGCTTGTGCGGGCGGTGCCAGCGAGGGCTCCGCCGGTGCCACCTCATCGATGTGAAGCGAAAGTGGGCGGTCGGCTGTGTCAAGCCAAGTGACCGGAGTCGGCCCTGACGGCAACGCCGCGGGCGAATTCGGAGCCAACGAGTGGCTCGTTGACGAACTCTACGAGCAGTACAAGGTCGACAAGAACACGGTCGATCCCTCCTGGTGGCCGATTCTCGAGAAGTACCACCAGTCGTCGACCGCGGGTGCGGTCGACGCGCCGCCGCCCTCGACGATCCCCATCGACGCGCCGCCGCCCGCGGAGTCCTCCGCCGCAGCCGTGCCGAGCGCCGCAGTGCCGTCCGCCTCGTCGGCGTCGGTCCCCTCCGCCGCCGTGCCCGCCACCGGCAGCCAGCCCGTCGCACGCACCACCTCGATCGCCCCGCAGCCCACGCCTATTCCGGCCCAGGCGCCCGCGCCGACGACCGGCGCCATGACGCTGCCCGTCGACGCCGACGGCGACGGCGAGCTCGACGACATCGTCACGCCCCTCAAGGGCATGGCCAAGACCCTCGCGACCAATATGGATGCGAGCCTCTCGGTGCCCACCGCGACGAGCGTGCGCACCATCCCCGCGAAGCTGATGATCGACAACCGCATCGTCATCAACAACCACCTCAAGCGCGCGCGCGGCGGCAAGGTCAGCTTCACGCACCTCATCGCCTGGGCGATGGTGCGCGCGCTGCGCGAGTTCCCCAGCCAGAACGTCTACTACGACGAGGTCGACGGCAAGCCCGTCGTCGTCACCCCCGCCCACATCAACCTGGGCATCGCGATCGACCTGCCCAAGCCCGACGGCACGCGCTCGCTGCTGGTTCCCGGCATCAAGCGCTGCGAGGGCATGGGCTTCGGCGACTTCATCGCCGCCTATGAAGACGTCGTCAAGCGCGCCCGCGACAACAAGCTCACGGCCACCGACTTCCAGGGCAACACGATCTCGCTGACGAACCCGGGCGGCATCGGCACCGTGCACTCGGTGCCGCGGCTCATGAAGGGCCAGGGCGCCATCATCGGCGCCGGTGCGCTCGAGTACCCGGCCGAGTTCCAGGGCATGTCGCAGGCGACCCTCGCCGACCTCGGCATCGGCAAGACCATCACGCTCACGAGCACCTATGACCACCGCGTCATCCAGGGCGCCGGCTCGGGCGAGTTCCTCAAGAAGGTGCACGAGCTGCTCATCGGCGAGCGCCGCTTCTACGAAGACATCTTCGCCGACCTGCGCATTCCCTACGACCCGATCCACTGGGCGCAAGACATCCACGTCGATCTGGCCGACCAGATCAACAAGACCGCGCGCGTGCACGAGCTCATCAACGCCTACCGCGTGCGTGGCCACCTCATGGCCGACGTCGACCCGCTCGAGTACCGCCAGCGCAGCCACCCCGACCTCGACATCTCGAGCCACGGCCTGACCTTCTGGGATCTCGACCGCGAGTTCGTCACGGCGGGCTTCGGCGGCCGGCGCACGATGCTGCTGCGCGAGGTGCTCGGCGTGCTGCGTGACACCTACTGCCGCACGGTCGGCATCGAGTACATGCACATTCAGGAGCCGGAGCAGCGCCGCTGGTTCCAGGAGCGCCTCGAGAAGCCGTACCAGAAGCCGACGCACGACGAGCAGATGCGCATCCTCGGCAAGCTCAACCAGGCCGAGGCGTTCGAGACCTTCCTGCAGACCAAGTACGTCGGTCAGAAGCGCTTCAGCCTCGAGGGCGGCGAGAGCGTCATCCCGCTGCTCGATGAGCTGCTGCAGGGCGCCGCCGAGCAGGGGCTCGACGAGGTCGCCATCGGCATGGCGCACCGCGGGCGCCTCAACGTGCTCGCCAACATCGCCGGAAAGACCTACGGCCAGATCTTCCGCGAGTTCGAGGGCACGCAAGACCCCAAGTCGGTGCAGGGCTCGGGCGACGTCAAGTACCACCTCGGCACCGAGGGCGTTTTCACGTCGGCCGCGGGCCAAGAGGTCGGCGTGTATCTCGCCGCGAACCCCTCGCACCTCGAAGCCGTCAACGGCGTGCTCGAGGGCATCGTGCGGGCGAAGCAGGACCGCAAGAACGACGGCGCGTTCAGCACCCTCGCGGTGCTCGTGCACGGCGACGCCGCGATGGCCGGTCAGGGCGTCGTGGTCGAGACGCTGCAACTCAGCATGCTGCGCGGCTACCGCACGGGCGGCACCATCCACGTGGTCGTCAACAACCAGGTGGGCTTCACGACGCCTCCCGGCGAGGGCCGCACGTCGATCTACTCGACCGATGTCGCCAAGACCATCCAGGCGCCGATCTTCCACGTCAACGGCGACGACCCCGAGGCCGTCGTGCGCGTGGCCGAGCTGGCTTTCGCCTACCGTCAGCAGTTCAAGCGCGATGTCGTCATCGACCTGGTCTGCTACCGCCGCCGCGGCCACAACGAGGGCGACGACCCCTCGATGACGCAGCCGCTCATGTACAACCTCATCGAGGCCAAGCGCTCGGTGCGCACGCTCTATACCGAGGCGCTCGTCGGCCGCGGCGACATCACCGAGGAGGAGTTCGAGGCCGCGCACCGCGACTTCCAAGACCGCCTCGAAGTCGCTTTCGCCGAGACGCACGCCGCCCAGACGGGCTCCATGCCCGTCATCACGGGCACGCCGGCTCCCGAGACCGACGACCTCGCCGGCGAGCCCGAGTCGACGGGCGTCGATCAGGCGGTCATCCAGCACATCGGCGACGCGCACGACAACCCGCCCGCCGGGTTCACCGTGCACACCAAGCTGCAGGCGATGCTCAAGAAGCGCGTCGAGATGAGCCGCACCGGCCAGATCGACTGGGGCTTCGGCGAACTGCTCGCTCTCGGCTCGCTGCTCATGGAGGGCACGCCCGTGCGCATGGCCGGGCAGGACTCTCGTCGCGGCACCTTCGTGCAGCGCCACGCCGTGCTGCACGATCGCGTCAACGGCCAGGAATGGCTGCCGCTCGCCAACCTCAGCGAGAGCCAGGCAAAGTTCTGGATCTACGACTCGCTGCTGAGCGAGTACGCGGCCATGGGCTTCGAGTACGGCTACTCGGTCGAGCGCCCCGACGCGCTCGTGCTGTGGGAGGCCCAGTTCGGCGACTTCGCCAACGGCGCCCAGACGATCATCGACGAGTTCATCTCGTCGGCCGAGCAGAAGTGGAACCAGCGCTCGAGCGTCGTGCTGCTGCTGCCGCACGGCTACGAGGGCCAGGGGCCCGACCACTCCTCGGCGCGCATCGAGCGGTTCCTGCAGCTCGCGGCCGAAGAGAACATGACGATCGCGCGGCCCTCGACGCCCGCCTCGTACTTCCACCTGCTGCGCCGTCAGGCCTACGCGCGCCCGCGCCGCCCGCTCATCGTCTTCACCCCGAAGGCCATGCTGCGGCTGCGGGGTGCGACGAGCGAGGTCGCCGACTTCACGAGCGGTCGCTTCGAGCCCGTCATCGACGACGCGACGATCGTGGATGCCGGCGCCGTGCGCCGGGTGCTGCTGCACGCCGGCAAGATCCACTACGACCTCAAGGCCGAGGTCGAGAAGCGGGGAACGACCGGAGTCGCCCTCGTGCGCCTCGAGCAGTACCACCCGCTGCCGGAGGCCCAGCTGCGCGCCGTACTCGACCGCTACCCCAACGCCGAGGTCGTGTGGGTGCAGGACGAGCCCGAGAACCAGGGCGCCTGGCCGTTCCTCGCGCTCGAGGGTCAGAAGCGCGGCATGCGGCCGATGCGCGTGGTCTCGCGGCACGCGTCGGCCTCGCCGGCGACGGGCTCGAGCAAGCGCAGCGCGCAGGAGCACGCCGACATCATGGATGCGGCGCTGAGCTGACGGGCTAGCGCGCGTCGAGCGTCGAGATGGCGCCCAGCACGAGGCTGCGAAGCTCGTCGGGCGCCTTTTCCTGGCACGCCTCCTTGACCTTCGTGGTCAGGGTGATGCCCACGAGGTGCTCGGCCGAGCAGTCATCGCAGTTCGCGAGGTGCTCACGAATGTCGCCGCACTGCTCGGGGGTGAGCTCGTTGTGCAGAAACTCTTCGAGCTCTTGCTTCGCCTTGTCGCAGCCGCAGTCGGTCATCGCGTGCTCCCTCTCGTCGTGGCGGCCGCATCGGGGGCGGTCATGCCGCGCTCCCGTGCATAGTCGGCCAGCAGTTCCCGCAGCAGGCGTCGGCCGCGGTGCAGGCGGCTCATGACGGTTCCGACGGGCGTCTTCATGATGTCGGCGATCTCCTGGTACGAGAAGCCCTCGACGTCGGCGAAGTAGACCGCCAACCGGAAGTCTTCCGGGATCGACTGCAGCGCATCCTTCACCGCGCTCGCGGGCATGCGGTCGATCGCCTCGGCCTCGGCCGAGCGCGTGGTCGTCGACGTGGCCGACTCGGCCCCGCCGAGCTGCCAGTCTTCGAGCTCGTCGATCGTGCCCTGGTACGGGTCGCGCTGCTTCTTGCGGTACACGTTGATGAACGTGTTGGTGAGGATGCGGTACAGCCAGGCCTTGAGGTTCGTGCCCTGCTCGAACTGCGCGAAGGCGGCGAAGGCCTTCACGAAGGTCTCTTGCACGAGGTCGGCGGCATCGGCCGGGTTCTTGGTCATGCGCATGGCCGCGCCGTACAGCTGGTCCATGAACGGCAGCGCCTGCTCCTGGAACAGGCGCCGGCGCTCGGCGAGCTCGTCGGTCATCTCGGTCATCACGCGCGAGTCTACCGAGCGCGCCTGCGACGGGCTCGCGGCGGCAGCAGCGACAGGAGCATCGAGCAGCAGCGTCGTCATGCGGTTCCTCTCGAGCACGGGGCGGCAGGCACCAGCGGGTGCCGTTACCCTGATAACCGATGCAGGTCTTCACCTATTCCGGAGCTCGGTTCACGCCCTACGGCGACGAGCAGCTGACGGGCGTCTCCGCGGGCTTCGGCGCCGACGACGCGTGGCCGGCCCCGCGGGCGACCGCGCCGCTGGATGCTCGCCTCTCCCTCCCCGGATCCAAGAGCCTCACCAACCGCGAGCTCGTGCTCTCGGCGCTCGCCGACGCGCCGTCGCTGCTGCGGCGGCCCCTGCACTCGCGCGACTCGATGCTCATGATCGAGGCGTTGCGCTCGCTCGGCGTCGGTATCGACGAGGTCGCAGGAGACGGCGACTACGGACCCGATCTGCGCATCACTCCCCCGGCAGAGCTCTCGGGCAGCACCGCGATCGACTGCGGATTGGCGGGCACCGTCATGCGGTTCCTGCCCCCCGTGGCCGCGCTCGCGCTCGGTCCCGTCGCGTTCGACGGCGACGAGAGCGCCCGCCGCCGCCCCATGCGCACGACGATCGACTCGCTGCGCGCGCTCGGCGTCGACGTCAACGACGACGGGCGCGGCGCCCTGCCGTTCAGCCTGTGGGGCACGGGTGCCGTGCGCGGCGGCGAGATCGCCATCGACGCCTCGGCCTCGAGCCAGTTCGTCTCGGGGCTGCTGCTCGCCGCCCCGCGCTTCACCGAGGGCCTCGTGCTGCGCCACACGGGCGAGCGCCTGCCCTCGATGCCGCACATCGAGATGACGATCGCCGCCCTCGCCGATCGCGGCGTCGTCGTCGAGAGCCCCGAGCCGGGGGTCTGGGTCGTGCCCCCCGGGCCCATCGCGGGCCGCGAGCTCGCGATCGAGCCCGATCTCTCGAACGCCGCGCCGTTCCTCGTCGCCGCGATCGTGGCGGGCGGCACCGTGACGATCGACGGATGGCCGCGGACGACCACGCAGGTCGGCGCCGACCTCGAGACGCTGCTGCCGCTCTTCGGGGCGAGCGTGCACCGCGACGGCGAGTCGCTCGTGGTCGACGGCGGTGCCGGACTGCTCGGCGGCGCGACCGTGCCCGGTGTCGACCTCGATCTCTCGACGGGTGGCGAGCTCGCCCCCGCACTCGTCGCGCTCGCCGCGCTCGCGAGCACCCCGAGCACGATCACGGGCATCGGCCACCTGCGCGGCCACGAGACCGACCGCCTCGCCGCGCTCGCCGCCGAGATCACGGCGCTCGGCGGTGCGGCGACCGAACTCGATGAGGGCCTCGCGATCGAGCCGCGCCCGCTGCACGGCGCAGAGTGGCACGCCTACGAAGACCACCGCATGGCGACGGCCGGGGCCATCATCGGGCTCGCCGTCGACGGCGTGCGGGTCGACGACATCGGCTCGACGGCGAAGACACTGCCGCAGTTCCCCGAGCTGTGGAGCGCCATGCTCGACCAGTCGGGTGGCGCGGATCCGGCAGGGCTTCCGTGAGCTGGCTGCCGCCCGACGACGACGACCCGTACGAGCAGTACGACGAGTCGCTCATCCGGGCGCGGCCCAACCCGAAGGCCAACCGCCCGCGCTCGAAGCAGCGCCCCGCGCACGAGAACGCTGTTGTCGGCCGGGTCGTCACGGTCGACCGCGGCCGCTACCTCTGCCTCGTCGACGAGAGCGGCCCCGACGAGCGCGAGGTCATCTCGACGCGCGCGCGCGAGCTGCGCACGAGCGCGATCGTCACGGGCGACCAGGTCGACCTCGTGGGCGACGCGAGCGGGGTCGAGGGCTCCCTCGCCCGCATCGTGCGCATCCACGAGCGGCGCACGCTGCTGCGCCGCAGTGCCGATGACACCGACGCCGTCGAGCGCATCATCGTGGCGAATGCCGACCAGTTGCTCATCGTCGTCGCGGCCGCGAACCCCGAGCCGCGGCCGCGCCTCGTCGACCGCTACCTCGTCGCGGCCTTCGACGCGGGCATCGAGCCGCTGCTCGTCATGACCAAGACCGACCTCGCCGACCCGGCCCCGTTTCTCGCGCAGTTTCGCGGGCTCGAGCTGCGCGTCGTCACGAGTCGCTCCGATGCCCCACCCGTCGATGAGCTGCGCGCGATGCTGCACGACCGCACGACCGTGGCGGTCGGGCATTCGGGCGTCGGCAAGTCGACCCTCGTGAACGCGCTGGTTCCGGATGCCCGGCGCGCGACGGGCGTCGTGAACGCCGTCACCGGCCGCGGCCGACACACCTCCTCGTCGACCGTGTCGCTGCGACTGTCCGGCGGTGGATGGATCATCGACACCCCCGGCGTGCGCTCGTTCGGCCTGGGCCACGTCGACCCCGACAACATCCTGCGCTCGTTCGGCGACCTCGCCGAGATCGGCGCGAGCTGCCCGCGCGGCTGCACCCACTTGCCCGACGCGCCCGACTGCGAGCTCGTCGAGCGGGCCGCGGCCGGAGAGCTCGGCGAATTCGGTGCCGAGCGGCTGGACTCGCTGCAGCGCCTGCTGACGACGCTCATGACCCCGAGTGGGCGAACCGGCGCCGATACGCTGAGACCGTGAGCCCCGCATCCGACCACGCTGTCGACCTCGCCGCTGACCTCGCGCTCGCCCTCGATCTGGCCGACCGCGCGGATGCGGTCTCGCTCGATCGGTTCCGTGCCCTCGATCTCGCGGTCACCACGAAGCCCGACCGCACGCCGGTCACCGACGCCGATCAGGCCGTCGAGCGCGCGATCCGCGAGGGGCTGGCCACGGAGCGCCCCACTGACGGGATCCTCGGCGAGGAGTACGGCACGGCCGAGGGCACGGGCGCCGGTATCCATCGCCAGTGGATCATCGACCCGATCGACGGCACCGCCAACTTCCTGCGCGGCGTCCCGATCTGGGGAACCCTGATCGCGCTCGCCGTCGACGGGGTCCCCGTCGTCGGCGTCGTGAGCGCTCCGGCGCTCGGGCAGCGATGGTGGGCGGCCCGCGGACTCGGCGCCCACGCGGCAGTGCAGGGGGGCGCTCCGCGTCGACTGTCGGTCAGTGGCGTGCGCGAGCTGGGCGACGCGGTGCTGAGCTACAACAGCCTGCCGGGCTGGGACGATGCCGGGCGACTGACGCAGATCATCGACCTCACCCGAGCGGTCTGGCGCGCCCGGGCCATCGGCGACATGTGGTCGTACATGCTCGTGGCCGAGGGCGCGATCGACATCGCCGGCGAGTTCGACCTGCAGCCCTACGACATGGCGGCGCTGCAGCCGATCGTCGAAGAGGCCGGCGGGCGCTTCAGCTCGGTCGACGGCGAAGCCGGGCCGTGGCACGGAAGTGCTCTCGCGACCAACGGCCTGCTGCACGATGAGGTGTTGCGACGGCTCCAGCCTGAGTAGGCTCGCACTCGAGCGCCGTGCACAGCATCGCCCAGCGCTCGTCCACCCCGACACCCCGAGCCGAAATGAGCCCCCTGTGACCATCGTCTCCTCCGCGCCCTGGACGCGCGCCCTCGCCATCGCCAGCATTGCGACAGCCGCGGTCGCCCTCAGCGGCTGCAGCATCCTCGAGCAGTTCACGGGCGGCGGCAACGCCACGCGCGACGACAGCGGCGAGGTCGTCGAGGGCAACGACAACACCGACGTCTTCACCCTCCAGGTCGGCGACTGCCTCAACGACGCCACGGCCTCGGAGACCGTCGAGACCATCCCGACCGTGCCCTGCGCCGAGCCGCACGACAGCGAGATCTACGCGTCGATCATTCTCGAGGGCGACACCTTCCCCGGCAGCGAGGCCGTCATCGCCGAGGCCGATGCCGCCTGCCTCGAGGCCTTCCCCGGCTTCGCGGGCATCGAGTACGCCGACTCGCAGTACTACTACAGCTACTACTTCCCCACCGAGGGCAGCTGGGCTGGTGGCGACCGCGAGATCCTCTGCACGATCTACGACGAGGCTGGCCAGGTCACGGGTTCGCTCGAGAACATCGGTCGCTGAGCATCCCGCCCATGACGCACTCGACCCGGTGGCGCCCGATCGCGACGCTCGCGATCGGCGCCGCCGTAGTCGCGCTCAGCGCCTGCACGGCGCTCGGGCCGATCGTTCCCGACGATGAACCCGTGCGCGACGACGACGGGCGCATCATCGAGCCCAATGAGCAGACCGACGCCTTCGCTCTGCAGGTGGGCGACTGCCTCGACGATGCGAGCGCGACGGGCGAGGTGCAGACCGTGCCGACCGTGCCCTGCGACGAGCCGCACGACAGCGAGATCTACTCGTCGCACCAGCTGGGCCAGTCGGCCTACCCGGGCGAGGAGGTCGTGGTCGACAAGGCCGAGGCTCTGTGCCTGCCCGCTTTCGAGCAGTTCGTCGGCGAGCCGTACCTCGAGTCGCGGTTCGACTTCAGCTTCTACTACCCGACCGACGAGAGTTGGGCGAACGGAGACCGTGAGGTGCTCTGCGTGATCTACGACCCCGACGGGCCCGTCACGGGATCGCTCGAGGGCGTCACCGACTAGCGGTCGCGCTCGGCCTGCAGCTCGATGACGGCTTTGCCCCGGGTCTGCTGGCGCGCGAGGCGGTCCATGGCCTCTGCGGCGCGCTCGAGCGGGACCACCTCGTCGATCGGAGCGCGCAGGCTGCCCGCGGCGATCATCTCGAGCAGGATGCTGAGGTCATCGCCGCTCTCGCGCTGCATGACCGCCGTGAGGCGGTGGCGCACCCACGGGTTGAGCAGCAGGGCACGCAATTGGCGGTCGGCACCGCGCAGCAGCGGACCGCCCGACTTGTCGGCGCCCACGATCACGAGCGTGCCGCGCTCTGCGAGCGCGCGCCGCAGCACGTGCAGCGCACGGCCGTCGGCGGCCTCGATGATGACGTCGAAGCGCCCCCAGTCGCGCGGCTCGCTCGTGGCACGGTAGTCGATCACTCGCTCGGCACCGAGCGACCGCACGAACTCTGCCTTGGCGGCACTCGCGATCCCCGTGACCCGGGCACCCTGAGCGACCGCGAGTTGCGTCATGAACGATCCGACCCCGCCCCCTGCACCGATGATGAGCACTCGCTGACCCGACTGCACGCGGGCGCTGTCGCGCACCGCCTGCAGAGCCGTGCCGGCGGAGATCGGCAGCGTCGCCGCATCCGTCATCGAGACGCCGTCGGGGATGCGCGCGATCTTCGCCGGCGAGGCCACGACGAGTTCTGCGAACGCGGCGGGTGCTGAACCGGCGACCCGGTCGCCGACCGCGAAGCCGCTCACCTCGCTGCCGACCGCCTCGATGATCCCGGCGAAGGCGAGCCCGATGATCGGCTGCCGCAGAGTCCGGAGACCCAGCGCGAGACGCACCGCGTACGGATCACCCTTCATGAGGTGCACGGTGCCCGAGTCGGGGCTGGCCGCGAACACGCGCACGAGCACCTGCTCGGGGCCCGGGCTCGGCGCGGGCATCCGGTCGATGCTCAGAACCTCGGGCCCGCCGTAGCCGTGCTGGACGATCGCGGTCATGGTGGCGGTGGTGGGGGCGGCGGTGGTCATGATGGAGCTCCGGTCGTGGTGGTGGTGGATGTGGTGGGGTAGCTGAACACCTCGTCGAGGCGCACACCGAGTGCGTGCGCGATCTGGAAGGCGACCTCGAGCGAGGGCGAGTACTTGCCCTGCTCGATGGCGATGATGGTCTGGCGGGTGACGCCCACCCGCTCGGCGAGCTCGGCCTGCGTCAACTCGCCAGCGGCGAAGCGGAGGGCACGGATGCTGTTGGTCACGCGCGTGGGCTTCACCATGCGGGCACTCCCCCGCGGTACAGCGCGATCTTCGTGACGGTCTCGAGCATCGCCGAGAGGAAGAAGCCCAGGTAGAGCACGTTGGCGATCCAGAAGGGGTCGAGCTCGAGCATCGCGAAGATGAGCGCGGCGAGCGCGGCGGCGATCAGGAGGCCGCGCGAGGTGAACTCTGCGCGCGCCTTGATCTGCTTGTCGCGAATGTCGGTGCCGTGCCCGTCTTTCCCCGTCGTGACGGCCACGACGATCGACACGATGATCATCGCGACGATCCCGGCACCGATGCTCCAGAGCATGGCGTCGACGTAGGGGGTCTCGGGCATGGGGGTCACGGCCGCTCGCGAGAGCAGCACACTGAGGTAGACCGTGAAGTGGACGATCGAGACGATCAGCCCGGCCCACGCGACCTTCTCTTCGTAGGTCATGTCACTGCTGGTCGCGTCGCTGTCGGTCGTGTCACTGCTGGTCGTGTTGCTCTTCGTCGCGTCGCTGTCGGCCATGTCGGCCTCCCTTCGAAAAATGTCAAGAATGCTTGACACGTTCGAAGGTAAAGGATGGATTACATCATGTCAAGTTTTCTTGACTACTCCGGGCGGGGGGTCGAGCGCGGGGCGCGGCTGCAGCACCGCGGCCGCCAAGCCCGTGAGCATGATCGCCCCTCCCACGAACTCCGTCACCGAGGGCACCTCGCCCTGCACGAGCCACGCGGTCAGGATGCCCACCACGGGCACGAGCAGCGTGAACGGCACCACAGCGCTCGTCGGGTAGCGCGCGAGCAGCGAGTTCCAGATGCCGTAGCCGATGAGGCTCGCGAAGACGGCCGTGTAGACCGTGCTGAGAATGGCGACCCACGACAGCCCGGTCAGCGCCTGCCACACCACGGGAGGGGAATCGACGACAAGCGAGAGGGCGAGCGCCGGCAGGGGGACGACGAGGCCCGACCACACGACGAGCGACAGCCCCGAGCTCGCCTGCGCCCGACGCGCCAGCACATTGCCGATCGACCACGACAGCGCAGCGCCGAGCGTCACGATGAGCGGCAGCCAGGGCGCCGCCTGAGCGTGCCCCACGATCACGAGCGCAAGGCCCGCCATGCCGAGAACCACCCCGACCACTTGGCGCGGGGTCGGCCGCTCGCGCAGCACCAGCGCCGCCACGACGAGCGAGAACATGACCTGGGTCTGCAGCAGCAGCGAAGCAAGCCCCGGCGGCATGCCGAGAGCCAGGGCCAGGTAGAGCAGGGCGAACTGCCCGAGGCTGAGGAATCCGCCGACCAGGAGCAGCTGCCGCCAGCCGATGCCGGGCGGCTTCAGGAAGAAGACAGCGGGCACGCAGACCACGAGAAACCGCAGGGCGAGGAAGAGCAGCGGAGGGACATCCTGCTGCCCGGCGTCGATGATGACGAAGTTCGCGCCCCAGATGACGACGACGAGCAGCGCGAGCAGCGAGTGCCGCAGGCTCACCGCTGGTCGACGATGTCTTTGCCGAGCGGCAGCAGCGCCACCGGCACCATCTTCAGGTTCGCCCACGCGAACGGAATACCGATGATCGTGATGGCGAGGGCGACGGCCGAGGTCACGTGCGCGATCGCGAGCCACCAGCCGGCCAGCAGCACCCAGATGATGTTGCCGAGAACCGACCACACCCCGGCATTCGGCTTGTCGACGACGGTCTTGCCGAACGGCCACAGCGAGTACACGCCGATGCGCCAGGCCGCGATGCCCCACGGGATCGTGACGATGAGCACGAACATGATGAGCGCCGCGAGGGCGTAGGCGAGGAACAGCCAGAAGCCCGAGAGCACGAGCCAGATGATGTTGAGCAGGGTGCGCATGGCATCAGTCTGGCACCAGTTGCGTCGCCGTTCAGTACGGCGAGCGGGACGGGTCCATCAGTGCGTGACAGCGACCAGTGGTGGAGATGGGGGGAATTGAACCCCCGTCCATCGCTGTGAGCCGGAGCCTTCTACGGGCGTAGTCTGCTGAAACGTTCTCCTCGGCTCCGACCTTTGTTGCAGACCCCTAGGTCGACGAGCCCAGCCTCAGTTTAAGTCCCACGTGCACCTGAGGCGCAGGCACGCAGCAAGTCTCCTTCATGACGCCAGTGATCGGGTCGGAGACGCACCCGGACTGACGGACTATCTACTCTGCCTAGGCGGCGAGAGCGAAGTCGGTGCGCTTAGCATTGGCACCTGTTGTTTGCAGAGATCGTTAACGAGATAACCCTGCATCCTCGACCCGCTTCTCACCGTTTCGCAGGCGATGTCGAAACCGATCATCCCCTCGGTCACTCGCGCGCATCCCGACGAATCGAGAGGTGCACGAGCGGGTCGCTGTCACGCACTGTGGAGTTGTGGGGGCCGGCGCACGAGGCCCGGCGGTCAGACGCCGTTCGCGGCGTAGCCCTACAGTATACGTCACCGCTGACAGGAGGACCCGATGACCCCCCTCACCCTCACCGTGCAAGGCACCGCCCGCATCGAGCTCGAGCCCGAGCGGGCCACCGTGCGGTTCACGGTCGCCGCCGATGGCCCCGACCGGCGTCCCGTCGTCGACGCGGTGACCGCGAGCCTCGCCGCGGTCAGTGCCCTGCTCGACGAGCGATGCGACGCCGAGGCCGGACCGATCCTCGCGTGGTCGGTCGACCAGGTCGCGGCGAGCGCGCAGCGACCGTGGACGAACGACGGCAGCCAGGCCCCGCTCGTGCACCGGGCGAGCACGTCGGGGCGGGCGACCCTGCTGGCTGAGGCGACGGGCGTCGCCGAGCTCGTCGACACCCTCGCCGGCCACGGTACGGTCGCGATCGATGCACTCGAGTGGTCGCTGACGGATGCCCGGCTCGCCGCCGCGCAATCCGAGGTGCGCACGCTCGCGGTCGGCGACGCGCTCGGCCGGGCGCAGGTGCTCGCGGCGGCGGTCGGCAGGTCGGAGGTCGTGGCAGTCGCCCTCGCCGACCCCGGCATGCTCGACGGCCCGTCGCCCATCCCCCAGCCGCGGTTCGAGAAAGCCATGGCGATGGCGATGGATGCCGGCGGCTCGGGATTCGCCCTGCGGCCCCAGCCGATCATCATCGAGATCGCGGTCGACGCACGATTCACGGCCTGAGCGCGGTTCGCGAAGCGAACAGCACACCCGTTCGGGGGTGGGTGCCGAGGCGCCCTCGCCGGTAGCCTGACGTGTGTCGTATCCGGGGGGATGCGCAGGGGGGATTCATCGTGGTCAGCATGGTCGGCAAGCTCAGTCGCACGGTCGCGGCATCAGCGGCGAGTGCCGCCCTCATCATCGCCGCCGGCATCAGCCCGGCCACCGCGGTGACCCCGACCAGCGCATCGGGCGTGGCGCGCACCGCGGTCGCGCCCGCGGCGCCGTCGTGCGGCGACACCCTGTGCCTCGAGTGGGAGCGTCGGGGCGGCACGCTCGGCAAGCCCATCGCGACCTCGTCACCGAACGTCGTCACGCTCGACAACGGCGGCCAGTCGGTCGTGGTCGGCGACCGTGCGGGCAACATCTGGGCGTTGCACCTCTCGGACGGCTCGTGGGTGGGCGGCTGGCCGGTGCGCACGGGCGGAATCGTGGTCGACTCGACGCCGGCGGTGTTCGGCAGCGGCGACTCCGCGCGCGTGTACGTCGGCGTGGGTGGCAGTGCGAGCCCGAGCAAGGGCGGCATCTGGAAGATCAAGAACAACGGCGTGGTGATGTGGAAGGTGACGCCGCGCGCGCACCCCACGCAGTCGGGCACGCGCGGCGTCAAGGCCTCCGTGTCGCTCGGACACCTGCGCGGCCCGTCGACTCTCGACGTGTACGCCCCGACGATGGGGCAGCTGCACTACGCGCTCGCGACCGAGTCGGGCTCGAGCATCCCTGGATTCTGGTGGGTCTCGGCCGACTCGACCTTCTCGACGGCGGCGCTGGCCGATCTCTACGGCACGGGCCGCGACTACGTCGTCACGGGAGCCGACTCGACGGCGGGCACCTCGTACTACCGCTCGTACACGAACGGTGGCGCCCTGCGCATCCTGAAGCCGACGGGCCGCTCCGGCGAGCGGTATCCCAACCGCGGGCTCATCTGCGAGCGCCGTACCAACCAGGTCGTGCAGTCGTCGCCCGCCGTCGGCCCCGTGCTCGCGGGTGGCGCGACCGGCATCGCTTTCGGCACCGGCACGTACTACAAGAACCAGACCTCGACGAAGTACATCTTCATGGTCGACGACCGTTGCCGCGACGTCTGGAAGCGTCAGCTCGACGGCGCCACCGGGTCGAGCCCGGCCATGGCCGACATCATGGGCGACGGCAGCCTCGACGTCGTGATCGCCGCGCGCGTCGGCGCGTCGACCACCACCGTCTGGGCACTCGACGGCGCCACGGGCAACACGCTGTGGAGCAGCCCGGTGAGCGGCGGCGTCTTCGGCTCGGTCGTGACGGCTGATCTCGGCGACGGCTACCAGAGCGTGCTCGTGCCCACGGCGAGCGGGCTGCGGATCCTCGACGGCCGCACGGGCGAACTCGTGCACGCCATCGGCGGCATCGGGCTGCAGAACTCGCCGCTGGTCACCGCGCGACCGGATGGCACCATCGGCGTGACAATCGCGGGCTATGTCGGCGAACTGTCCGGAGGCCGCGTCGCCCTGCGCAGCATCGTGCAGCACTACTCGATCCCGGGCAGCGACGGCGCGACCGTCGATGACGCGGGCTCGTGGCCGATGTTCCACCGCGACCCGCAGCTGACCGGAACCGCGCCCCTAAACGTCGACTGACGACGGGCGACCGACCGGCGCTAGTCGCCGAGCCGGTTGCGCGTGCGCATGGCGCGATCGGCTTCGCGCTTGTCCTGGCGCTCGCGCAGGGCGTGCCGCTTGTCGTACTCCTTCTTGCCCTTGGCGACGGCGAGCTCGACCTTCGCCCGGCCGTCGCTGAAGTAGATGCGCAGCGGCACGAGGGTGTAGCCGCCCTCTTTGACCTTCTGGCTGATCTTGATGATCTGCGCCTTGTGCAGCAGCATCTTGCGCTTGCGGCGGGGCGGGTGGTTCGTCCACGTGCCCTGCGTGTACTCGGGAATATGCACGGCATCGAGCCAGGCCTCACCGCCGTCGATGAAGCCGTAGCCGTCGACGAGGCTCGCGCGACCCATGCGCAGCGACTTGACCTCGGTTCCGCTCAGCACGAGACCGGCCTCGTAGGTGTCTTCGATCGTGTAGTCGTGCCGCGCCTTGCGGTTGGTCGCGACGACCTTCTCGCCCTTCTCCTTCGGCACGGTTCACCTCCTACGCGATCGGCCTGCGGATGCTGCGCCCATCTCGAGCACAGCCCTCCAGTATACCGCCACTCGGCGCGCAAGCGGCGCGAGGGCACCTATTGCGAGTGCGGCGGGCGTCAGTCCGTCGGCAGAACGACTTCCCACGTGCCCAGGAGTGTGAAGCCTGCCGCCTGCGCGAGCGACACGGACGCGACGTTGTCGACCTGGCAGCGATACTGCGGTTCATCCCCGAGCTGCAGCGCCCGGGCACTCAGTGCACGAACGGTCGCCACACCGTGACCACGGCCTCGGTATGCGGGAAGAGTGAGCACCCCCGTGTCGGCCAGTGTGCTGCCATCCCAGGGGTACATGCTCGCCGCGCTCACCAGTCGACCGTCGACAAAGCAGCCGAAGACGAGCCAGTGATCGAGCTCGACGAAAGCCTCGTCGACGTCGTCGTCGGGCGCATCGGCGGTGAAGCGATCAAACGCGGCGTGATCATCGAGCGTGAGCGCCCGCACGCCCGGCCGGATCGGTTCCGTGGCGAGCGCCCGCCCGTGAGCGGCCGTGACGTGGAAGATGTTGTCGGGCGCATTGAGCGCGACGCCCGCCGCGAGAAGCGCTGAGGTGACCTGGTCGGCCTCCAACTCGTCACCATGCGTGACGCCCACTGCGTTCGCGCGGGGCGGCGAGACCGCCAGAATGCGGGGACCACCCTCAACCGACATGATCGACACCGCCCACTCGTCGGTGAGTGTCGGATCGACGACCACGTGAACGCGGTCAGGCCGCGCTGAGAGCGAGACCCCGCGAGTCCAGAAGTCGGTGACGACGGCAGAGAACACCGTGGCGTCAGACGCGCAGGTAGCGGGTGATGGCGACGTTGGCCGAGAGCGCCGCGAGCAGCGCGCCGGCACCGAGCAGGACGGGAACGACGAGCAGAGCATCCGACAGCCCGACGAACGAGGTGAGCGGCAGGGTCTCGGCGAGGTACCCCTGCACGAAGAACTGCACGATGCCGACGACGGCGAGTCCTGCGAGCACCGAGCCGAGCAGCGCCGCGACGACGCCCTCGATGATGAACGGTGTCTGAATGAATCGGTTGGATGCGCCGACAAGACGCATGATGCCGATCTCGCGGCGGCGCGAGAACGCGCTGAGCCGGATGGTCGTGGCGATGAGCAGCGCGGCGGCGACGAGCATGAGCGCGGCGATGCCGATGGCCGTCAGGCTCGAAGCGTTGAGGATGTCGAAGATCTGGTCGAGATAGCTGCGCTGGTCGACGATGCTCTCGACCCCCGCGAGCCCTCCGAGCGCGTCGGCGAGGATCGCGCTCTGCGTGGGGTCGATGAGGTTGACCCAGAACGCTTCGGGCAGCAGCTCAGGGGTGATGAGGTCAGCAACAGCGTCTCCCGCGAACTGCTCTTGGAAGTTGTCGTAGGCCTGCTGCTGGGTCTCGAAGTAGAAGGTGTCGATGAAGGGGGCCAGCGTCTCGCTCTCGAGCTGCGCCTCGACAAGCGCGACCTGCTCGGGCGTGGCGGCCTGCTGGTCGCAGCCGCCGACGGTCGAGAACTCGGTGCACATGTACACCGCGACCTGCGCGCGGTCGAACCAGTACGACTTCATCTGGGTGATCTGCATCTGCAGGAGGATGGCCGCACCCACGAAGGTCAGCGAGATGAAGGTGACGAGCACGACCGAGATGACCATGCTGAGGTTGCGACGCAGGCCCTGACCGACCTCGCCGAGCACGAGTCCGAGCCTCATGACGGTCCTCCCGTGCTCGCGGGTGCCGGGTAGGGCGACGCACTGGGCGCCATGCCGAAGCCCTGGCTGACGACAGGGTTGGCCTGCGTCTTGTAGCCGCCGCCGCGCTCATCGCGCACGATGCGGCCGCCGATGACCTCGATCACGCGCCGCTGCAGCCGGTCGACGATGCCCGCGTCGTGCGTGGCCATGATGACGGTCGTGCCGTTGGCGTTGATGCGCTCCAGCAGCGCCATGATGCCCGCGCTCGTCTCGGGGTCGAGGTTGCCGGTGGGCTCGTCGGCGAGCATGATCGCGGGCTTGTTGACGACGGCGCGCGCGATCGCGACACGCTGCTGCTCGCCGCCCGAGAGCTCGTGCGGGAAACGCTGCGCCTTTCCGTCGAGGCCGACGGTCTGCAGAGCATCGGGAACCGCCTCGTGGATGAAGCCCTTGCTCTTGCCGATGACCTGCAGCGTGAACGCGACGTTGTCGAAGACCGTCTTGTTCGGCAGCAGACGGAAGTCTTGGAAGACGACGCCGAGGTTGCGGCGGAAGTACGGCACCTTGCGGCTCGAGATGCGGCCGAGATCCTGCCCGAGCACGTGGATCGCTCCGGCCGACGGCTTCTCCTCTTTGAGCACGAGGCGCAGGAAGGTCGACTTTCCCGAACCGGAGGCGCCCACGAGGAACACGAACTCACCGCTGAGAATCTCGAGGCTGACGCCGTTGAGCGCCGGCCTCGCTGTTCCGCGGTAGACCTTGGAGACCTCGTCGAATCGAATCATCGTGGGTCAGCGTAAGCCGCGACCCGCGCCCCGGGCGGGTACGACACCCGCGCGGGCGCGCTTCTCAGGGCGCGCTTAGCCGGCGTCGGGCTCGGGCTGGGTGATGCCGATGACCGTGCCCTCGAGGTCACGGAACGATGCGTACGCGCCCCAGCCCTCGACGACGTCGACCTCGGCGGCGATCTCGCCGCCCGCCGCCACGGCGCGAGCCAGCACGGCCTCGACATCGTCGACCGTGATGTACAGCCGGATGCCCTCGCCGCTCGGCCTGTAGTCGTCGCCTTCGGTGATCGCGATCGCGGCAGCGGCCGGGTCATCGTTCGGGAAGAACACCATGCGCTGGCCGTCGACCTCGGTCAGCTCGAGCTCGATCGCGAAGACCGTGGCGTAGAAGTCGCGCGCCTGCTCGAGGCGACGCGCGGGGATCTCGACGATGTTGATGCTCACCATGGCGAGCACTCTACGGCCGCGCGGTCGGTTAGTCGACCGGGCGCTGCTTGCGCCACTTGATGCCCGCGGCGATGAAGCCGTCGAGGTCGCCGTCGAACACGGCCGAGGGGTTGTTGACCTCGTGCTCGGTGCGCAGGTCTTTCACCATCTGGTACGGCGCGAGCACGTACGAGCGCATCTGGTCGCCCCAGCTCGCCGTGATGGTGCCGGCGAGCTCTTTCTTGGTCGCCGCCTCCTGCTCTTTCTGCATGATGAGGAGGCGCGACTGCAGCACGCGCATCGCTGCAGCGCGGTTCTGGATCTGGCTCTTCTCGTTCTGCATCGACACGACGAGGCCGGTCGGCAGGTGGGTGATGCGCACGGCCGAGTCGGTCGTGTTGACCGACTGCCCTCCGGGGCCCGACGAGCGGAAGACATCGACGCGGATGTCCGACTCGGGCACCTCGATCTCCGCGCTCTCCTCGAGCAGCGGGATGACCTCGACCGCGGCGAAGCTCGTCTGCCGCTTGCCCGCGGCGCCGAACGGCGACATGCGCACGAGGCGGTGGGTTCCCGCCTCGACGCTGAGGATGCCGAAGGCGTGGGGCGCATCCACTTCGAAGGTCGCGCTCTTGATGCCCGCCTCCTCGGCGTACGAGATGTCCATGACGGTCGTCGAGTACTTGTGCTGCTCGGCCCAGCGCAGGTACATGCGCAGCAGCATGTCGGCGAAGTCGGCCGCGTCGACGCCGCCCGCTCCCGCGCGGATCGTGACGACGGCGGGGCGCGCGTCGTACTCGCCGTCGAGGAGGGTCTGCACCTCCATGTCGGCGAGCGCCTTCTCGATGTCATCGAGCTCGCTCGCCGCCTCGGCGGCCGCGTCGTCGTCATCGGCCTCGCGCGCCATCTCGATGAGCACGTCGAGGTCGTCGAGCTTGGCCTGCAGCTCGGTGATGCGCTTGAGCTCGCTCTGCCGGTGGCTCAGCGCGCTCGTGACCTTCTGCGCGTTCGCGGTGTCGTCCCACAGGTCGGGCGCGCCCGCCTGCTCGTTGAGCACGGCGATGTCGGCCTCGAGCCGGTCGACGTCAACGACGGCGCGGATGTCGGCGAAGGTGCTGCGGGCGGCGGCGATGCGCTCGGCGAAATCCAGATCGATCATGTCGGGTTCAGCCTACCGGCGGGCGCGTGCGCTGGTCGGCGAGAAGTCACCGCGCAGCCCTGAGTGGCTGCTCCGGCGCTACAGTGGCCCGCATGGCGACCGTCCCCCCGCTGCTGGCACAGTGGGCCCCTGCGGTCAGGTTCGAACCGATCACTCCGCCCGTGCAACCGGGGTGGTCGCGGTTCAACCCGTCGATCGTGCGCACGGCGGGCACGACGACGATCGGGGTGCGCAGCGCCAACTACCGCTTGACCGACGCAGGGCGCTACGAGATGACCGACACCGCGATTCGGTCGCAGACCGTGCTCATCGACCTGTTCGACGGTCAGAGTCAGAACCCTCGTCTGCTACAGATCCGCACCGACCGCATGCCGTCGTCCTTCCCCGTGCAGGGTTGGGAGGACGTCCGGCTGTTCGCCAGCGACGCGGGCATCTCTGGGCTTGCAACCGTGCGCGATGTGGACGAATCGGGAGTCTGCCGCATCGCGCTGCTCGTGCCGCAAGGCGACGATCGCGTCGCCGAGGTGCTCGTCGACAGTCCGCGGCCCGGTCGGCACGAGAAGAACTGGGCGCCGTGGCCGACATCGGGCGCCGTTCGCGCGGTGTACTCCTGGGATCCCCTGCGCATCATCTCGATCGACCCCGCGACGGGGCAGACCACTCTCGATGATCGTGGAGCGAGCGGGCTCGGACCAGGAACGCGCGGCGGGTCGGGCGCGGTCGAGCTCGACTCGGGCGAGAGCCTGTTCGTGGTGCACGAGAGCCACCTGCTGCCCGACGGACGCGCCTACGTGCACCGCTTCGTGACCATCAGCGCCGACGGTCTCGTCGCTCGGGCATCGCCCCGCCTGCGTCTCACCGGATTCGGTGTCGAGTTCGTCGCGGGTGCCGCCCTCGAGGGCAGCGACCTCCTCGTGACGTTCGGCGTGGCCGACCGCGACGCCTGGCTGGCGCGGCTGCCGATTGCGGGCGTGCTCGAACGGCTCGGCCCCGTACGACGGGTGCCCGGGGTACCCGCATGACCGTCCCTGGCCTGCGACTGGCCATGATCGTGCGCGACGAGGCGCCGATCATCCAGCGCGCCGTTGCCTCGATCCTTCCGCTCATCGATTCGTGGCGCATCATCGACACCGGGTCGAGTGACGACACCGTCGCGCTCATCGAGACCTCCCTCGCGGGGGTTGCGGGCGAGCTCCGGCGCAGCCCGTGGTTCGACTTCGGGCACAACCGTTCCGAGCTCGTCGACTGGGCGACAGAGGGCGCCGACTGGCTGCTGCTGCTCGACGCCGACATGATCGTCGATGCCGACGACGACCTGGCCGAACAGCTCGCGGCATTCTCGGCGGACGCCGCACTCGTGCCGGTCGACGGCGGGGTCTCGTACCGCATGCCCTACCTGGTTCGCGGCAATCGCCCGTGGCACTACGTGGGGCGCACGCACGAGCACCTCTCGAGCACCACTCCCTATCGCACCGAATGGTTCGACGGCCTGCGCATCACGCACGTCGCCGACGGTTCATCGCATCAGGTGAAGCTCGAGCGCGACGTCGCCATGCTCGGCCTCGACCTGCTCGAGCACCCCGATTCCAGCCGCACGGTCTTCTACCTGGCGCAGACTTATCGAGACGCCGGCGAGCACGAGTTGGCGCTGCAGCAGTACCGACGACGGGCGACCATGGGCGGCTGGGCCGAAGAGGTCTTCTGGTCGCTCTACCAGGCGGCCCTGATCGAAGAGGTGACCGCGTCACCGACAGCGACCGACGCCATGATTCGGGCGTGGGATGTCCGCCCCGAGCGTGCCGAACCGCTCTACCGGCTCGCCCGGCGGCATCGGCTGGTGCGTCAGCACCATGCTGCGTGGGTCTTCGCCAGTGCAGCCGCGGCCCTCGAGCTTCCCGACGACACCTTGTTCGTGGACGCCGAGGTCTACCGCTGGGCGGCGGCCTTCGAGCGCGCCGACGCAGCGTGGCGTATCGGCCATCGTGCACTCGCGCGTGCGGAGGTCGAGCGGTTGCTGGCCCTCGACGGCATTCCCGCAGAGCACCGCGACCACTTGGAGCTCATGCGGTCGGACCTCGGTGCCTGAGAAAACCTTCGCTCGAAGCCGGCGTGAAGCTAGGCTGATCGAACCCGAAAGAGAGAGTCGTTAATGCCGAGTCGTCGCGATGTTCTGTTGGTCCTCGGAACCGCCGCGGCGACCGCGGCGCTCACGACCGGGGTCAACTTGCTGATGCCCGGGCCCATGGGCCCGGCGGGCCCGGCCGGGGCCGACGGTGACGACGGCCGAGACGGTTCGAACGGCTCCGACGGCCAGGACGGCACGAATGGCGTGAACGGCGAGGACGGGCGCGACGGGATCGACGGCCGCAACGGATCGAACGGTGCCGACGGCAACGACGGCGCGGTGGGAGCCACAGGGCCCTCGGGTTCTGGGAGCGGGGTCGGACCCACCGGCCCCACGGGCAGTGCTGGCCCGACGGGCGATCAAGGGCTGCCGGGAGCGACCGGCCCGACCGGCACCGTCGGACCGACAGGCCCGACCGGCGGCACGACCGACCCCGGGCTGACCGGCGCAACCGGCCCGACGGGAGAAATCGGCCCGACCGGAGAGATCGGCCCGACGGGCCCGACCGGCCCGACCGGAGAAATCGGACCCACCGGCGCGACCGGACCGACCGGACCGACCGAACCGGTCTAGACCACCTGCGCGGTCGGCAGGCCCTGGAACGCGCTCGACGGGAGGTCTTTCTCGTCGGCGCGCACGGCATCCAGAATGCGCGTGACGACGGCGGCGGGCGCGTAGCCGACGGGGAACGCGGGGCGCTCCCCCGAGATCGGGTGCTTCGAGAGCTCGGTCTCGGTGTGGCCGGGGCGCGCATCGAGCACGCGGATGCCCGCCCGGCGCAGTTCGCGCGCGGCGACCTGATGCGCTGCGGCCTGGGCCGACTTGACGGCGCTGTAGGCGCCGATGCCGGCCGTGGGGGTCTCGGCGACCACGCCGCTGATCGAGACGACGAACGGTGACCCGCCCGCCGCGGCGCTCTCGGCGAGGGCCGGAGCGGCGGCGCGCAGCACGCGCATCGGCGCGAGAACGTTGATGGCCCACAGTGCCTCGAGGGTCTCGTCGCTCGTGTCGACGAGGGGGCCGAACGCGACGGCGCCCGAGGCGACGATGACGCCGTCGACGCGGCCGTAGGCGTTCTTCGCGGCGGCGACGACCTTCTCGGCCTCACCGGCGTCGGTGAGGTCGGCGGGGATGAGCGCGGCGCCGTCGATGTCGAGGTCGTCGAGGGCGAGCATCGAGCGCCCCGTCAGGGTGAGGCGCGCGCCCGACGCGGCGAGCTGGCGGGCGAACTCGCGGCCGAGGCCGCCCGTCGCTCCGAGGACGATGATGGAGGCACCCGCGAGATCGGTCATGCGGCCACGCTACGTCGGCTCTCTGGGAGCATGCAGAGGGCGCTCAGGCCGCGTGTCGCTCGCGCTCAGGGGCGCTCACGCTCAGGCGCGCTCGGCGTACTGCCGAACCTGGGCCGCGAACGCCGCGCCGACCTCGTGCGCCTGCTCGCGGTAGAGCCGCCAGTTCTCGTGGCTCAAGCGCTCCTGCTCGGTCGGGTCGACGCCCTCGCGCTCGTAGACGCGGCGCCCGCCCGCGATCCACGCGAGCTGCGTCGCCAGCCCCACCTCGAGGTGGAACTGCAGTCCCCACGCCGACTCCCCCACCCGGAACGCCTCGACGATGCCGTCGGTCTCGCCGAGCAGCACCGCGCCCTCCGGCAGCTCGTAGCTGTCGAAGTGGTAGTGGAACACCTCGACCTCGTCGGCACCGGTCGCGCCGCGCGCGGCCGATGCCACGAGGGGCGCCAGCACGGGGTCGCTCGCGGCGTCGTCGGTGAGGCGCACGCTCGTCCACCCCAGCTCGGGCACCGGCGAGGGCTTGAACGGCGCACCGGCCGCGGCGGCGAGCAGCTGCGAGCCGAAGCAGAGGCCCAGCACGGGCATCCCCGTCTCGAGGGCGTGCTCGAGCACGCGCTTCTCGTGGGTCATCCAGGGGTGCTTGGGCTCGTCGGGCACTCCGGCGTAGGCGCCGAGCGAGACGATGCCGCTGAACCGGTCGAGAGCATCCAGCGACGGAGCGCCCTCGGGGTCGCGCTCGACGTCCCAGGTCACGATGCGCAGACCGGCCTCGGCCAGCGGCGCGGCGAGCTCGTTGAGGTTGTCGTCGACGTCATGCAGCACGACGAGCACCTCGGGGGCTGCGCTCACGCGTGCTCGCCCTGCATGGCGCGGATGTAATCGCGGATGGTCGGCACGCCTTCGAGTTTGTCACGGAAGAAGGTGTTGACGAGGTTGATGACACGGTTCTGCGCCGCCTCGACATCGCTCGTGCGACGCTCGCCCGCCGACTGGTCTTCGAGCGTGCGCCGCAGGCTCAGCAGAGCGCTCACGATCTCGGCCTCTTCATCGCCGTCGAGCATCTGGATGACCTGCAGCATGAGCGCGTCGGCCTGGTCGCGCACCGCGTCGATCGGGATGCTCGTGCCGGGCTGCGTGGCATTGTCGAGCGTCGAGATGAGCGACCACACCTGATACAGGATCGTCGCCGGCTCGTCGAAGAGCTCGCGCACGTAGGCCGCATCGATGTGACGGCCCGAGAGGCGGAAGATGTTGTACATGCGCTTGGCGGCCTTGCCGTAGTTCACCTGCTTCGTGAGGTACTTGCGCACCTCCTCTTCGAGCCGCTCGACGTACTCGTCGAGCGCGTCGTCGCTGACGTGCTGCACGACCTTGGTGAAGGTCGGCAGATCGTCGGCCTCGAGGTAGACCTCCTGGAAGTACGCGTCGAGGTAGCCGTCGAGCGGAACGATCTCGCCGTCGGGCCCCTCCCACGTCACGTCGATGACGTTGCTCGCGTTCGAGAGCGACTTGCGCTGCGGGTCGGTGACGACCCAGTCGAGCTTGCACCAGCCCGGGTCGAGGGCGGCCTCGTACCAGGTGAGGGTCTGCACGCTGCCGTCGGCGAGCGTCAGCTCGATGCGCTCGGCCTCGATCTCGGCCGGGGTCCACGTGATGGGGCTACCGCGCTTGCGCGGCTGACCGCCGTGCTCGCAGTCGACGGGGTAGCTGCCGAGCTTGCCCTCGAGGAACTGGAAGGCGTCGGCCGTGTACGTGCGCCGCGCGGCCGCGCGCATGAGGTCGGCCATGATTCGGCACGCCTCCTCGCGCGACGCGGCCTTGATGTTGAGGCGCTGGAAGTAGTCGCAGTCGCCGGGGAACGACTGGATCTTCGACTGCGCCGCCGAGCCGCTCAGCGCGAGCGCGCTCTCCGCGATCTCGGGCGGGCCGGTCACCTCGACGACCTGGCCGATGCGACGGAAGCGCTCGAGGTCGCGCGGCGTGAAGTCGAGCATGGTCACGCGGTGCCCGAAGGTGCCGCTCTCGTGGGTGACGATGTGCTCGTCGCTCGCGGCGTCGGCGGCGATCGCGGCGAGCCACTGCAGGGCGGCCTCTTCATCGAGCTGCACCCCCAGGCGGGCGGCCGATTCGCGGATGCGCGCGATGTCGTCGTCGGGCTGATTCGTCTGGAGCGTCATCGCGGGCCTCCGGGGGCGAAAGGGGTCAGTCGCGCGACGCCAGTTCGCCTCGCACAGCCCGGAAGAGGGCCGCCTGATCGCGCGCGTCGTCGAGTGCATTATGCGTCAGGGTGATGCTCAGCCCATAGCGTTCGGCGACGAAGTTCATGCTCGTTCCCGCCCAGCTCGAGCCCGTGACTCCGAGATAGAAGGCCTTGATGTCGAGCGCCGAGTGGCCGAAGGGGTTGCGGCCGAGGTAGCGGTGGAAGTAGTCGGCCACGAACATCCAGTCGAAGACCGCGTTGAAGCCGACCATCACGGGGCGGTGACCGGCGGGGGTGACGGTGTCGATCCAGTCGGCGAACTGCTGCATCGCCGCCTCGGGGGCGGTTCCGGATGCGCGCAGCCCGTCGAGCGTGAAGCCCCCGACACTCATCGCCGAGTCGAGCACCCCCTCGCGGTCGGGTTGCAGCTCGACGTAGAAGCCCGGCTCGGTGTCGGGGGCGTCGACGCTGCGGGGATCGACCACGCACGCCCCCACCGAGAGCATCGCGAACCCGCTCGGGCTCGGACCAGCCGCCTCGATGTCGACGCTGATGTAGGTGACGGGCTTCTCGGGGCGATCGGTGCTCACGTGCCCATTCTGGTGGGCGCGCTCCACGGTTCAGTCGAAGACGCTGCGGCCCGTCGCGGTGACCTCGAGCCGCAGGCCCTCGGGCAGCAGGATCGCGAGCACGGGCGGCCGCCAGTCGGCGGCGAGGGTGACGCGAGCGCTCAGACCGTCGGGCGTGCTCGCGGCGACGAGCTGAAGGTTCTCGAGCCCGCCCGCGGGTGCCTCGGCCAGGTACTGCCGCGCGCCCTGCTGCACCTGCTGGTCGGTGAGGCGCGGGCGCAGCACGCCCTCGGGCGTCACGCGCACGTCGTCGAGGTCGAACGACTCGGCGCCGACGAGCGCGGCGCCGTCAGCGAGCGTGAAGAGGCGCTTGCGCTCGAGATACAGCGAGGTCGCGGCGGTCACGAGCAGCACGACCGCGAGGGCGAGCGCGCCGTAGCCCGCGATGAGCGGCAGTGTCGAGCCGCGGTCGTCGCGGGGGTCGAGCCGCGAGCCGCTGCCGAGCGCGCGCCGCCGCATCACCCCGCGCCCCAGAATCGGGAGACCTGCTGGGTGGCGCTCGCCTCGATGGGGATGGCGAGCGGCACGCGCAGGTCGAACAGTGGCGGCACGAGCGGTAAGGGCACGCTCGCCTCGACGCGCACGGTCACCCAGCCGCGGCGCGTGTGGCAGCGGTCGGGTCGCGGCTCGCACGTGATCGCGATGCTCGTCGCGGTCGTCTCGAGCCCGTGGTCGGCGAAGGCGATGGCGAGCGCCCGTTTCGCGGCGGCTGAGCCTGCGGCCGTGGAATCCGCCTGCACGAACACCCGGGCGGCCTGACGGGCGGCTCCTTCGGCGGCGAGTGACGCCGACTGGATGGTGCCGAGCGTGAGGATCAGGTAGACGAGCGGCACGAGCATGAGCAATCCCGCGGTGAGGAACTCGAGCGAGGCCGAGCCGCGGTCATCGCATCCGCCGCCGCGTTCTGCGCTCTTATCGGAGGGGCTCGAGGGCCGCACGCCCGCTCACCTCCAGGGTGTCGTCGATGCCGACCATGCCGATGAGCGGCAGCGGCGACCGCACGGTGACGATGACCACGGGATGCCCTCCGTATGCCCCCGTGCCGGCCGAGATGCTCTGCGCGTAGCCCTCCCCCAGCGCCGCGGTGATGAGCTCGCGGCTCCGCTCGATGCCGGCGGGCAGGGAGCTGTCGGCGAGCGCCGCGTACCGGGCCCCCTCGGCGGCGGCGTCGATGAGGGTCGTGCGCACGTGCAGGGCGAACGCCACCTGCAGCACGCTCAGCGTCACGAGGGTGAGCAGCACGCCGACGAGCACGAACTCAACCGCGGCCGAGCCGCGGTCGTTCGCGAGGCGCGCGCGCAGGGCATCCATCGGCGAGGGCCGGCGTCAGAAACCGGTGACGCGGTCGATCGCCTGCTGGAAGACGCCCTGCAGCGCGGGGCCGGCGAGCGCCCAGATGAGGATGACGAGCCCCGCGGTCATGAGGGTGATGAGCACCCAGCCGGGAACGTCTCCGCGGTCGTCGTTCGCTCGGGCGAAAAAGTCGAGGATTCTGCGCATGCGCGCGATTCTGCTCGTCGTGCGACGGTGAGCGTCGGAGCTGTCCACAACGCGCGCCTGCCGTCAAGAGGTCGCCAACCTTGCCGGCGCCCGGCATGCTTGAGTCGTGACCGACACCCGAGCGCCCGCGACCGTGTCGCTCGAACGACTGCGGGCATCGCTCGCCGACGTCGGCCTGAGCCTGCACCTCGACGGGATCGTTGAGCAACGCGAGGCTGCGGCCGCTGCGGTGCGACAGATCGACGACTACATCCGCCCGCGGCTCGCCGACCTCGACGCTCCTCTGCTCGCGGTCGTCGGCGGCTCCACCGGATCGGGCAAGTCGACCATCGTCAACGCGCTGCTCGGAGTGGCGACGACCCGCGTAGGCGTCATCCGCCCGACGACGCGGCAACCGATACTCGTGCACTCTCCCGTCGATGCCGGCTGGTTCGCGAGCGACCGCATCTTGCCGGGGCTCGCGCGCGTGCGCGGTCGGGTGAGCGCGCCGGGCACTCCCGCGAGTGCCGCGGGCGACACCCCCGAGGCCGCGCGCATCAGCGAACTCATGCTGCTCGAGCACGAGGCCGTGCCGCGCTCGCTCGCGATCATCGACGCCCCCGACATCGACTCGGTCGCCGACGAGAACCGCGCCCTCGCCGCGCAGCTGCTCGCCGCCGCCGACCTGTGGCTGTTCGTCACGACCGCCAACCGCTACGCCGACGCCGTGCCCTGGCGCTTGCTCGAGGGTGCCGCCGCGCGGCAGATCACGGTCGGCGTCGTGCTCAACCGCGTGCCGCCCGGAGCCACCGACGAAGTGCTGCCCGACCTGCGCGCCATGCTCGCCGCTCGGGGGCTGGCCGACGCGCCCGTGTTCACGATCGACGAGCAGCCCCTCGACGACCTCGGCATGCTGCCGGCGAGTGCGGTCGCCGGCCCGCGCGCGTGGCTCGAGGGCATTGCGGGCGACCGCGTATCCCGAGCCCGCATTGCGGCCCGCACGCTGAGCGGCGCCATCGGCGATCTCGACCAGCGCGTGGCCCGCATTGCGGATGCTCGCCAGCAGCAACTCGACTGGCTCGACGGTGCCGAAGCCGCCGCCGACGCGCACTACCAGGCGGCGATCGACGCCGTCGATGCGGCGACGAGCGACGGCGCGCTGCTGCGCGGCGAGGTGCTCGCGCGGTGGCAGGACTTCGTGGGGACATCCGACGTGTTCCGCAGCATTGAGTCGTGGTACGCCCGCACGCGCGACAGCATCACGGCGTGGGTCACCGGCAAGCCGAGCCCGGTCATCGCGGTCGAGACGCAGATCGAGAGCGGGCTGCAGGCGGTCATTATCGATCAGGCGGGGCGCGCGGCCGCCGCCGCCTGGTCCGACCTCGAACGCACCCTGCCGGGGCGCATGGTCGCCGAACTCAACCCGTACCTCGCCGCGGAGAGCCCCGAGCTGCGCGACCGCGCAGCGGCGATGATCCGCGAGTGGCAGGGCGCGCTCATGCAACTCATTCACGACAACGCGGGCACCAAGCGCGTGCGGGCTCGCGTGGTGTCGCTCGGGCTCAACGTCGTGACGGTGGCGCTCATGATCGTCGTGTTCGCCTCGACCGGAGGACTCACGGGCGGCGAGCTCGCGATCGCAGGCGGCTCGGCCGTCATCGGCCAGAAGCTGCTCGAGACGATCTTCGGCGAAGACGCCGTGCGCCGGCTCGCGGCCGAAGCCCGCAGCGATCTGCAGCGGCGGGTCGAAGCGCTCTTCGACTCGGAGGCCGATCGCCTGGGCACGGCACTCGAATCCCTGCGATTCGGCTCGGCACCCGAGTCGCTGCGGCGCGAGTCGCGGGCGCTGCTCGACGACGTGGCGCGGGCGGCAGACGCGTGAGTGCAACAAGACCGACCCTCGACGAGCGGATCGCCGCTCTGCGGACGGTGACCGAGGCGGGCACGGGGCGCATCCCGAGTGCGATCGCCGACGAAGCGCGGGCACTCCTGTTGCAGACCGAGGCGCGTCGTGCGCGCTCGCCCGAGCACACGGTCGTGGGCGTTTTCGGCGCGACCGGGTCGGGCAAGTCGAGCCTGGTGAACGCGCTCGTCGGCGACGAGGTGGCGAAGGCGCACGTTCGGCGTCCGACGACGTCGCAAGCCCTCGCCGTCACGTGGGACGCTACGGGTGCCGCCGACCTGCTCGACTGGCTGCAGATTCGCGAGCGCATCGAGCGCGTCGAGCCGATCGATCCGCGCGCGGGCAAGCTCGTGCTCGTCGATCTGCCCGACGTGGATTCTGTCGAGGCGGGCAACCGCGCGATCGCCGAGCGACTGGCCGGCCAAGTGGATGCCCTGCTCTGGGTTGTCGACCCGCAGAAGTATGCCGACGACGTGCTGCACGCCGAGTTCATCGCGCCGCACGCCCGGCACGCAGCGGTCACGCTCGTCGTGCTGAACCAAGTGGATCTGCTCGCGGCGGGAGACCGAGCATCCGTCGTCTCATCGCTGCAGTCGATCGTCTCGCGCGACGGACTGCCTCGCGCTCGCGTGCTGCCCGTGAGCGCGCGCACGTTCGAGGGGGTGGATGCGCTCAAGACCGCGATCGGCGATCTCGCCGCGGCCCGCAAGGCTCGGGATGCTCGTCTCACCGCCGACGTGCAGACCCTCGCCGCGCGCATCGACGACCCGGGCTCGGCTGCTCGCCTTGATACTCCTGCATCGGTGCGCGTGCGCGACGAGGTCGGCACGGCGGCGGGCGTCGACGTCGTCGCGGCCGCCGTCGCGAGCTCGTACCGAAAGCGCGCCGGTCAGGTCACGGGCTGGCCGCTCGTCTCGTGGATCGGCCGCCTCCGCGCCGACCCGCTCACGCGCCTCGGGCTCGGCCCGAAGCGCCGCGGCTCTGACAAGAACGTCGACCCCGACGTGCACCGCACGAGCATGCCGCTGCTCAGCGCGGGCGCTCAAGCGAAACTCTCGCTCGCCGTGCGCTCGTTCGCTGACACCGCCGCCGCGGGCCTCGCGGGCCCATGGAAGGCCGCCGTGCGCACCGCCGCCGAGGGCGCGCTCGATGCTCTGCCCGCCGACCTCGACCGCGCAATCGCGCGAACCCCCCTGCCTGCTAAGGGCTCGTGGTGGTGGGCGATCATCGGCGTCGTTCAATGGGTCACGATCGTGGCTGGCGTACTCGGAGCCCTGTGGCTCGTCGGGGCATCCCTGCTGCCGACGTTCGGGATGCCCGCTCTGCTCATTCCCCGCGTCGAAGAAGGCCCGCTCGAGGGCTGGGCTATTCCCACGCTCGTGATCATCGCCGCCGTGCTCGTCGGAGTGTTGCTCGGGCTGCTGTCGGCCGTGCTCAGCGCCCTGACGGCGGCCAGGCGGAGACGTCGCACGCGCAAACGCTTGCTCGCCTCCGTCGACGAGGTCGTGCAGCGGGAGGTGGTCGCGCCCGTCGCCGCCGAGCTCGACCGCGCCCGCGCAGTGGCAGCGGCGCTCGGGGTTGCTCGCCGCTAGCCGACTCAGTCAGGCTCGCGGTCGCGGTCTTGGATCACGCGTGTCGCACCAACCCGCACCACCTCCCGACACCCTGCCTTGGGCATTCGACACGCGGTGCTCACACGAGTTCTCCGGGTGGACGCGACATGGGTCCGATCCAGGAGGTGCCGAACTAGCGACCCGACGAGTGTCAGCCGAGGGCGCCACACAGCATCCCGAGAGTCGGACGGCACCAGGTCGGTCGTGAACAGGGATTACTGGCCTGGCCGTGCCTCTGACGTCTGAGGTGCGGTGCAGAATGGCGCTCATGTCAGATGCCGAGATCATCACCGAGGCCCGGCGCTACGACGCACTCGTCCTGAGAGTGCTCGCCGTGCTCACCGAGTTCGACCCGCAGGGGCTCCAGCCCGGAAAGCCCGACTGGGCGCCGATCGACGAGTATTGGCATGAGGCTCAGTCGTTCGCCCAACTTCTGGACGAGGGCGGCTCGATCAACGAGTCAGACGCGCGCGACGTATGGATGAACTGGTTCAGCAATGACCTGTCGCACCTGTCAGCGGAAGAGATCGAACAGTTCGTCACGGCTCTGAACGGCTGCGTGGAGAGCGACGCGCCTTCGACCTAGAACCCGAGCTGCAGCACCATGAGCCCCGGCCACACGGCGAAGAGCACCGTGACCGGCAGGATGAGCATCACGAGGGGCACGAGCATGGCGACCTCGCGCGTTCCGGCGGCTTCGAGCAGGCGCCGCTTCGACTCGTCGCGTGCGTCGAGGGCGTGGGCGCGCAGCACCTCGGCGAGCGGAGTTCCGCGGTCGAGAGCGGCGAGCACCTGGTCGATCAACCTGCTGACGGCGGGCACGGCCAAGTCGTCGCGCACCTCGGCCAGGGCGGTCGCGAGCGGCTGACCCGCGGCGGCTCGCTGCACGACGCGATCGAGCTCGCCCGCCAGTTCTCCCGACCCGGTGCGGGCGACGCGACGCAGGGCTTCGAGGATGCTCTCTCCGGCCGCGACGCTGAGCGCGAGGAATTCGACGACGGTGGGGAACTCTTCGGCGATGCGTGCCGAGCGGCGGCGGGCGGCGTGCGCCAGCAGGGCATCCACCGCGGCGATGCCGCCGATGCCGCCGGCCGCGACCGCTCCGATGGCGGCGGGCACGAATGGCACGCCATCACGCGCGACGAGGATGGCGAGGGCGATGCCGGACGCCGCGCCGAGCAGGGCCCCGAACAGCTGCCGCGTGCGGTGCCCCTGAAAGGTGAGCGGCGAGCCGGACTGACGCAAGCGCGTGCGGATGATCGCCTCGCCGCCGAGCACCGCATCGAGCGCACCCCGCGCAGACTCCACGACCGGGGCGAGCAGCGCACCGAGCACCGGCAGCGGGTCCGACCGGCGCGCGGCTGTCATCGCTCGCGCCTCGGCCGACACGTCGACGAGGTACGGCGCGAGCCGCGAGGCCAGTCGCGGCCGCCCGATGCGGGGCGATGCCGAGACGAGCAGCCACAGTCCGCCGCCGAGTCCGAGGCCGGCGAGCAAAGCAGCACCGATCAAGGGCGTCATCGGAACCACCGCCCCTCTTCGGGCAGTCGCCCCAGCGCGATCATCAGCCGGTAGGCGACGAGGGTGGCGGCGAGGCCGCCGACGACGAGCACCGCTCCCCCGGTCGAGTTGTAGGCCGCGGCCGCCTCGGGGCGCGTGCTGAGCAGGAGCAGCACGATCCACGGCGCGACGACGCCGAGTCGGGCCGCCGTGCGCACCCACGACTGGCGCGCATCCACCTCGGCTCGTACGGCCGCGTCGGCGCGCAGGTAGTGCGAGAGCGAGCGCAGCACGCTCGGCAGCTCGGTGCCGCCGACCTCGCGCGCCATGCGCAGCGTCTCGACGATGCGGTCGGCCACCGGATCGGCGAGCGTCGCCTTGAGCGCGTCGAGGCACTCGGTGAACTGGGCGGTGCGCAGGTAGTCGCGGCGAAACGTGCGGAACGGCGCCCGCACGGGCTCGGGCGCAGAGTCGGCGAGCGCCGCGATAGCCTGCGGCAGGCTGAGACCCGCACGCACGCCCGAGAGCAAGTGGTCGACGACGTCGGGCCAGACGGCACGCAGAGCCCGGCGGCGGGCGGCGGCGCGGCCGCGCAGCACGAGCAGGGGCACCGTCGCCGCGACGACCGCCGCGACGGGCGCGAGCGCGACCACCGGCACGAGCAGCAGGGTCAGGGCTCCTCCGGCGATGCCCGCCATCGCGACGACGCCGAGCAGCACGAACGGTGAGACCGAGGCGACGCCCGCGCGGGCGAGCAGATCGGCAAGCGGGGCGAGCGGATCGCGCGCGGTGCTCGACCCTTCGCGGCGCGGCCACAGCCACGGCGAGGCGACGAGCAGCACCCCGGCCGCGAGCAGGAACCCGACGGCGAGGGTCACGCGCGCGACTCGCTCTCCGGTTCCGCGCGGTCGCTCCAGCGGGGGCCGCGCGTATCGTTCTGCTCGGCGGGGTGCGTCTCGCTTCGCAGCAGGATGCTCGGGTCGAGTCCAGCGCCCGCGAACCGCTCGGCGCGCGCGGGCAGCGAGCCGGTCGGCTCGAGCGCTCCGTCACGGAGGGTAAAGATCGACTCGGCCTCGATCGCCCCGGCGACGACCGAACCCGTCGGCGCCACGATCTCCGCCACCCGGCGAGAGCCGCCCCGCACCATCTCGCAGTGCACGACGAGGTCGATCGCGCTCGCGACGGTGGGCACCACGAACGCCGAGTCGATGTTGCGGCCCGCCAGGAGTGGGAGGGTCGAGAGCTTGACGAGAGCATCCCGCGCGCTGTTCGCATGGATGGAGCACATGCCCGGCAAGCCGGAGTTGAGCGCGATCAACAGGTCGAGCGACTCTGCCTCGCGCACCTCGCCCACGACGAGGCGGTCGGGGCGCATGCGCAGCGCCTCTTTGATGAGGCGTCGCAGGGTGATCTCGCCGGTGCCCTCGAGGTTGGGCGTGCGGCACTGCATGGCGACGACGTCGGCAGCCGTGAGGTCGAGCTCGAAGGTCTCCTCCACCGTGACGATGCGGTCGGCGGGGCGGGCACTCGCGAGCATCGCACCGAGCAACGTCGTCTTGCCGGAGTGCGTGGCCCCGCTGACCAGGATGTTGCTGCCGGCGAGCACGCTCATGCGCAGGAACTCCGCCGCGAGCGGCGTGAGCGAGCCGAGCTCGACCAGGCGCACGAGGCTGCGGATGCGCTGCGAGAACTTGCGCACATTGACGGCCCAGTGCTGCCGCGTGACGTCAGGGATGACGACGTGCAGGCGCGAGCCGTCGGGCAGGCTCGCGTCGACGAACGGGCTGCTCAGATCGACGCGGCGGCCCGTGCTCTGCAGCATGCGCTCGACGAGCGTGCGCACCTGCTCGTCGGTGAGGCGAGCATCCACCCGCTCGGTGACGCCCGCGCGGGCGATGAACACGGCGTCGGGGGCGTTGATCCAGATCTCTTCGACCGTCGGGTCGTCGAAGTAGGGCTGCAGCGGGCCGTAGCCGGTGAGATCGGCGAGCACGCGGCCGAGCGCGGCCTGCTCGTCGCCGAGGCTCGGCAGGCTGCCCGCGAGCGAGCGCTCGGCGTAGACGCGCAGCTCGTCGCGCACGAGGCGCTCGGCAGCGGTCGGGTCGGCGCTGAGGTCGAGGCGCTCGGCCCGCACCCGCTCGCGCACACGCTCGGTGATGACGCTGTGGGCGGCTGACATGCGGGTCATTCTGGTGAGGGGGTGCCGTCGGGGTGAGGGATTCTCCACAAGGAGCGGGCTGTGGTTGCTCTGCCCGGCTGGCCCGGGCGCCTATGGAGTGACCCTCCGAGCCTTGACGGCCCGCGCACGTGCAAGCGGCATCGATCGGTCCCGGTTAGCGGGCGCCTGGGCCGGGTTACTCAATTCGGGACCGATCGATGGTGTCGGCGAGTCATTTGGGTCGCAGCCCTGCCATGGCACTCGAGGCGACGACAGGCATTCGGGCGGGCGGTTTCGGGCTGCCTCACTCACGCCCTCGCAGGCGTCACCTCTCGCAGCCGCCACGCGCGAGGGGGACGCCATCCGCCGTCTCGCAAGCGCCGCTCCAGTCGACTCATCAACTCGCGTGGGTCGGCGAACACATCGTCGCGAGTCGCGCGCACCGCGCGCCATCCCTCATCGGCATATCGATCGAAGCGGCGCACGTCTGTCGTGAAGCGTCGACGGGACGTGCGGTGAACATCGCCCTCGTACTCGACGAGCACCCCGAACTCCGGCCACGCGAGGTCGGCCTCGGCGGTCCATCGCTCGGGTGACCGGTCGGACGAGTGCACGGGATGCGCGACCACCGGCTCGGGAAGCCCCGCGATCGCGATCATGAGGCGCAGCAGCGTCTCGGCCCGCGACCGGACGCCCCCGCGACGTAGCGGCGCGGCGCGTGCGAGCCGCGCGAACCCCGGGCGCCCGCGCCCGATGGCGAGCGCCGCGACCATCGGATCGGTCCGCCCCTCGACGGTCGCGCGCCGCAGCATGGCGTCGGCGAGCGCGATCAGGTCTGGTACCTGCAGCTGTGTCGCGCAGGACAGGAGCGTGAGCGGCTCGTCGACGATCCGCAGCGGCAGCTGCTCGCCGCTGCTTGCCGACACGACCAGACAGTGCTCGACCCGCGCGGATGGCAGATCGATGCTGTGGCCGCACGTCCCTCTGCCCTTCGGTGCACGCCGGGGTCTCGGCAACGACACGTGTACGAGTGCCTCGCGGGCGAAAGCGAGTGGCAGGGGGAGCCCGCGCAGCCGCGCCGCCGTCGAATGGCTGAACGCCGCATCGCTCGGCAGCCAGAGCGACAGCGCGTGAGCCCGCTGGACGACGTCATCGAGGTCGACCCGGCGCGTCGCGACGCCGTGGAATGGATGGTCGATGTCGACACGCCGGGTGCGAGCGTAGGGCATCCCGTCGCCGCGAACGGATGCCCGCACCGCCCACGATGGATCGAGCAGGTCGAGGCCAGCAGGGTCTGCAGTCATGCCGCACAGCGTTGTGCCGCGTCCAACGCACGCCGCACGAGTCGCGCACTCTGTCGATCGGTCCCGTGTTGGGAAGTCGTGGGGAGGACCAGGTGATTCGGGACCGACGGATGGTCTCAGGGCAGACGGCAGCCAGCGGGTGCGGCCTGATGTGCGACCGAGAAAGCACGATCTCGGGCTCGCGAAGGGGCACGGCCCTAGGCTGAGCGCGACTGCCCCTGCGGGCAACCCACGACGAGGAGGCGCGCATGCTCGAGGCACTCGCCGCCGGGGCCGTGGGGCTCGCCGCCGCGAGCTTCCTCGTGCTCGGGGCCGCGATCGGCTGGGTCGTGCGGGTGCCGACCGGGGTCGTAGCCGGCGTCATGGCGTTCGGCGCGGGTGCGCTCATCTCAACGCTCGCGTTCGAGCTCGTCGCCGAGGCGCACGAGGTGGGCGGGCTGCTGCCCACCCTGGGCGGCTTCCTCGCTGGCGCCGTGATCTACGTGCTCGCCGACCTCGCCCTCGCGCGACGGGGCGCTCGCGCGCGCAAGCAGTCCATCGCACTGCAGAGCGAGCCGGGCGTGCACGCAGCCCCGGCGGCGGCCGCGAGCGCGAGCGTCGGCATCGCCGTCGCCATCGGGGCGCTGCTCGACGGGGTGCCCGAGAGCCTCGTGCTGGGGCTCTCGATCGCGCAGGGCGGTGCGGTGAGCATCCCGCTGCTCGTCGCCGTCGCGGTGTCGAACGTGCCGGAAGGGCTCGCGAGCGCGGCGGGCATGAAGCACGAGGGCCGCAGCGCGCGGTACGTGTTCGGGGTGTGGGGCGGCATCGCCCTCGTGTCGGGCATCGCAGCGATGCTCGGCTTCGGGCTGCTCGCGGGCGCGGCGCCCGAAGTGGTCGCCGTCGTGACGACGATCGCGGCGGGCGGCATTCTGGCGATGGTCGCCAACACGATGATTCCCGAGGCGTTCGCGGCCGACCGCTCGTTCACGGGACTGTGGTCGGCGCTCGGCTTCGCCCTGGCGTTCGCGCTCTACCAGCTCGGGTAGCGCGCAGAAGAGATCCGCTGCCGGGCGGCCACCACAGCGCCCGGCAGCGGAAGAGGATGCCGTCGGGCGAGCGCCCGACGGTCACGACACCTAGCTCTTCGGAACGAAGGTGTACTTCGTGGTGAGGTACTCGTCGATGCCCTCGAGCGAGCCCTCGCGACCGATGCCCGACTGCTTCACGCCGCCGAAGGGCGCCGCGGCGTTGGAGATGACGCCCGCGTTGAGGCCCATCATGCCCGTCTCGAGGCGGTCGATCATGCGCATGCCGCGCGCGAGATCCTGCGTGTAGACGTAGGAGATGAGCCCGTACTCGGTCGCGTTCGCGAGCTCGACGGCCTCGTCCTCGGTGTCGAAGGGAACGATCGCGAGCACGGGGCCGAAGATCTCCTCCGTCAGCAGACGCGTGCCCGCGACGACACCCGTGATGACCGTGGCCGGGTAGAACGAGCCGTCGCGGTCGGGGATCTGCCCGCCGGTCGTGACGGTCGCACCGCGCGCGACCGCGTCCTCGACGAGCTCGTGCGAGCCCTGCACCGCGTTGTCGTCGACGAGCGGGCCGATCTGCACGCCCTCCTCGGTGCCGCGGCCCATTTTCATCGACGCGACGCGCTCGGTGACACGGCGGCTGAACTCCTCCGCCACGTCGCGCTGCACGAGGATGCGGTTGGCGGCCGTGCACGCCTGGCCGATGTTGCGGAACTTCGCGAGCATGACGCCGTCGATGGCCTTGTCGAGATCGGCGTCGGCGAAGACGACGAAGGGGGCGTTGCCGCCGAGCTCCATCGAGGTGCGCAGGATTCCGTCGGCGGCCTGCTTCATGAGCACGCGGCCGACCTCGGTCGAGCCGGTGAAGCTGAGCTTGCGCAGGCGCGGGTCGGCGATGATCTCGGCCGACAGGGCACCCGACTTGGCCGTCGTGACGACGTTGACGACGCCCTTCGGCAGGCCGGCGTCTTCGAGCGTCTTGACGAAGTACATCGTCGTGAGCGGGGTGAGCGCGGCGGGCTTGATGATCGAGGTGCAGCCGGCGGCGATCGCGGGCGCGATCTTGCGCGTGGCCATGGCGAGCGGGAAGTTCCAGGGCGTGATGAGGAACGACGGCCCGACGGGAGCGTGCGAGACCACGATGTGGCCCGTGCCCTCGGGGTTCTCGCCGAAACGGCCCGTGATGCGCACCGCCTCCTCGCTGAACCAGCGCAGGAACTCGGCGCCGTAGGTGACCTCACCGCGCGACTCGGCGAGCGGCTTGCCCATCTCGAGCGTCATGAGCAGGGCGAACTCGTCGGCCCGCTCGATGACGAGCTCCCAGGCCTTGCGCAGCAGCTCGGCACGCACGCGAGGCGCGGTCGCGGCCCAGCTCGCCTGGGCGGCGGCCGCGGCATCCATCGCCTTCTTGCCGTCGGCGACCGAGGCGCTCGCGATCTCGGCGAGCACGGCGCCGGTCGACGGGTCGGTGACGGTCATGGTCGCGCCGCCCTCGGCGTCGATCCACGCGCCGTCGATGTAGAGGCCGCGGGGGACCTTCGCGAGCAGTTCGGCTTCGGTGATCATGGGATTCCCTTTTCGCTGGTGATCGGATGCGGTGGTGGCGGATCCGCGGATGGATGGAGTGGTGCTGGTGGCTCAGTTGGCGGCGAGCGCCTCGGCGATGACGCCGATGCCCTCGCGCAGCAGGTCGTCGCCGATCGACAGGGGCGGCAGCAGGCGGATGACGTTGCCGTCGGTGCCGCAGGTGAGCACCACGACGCCGTTCACGTGGCAGTGCTTCGCGACGCGACCGGTGAGCGCCGCATCCGGAGCCCCGTTCTCGTCGACGAGCTCGATCGCCATCATGGCGCCGCGTCCGCGGATGTCGCCGATGCGGGCGTCGCGCGCCTGAAGGGCGGTGAGCTCGTCACGGATGATCGTCTCGAGCTCGAGCGCCCGCCCGAGCAGATCGTGCTCGTCGTAGGCCTTCAGGGCACCGAGGGCCGCGGCCGTCGCGATGGGGTTGCCGCCGTAGGTGCCGCCGAGGCCGCCCGCGTGGGGAGCATCCATGATCTCGGCCTTGCCGGTGACGGCCGCGAGCGGAAGACCGCCCGCGATGCCCTTGGCGAGGGTGATGAGGTCGGGCACGATGCCCTCATGCTCGCTCGCGAACATCTGACCGGTGCGGGCGAAGCCCGTCTGCACCTCGTCGGCGATGAAGACGACATTGTTCGCGTTGGCCCAGGCCTGCAGCGCGGGGAGGAAGCCCTCGGCGGGCACGACGAAGCCGCCCTCGCCCTGGATGGGCTCGATGATGATGGCCGCGAGGCGGTCGGCGCCGATCTGGCGCTCCATCATGTGGATGGCGCGGGAAGCCGCCTCGGCACCGCTGAGCCCGTCACGGTAGGGGTACGACATGGGCGCGCGGTAGACGTCGGGAGCGAAGGGGCCGAAGCCGGCCTTGTAGGGCATGGCTTTGGCGGTGAGCGCCATCGTGAGGTTGGTGCGGCCGTGGTAGCCGTGGTCGAAGGCGACGACGGCCGACTTGCCCGTGTAGTAGCGCGCGATCTTGATGGCGTTCTCGACGGCCTCGGCGCCCGAGTTGAAGAGCGCGGTGCGCTTGGCGTGGTCGCCCGGGGTCAGTCGGTTGAGCGCCTCGGCGACCTCGACGTAGCCGTCGTAGGGGGTGATCGTGAAGCACGTGTGCGTGAAGCGCTGCACCTGCTCGATGACGGCCGCGGTGACGTGCGGGTCGGCATTGCCGACGTTCGTGACGGCGATGCCCGAGCCGAGGTCGATGAGCGAGTTGCCGTCGACGTCGACGATCACACCACCGCCAGCGGCGACCGCGTAGACCGGCATCATGGTGCCGACACCGGCCGAGACGGCGGCCTGCTTGCGCGCGATGAGGGCCTCGCTCTTCGGGCCCGGGATGCTCGTCACGAGCTCGCGGCGCTGCGGCAGGCTCGGCCCGCCGAGAATCGTGGGGGCGTCGATCGTCATGCTCATGCCGCAAGAGTAGGGCCGCGCGACCGCCGGTGGCGTGTACGCGCTGTACACGATGGGCCGAAACACTCGACATCGCGTACACGCAGGAGGTAGGGTCGGCGCGTCCCCGTCCGCGACTCCCGAATGCAAGGAACCCGCGCATGCCCGTCACCCTCGACGCCGTGCTTGCTCGCCGCGAGCTGCAGCTTCGGCTGATCTGGGCCGACGATTCAGCCCGCGCCCGCGCGTGGGGGTGGGTGCATTCGAGCGACCTCGCCGACCCGACTCCCTTCCTCTCCCCCGGAGACGCTCTGCTCACCACCGGAACGCAGTGGGCGAGCGATGACGACATCGCCCCCTGGGTCGCGCGCCTCGCCGAGGCGGGGGTTCCCGCCGTCGGCTTCGGCACCGAGGTCATCCGCGATGGCACACCGGATGCCCTCGCCGAGGCCTGCGCCGCGCACGGCATCGCCCTGCTCGAAGTGCCCTACCGCACGCCGTTCATCGCCGTGGCCCGCGCGGTCGCCGACCTCGATGCGGAGGAGCGCTACGCGCGCGTGCGCTGGACGCTCGAGACGCAGCGCGCCATCGCCGTCGCCGCCCTGCGCCCGACCGGCCTCGCGGCCGTCGTCGCCGAGCTCGCCCGCCGCATCGGCGCCGAGGCCGGCATCGTCGGCGCGAACGGCGACGTGCTCGGAACGACGCCCCCCGCGGCCGTGCTCGACGAAGCGCTCGGCATGCTGCGCGCGGGCCGTCGCGCCGCACGCGCGGTCGACGACTGGAGCCTGCAGACCGTCGGCGCCGCCACCGCCCTCACCGGCGTGCTCGCGATCGGCCCCGGTTCGCCGCACGACGACGCCGAGCGCGCCGTCGTCACGAGCGTCGTCGCCCTCGCCGGCCTCGCCGGCGTCGCCGACACGGATGCGCTCGTCGCCGAGGCGGCCGAGACCGCCGGGCGCCTCGCGGCCCTGCGCTCGGCCGTGCAGGCGGCACTCGTCGCCAGCGAGCCATCCCCCGCGCTCGCGCCGGCACCCCGCGACCCCGACGATCCGGCCGCGCTCGTGCAGCCATTGCTCGAGCACGACGCCCTGACCGGCGACGACCTCATCGGCACGCTCGGCACCTGGCTGCGGTGCGACGCCGTGGCCGAGGCGGCGGCGCTGCGGCTGGGCATCCATCGGCACACCGTTCGGGCGCGCCTGCGACGCGCGGCCGAACTGCTCGAGCGCGACCTCGACGCGTTCCCGGCCCGCGCCGAGGTCTGGACGGCGCTGCAGGCCATCGGGCGGGCGTGACCGCGCGGTTCTAGACTGGCGGCACTCGCGGGAGTGGTGAAATGGCAGACACGCAGGATTTAGGTTCCTGTGCCTTCGGGCGTGAGGGTTCAAGTCCCTCCTTCCGCACGAGGTTGACGGGGTACCCTGATGCCACCTTCCCCACGATCGACGGAGCCGCCGCATGATGCCCATGGACCTCGGGTTGTTCGACGTCGAGGCATGGATCACCGGCGCCGGTCAGTGGGGCCTGCTGCTCGTGTGCGCCATCGTCTTCATCGAGACCGGGCTGCTCATCGGGTTCCTGCTGCCGGGCGACACCCTCCTGCTCATCACGGGCATCCTGACCTTCACCGGGGTCATCCCCCAGCCCATCTGGCTCGTCGTGCTGTGCATCTTCATCGCGGCCGTGCTCGGCGATCAGCTCGGGTACTACATCGGCTACAAGGCCGGGCCGCCGATCTTCGAGCGCAAGTCAGCGGGCTTCTTCAGTAAGAAGAGCGTCGCGCGCACCGAGTACTTCTTCGCCCGCTACGGCGGCTGGGCCGTCACGATCGCCCGATTCATCGGCGTCGTGCGCACGATCGCCCCCGTCGCCGCGGGCGTGGGCAAGATGCCCTACAAGAAGTTCCTCTTCTTCAATATCCTCGGCGCCTTCCTCTGGGGTGTCGGGCTGCCGCTCATCGGCTGGGGCGCCGCCCACATCCCCGGCGTCGCCGAGGTCGTCACCGAGTACATCGAGATCGTGTTCCTCGTCGTCATCGGCATGGCCGTGGCGGGCATCGCGTGGCACCTCGGTCGCGAGCAGTGGGAGAAGCGCCAGGAGGCCAAGGCCGCGGCGGCCGGCGAGCCCGTGCCCGAGGTCGAGATCTGGGTCGACGAGTCGGCGCACGACGGGCGCCATGAGGCCGAGCACCCGAAGGCCGGCTACGGCGTGGGCCCGCACGACGGCAAGCACGAGAAGCAGCCGCCGAGCTGAGGCCGTGCGGCCGCGGGCGGTCAGCCGCCGATCGCGAGCAGCACGAGCAGCGTCACGTTGAGCGCGATGAGCAGCCCGGCGCACACGATCGCGAGCGCGGTGGTGAGCATCCGGTTGACCGATTCGCCCATGAGGGCCCGGTCGGCCGTCAGCCGCACGAGCGGGATGAGCGCGAACGGGATGCCGAAGCTCAGCACGACCTGGCTGAGCACGAGGGCGAGCGTGGGGTCGACGCCGAACGCCAGCAGCGCGAGCGCCGGGATGATCGTGATGACGCGCCGCACGAGAAGCGGGATGCGCACGCGCAGCAGCCCCTTCATGATCTCCGCGCCGGCATAGGCGCCCACCGAGGTCGAGGCGAGCCCGCTCGCGAGCAGCGCGATCGCGAACAGCAGGGCGACGGCCGGACCGAGCGCGGCCCCGAGCGCCGCGTGCGCCCCCTCGAGCGTGTCGGTGCCCTCGACGCCCTGCAGGTTGGCCGCGGCGACGAGAAGCATGACGACGTTGACCGAGCCGGCGATGGCGAGCGCGATCGTCACGTCGATGCGCGTCGCCCGCAGCACGGTCGTGCGCTCGCCTCCGGCGGCGACCTGGCCGAAGCGGTCGCGCGTGAGGGCCGAGTGGGCGTAGATCGCGTGCGGCATGACCGTGGCGCCCAGGATGCTCGTCGCGAGCAGCACGCTCTCGGTGCCGTCGAACCGCGGCAGCAGACCGGCCGCGGCAGCCGCGGGGTCGGGCGGACCGATCACGAGCCCCGCGCAGAAGCCGATGACGATGATGAGGATCAGCCCGGTGATGACGCGCTCGAAGATGCGCACGCCGCCGCGCTGGCTCTGCACGACGAGCAGCAGCATCGACACGATGCCCGTGATGACGCCACCGACGACGAGCGGCAGGTCGAACAGCAGGGAGAGCGCGACCGCGCCGCCGATGACCTCGGCGACGTCGGTGGCCATGGCGACGAGCTCGGCCTGACCCCAGTAGGCGAGCCGCGCGGGGCGGCGTCGGAAGCGCTGCCCGAGCGCCTCGGGCAGGCTCAGCCCCGTGACGATGCCGAGCTTGGCCGAGAGGTATTGGATGAGCCAGGCCATGATGTTGCCCGTCACGACGACCCACACGAGCAGGTAGCCGAACAGCGCCCCGGCCGTCATGTTCGCGGCGACGTTGCCGGGGTCGAGGTAGGCGACGCCCGCAACCATCGCGGGGCCCAGCATCGGCGCGATGATGAGGCCGCCGCGGGCGGCGATCACCCGTGCGTCGCGGGTGGGGGGCACATCGGTCGGCGGAAGCGCATCCGGATTTTTCGGCACACCGAAATATTAGACCTCGGGGCGAGCCTCGAGCCACACCGACCCGGCGACCGCGGGCGAGACGACGATCTCGGTGCCCGCGCGGCGCAGGATCGCGACGCCCGCGCCGCCCTCGGGCGACTCGCCCACCCAGACGGGCTCATCGAGCTCGATGCCGAGCTGGTCGAGCACGCGTAGCACGTCGGGGTCGCGGTCGCTGATGCGCACGACGCGCCCCGCGAAGCCGAACGGAGCCTGGTCGAGGCGCACGGCATCCGGTCGACGCAGCGAGCCGTCGGCCGCCGGGATGATGTCGCCGTGCGGGTCGCGTTGCGGCCGCCCGAGCTGGGCGTCGATCGCGTCGAGCAGGCGATCGCTGAGCGCGTGCTCGAGCACCTCGGCCTCGTCGTGCACCTCATCCCAGCCGTACCCGTGCACGCGCACGAGCCAGGTCTCGATCAGCCGGTGCCGGCGCAGCATCGCGAGGGCGCGCTGCTCGCCCGCCGGCGTCAGAGTGATGGGGCCGTAGGGCCGGTGGTCGACAAGCCCGGCGGCGTGCAGCTTCTTGACCATCTCGGTGACGCTCGAGGGGGCGAGTCCCAGCCGGGTCGCGAGCTGGTTCGGCGTGATGGGGTCGGGTTGCCACTCGGTGTGCGAGTAGATCGTCTTGAGGTAGTCGTCGGCGGCGTCAACCGTGGTGCGGGGCACCGTGCGGGCGATGGGCGACGAGGACATGACTTCAGCCTACGAGTGACGGCCTACGCCGCGCCGTAGCGCGCGGCCAGCACCCGGGCGAGCGCCGCGAAGGCGCGCCCGCGGTGGCTGATCGCGTTCTTCTCGTCGGCGCTGATCTCGGCGCTCGTCACGCTGAGCCCCTCGGGGATGAAGATGGGGTCGTAGCCGAAGCCGCCGACTCCCGCGGGTTCGAGGGCGATCGTGCCGGGCCACACCCCGAGCTCGACGTGCTCGAAGGCAACGCCGTCGCGCGGGTCGACGAGGGCCGCCGCGCACGTGAACTGCGCGGCACGGTTCGACTCGTCGCCGAGGTTCGTGAGCACGAGCCGCAGGTTGGCCGTGTCATCGCGCTCACCCGAGTAGTGGGCGCTGTCGACCCCGGGGGCGCCGGCGAGGGCATCCACGCTCACGCCCGAATCGTCGGCGATGGCCGGCAGGCCCGTGTGGGCGGCCGCCGCGCGGGCCTTGATGAGCGCGTTGCCCGCGAAGCTGTCGGCATCTTCGACCGGGGCCGGGCCGTCGTAAGGCAGCAACTCGAGGCTCGGCAGGGCCGCCCCCAGGACGCGCTGCAGCTCGGCGACCTTGTGCGCGTTGTGCGTCGCGACGACGACGCGCACGACTACGCCCCGAGCGCGGCGCGCTGCTCGGCCGCGAGGTCGATGCAACCGCCGAGGGCGAGGTCGAGCAGGGCGTCGAGCTCGGCGCGATCGAAGGGCGCGCCCTCGGCCGTGCCCTGCACCTCGACGAAGTGGCCCGACCCGGTGACGACGACGTTCATGTCGGTCTCGGCCCGCACGTCTTCCACGTAGGCGAGGTCGAGCAGCGGGGTGCCGTCGATGATGCCGACGCTCACGGCGCTCACCGAATCCTTGAGGGCGACGGCCTTCTTGGCGATGAAGCCGCGCTCGCGGCCCCACTCGATCGCGTCGGCGAGGGCGACGTAGGCCCCCGTGATCGCGGCCGTGCGCGTGCCGCCGTCGGCCTGCAGCACGTCGCAGTCGATGACGATCGTATTCTCGCCGAGCGCCTTCATGTCGACGACAGCGCGCAGGCTGCGACCGATGAGGCGCGAGATCTCGTGGGTGCGGCCGCCGACCTTGCCCTTGACGGCCTCGCGGTCCATACGGTCGTTCGTCGAGCGGGGCAGCATGCCGTACTCGGCCGTGACCCAGCCCTTGCCCTTGCCGGTCAGCCAGCGCGGCACGCCGTTCGTGAAGCTCGCCGTGCACAGCACCTTGGTGTTGCCGAAGCTGATGAGGGCGCTGCCTTCGGCCTGAGCGCTCCAGCCGCGCTCGATCGTGATGGGGCGCAGCTGGGATGCTGTGCGGCCGTCGGCGCGCAGGCCGGCGGATTCGGCGATCGTGGTCATGACGAGCCCTTCAGTGTTTGAGCCGGGATCGTCCCGGTGGGAAACGCCTCGACATGCCCGATCTCGGGGCCGAGGAAGCGGTGGGCGAGCGACCGGAAGCGCTCGGTGTCGGGGCCCGTGGCCTCGAATATGTGGTGCGGGGCATCCGTCGCCGTGGTCTCGAGGCCGTGGGCCACGAGCTGGCGGTAGACGTCGTACGCGGTCTCTTCGGCGCTCGAGACGAGCGAGACCTCGGGGCCCATGACGTACTGGATCGCGCCCGCGAGCAGCGGGTAGTGCGTGCAGCCCAGCACGAGCGTGTCGATGTCGGCGGTCTTGAGGGGGGCGAGGTACTCCTCGGCGACGGCGAAGAGCTCAGGGCCGCTCGTGATGCCGGCCTCGACGAACTCGACGAAGCGCGGTGCCGCGACGCTCGTAAGCGTGATCTCGGGGTCGGCGACGAACGCGTCGGCGTAGGCGCCCGAACGGATCGTGCCGGTAGTGCCGATCACGCCGATGCGCTTCGTGCGCGTGCGGCGCACGGCCTGGCGCACGGCGGGCTGGATCACTTCGACCACGGGGATGCCGTGGCCCTGCTCGAACCGCTCGCGGGCATCCCGAAACATGGCGGCACTCGCGGTGTTGCACGCGATGACGAGCGCTTTGACGCCCTGGTCGACGAGCTCGTCCATGATGCGCAGCGCGTGCTCGCGCACCTCGGCGATCGGCAGCGGGCCGTACGGACCATTGGCGGTGTCGCCGACGTAGATGAGGCGCTCGCGCGGCAACTGGTCGATGATCGCGCGGGCCACGGTGAGGCCGCCGACTCCTGAGTCGAAGACTCCGATCGGCGCGCTGCTCACGCCCGCCAGTCTAGAGCGCGCCCCGCTCGCGGCTGTGTTCTCAGAGCGCGCCCCGGGCGCGCTCCTGCTCCACGACCTGCTCGCGGTCGGCGAGGCGCCGCAACCCCGCGAGCGGTTGCGCCATGCGGTGATTGCCGCGGATGCTCGGCTCGACCCGATCGAGAAACGCCCAGTACCCCGCGGTGAACGGGCAGGCGTCCGGGCCGACACGCACCTTGGGGTTGAAGCGGCACGACCCGCAGAAGTCGGACATGCGCTGAATGTAGGCACCGCCCGCCGCATAGGGCTTCGTCGCCACGACTCCCCCGTCGGCCCACTGGCTCATGCCGACGACGTTGGCCGGCATGACCCACGGCGTGCCGTCGACGAACGCGCCCTGGAACCAGGACGTGAGCTCGGCCGGGTCGTACCCGCGCTGCAGGGCGGCGTTGCCGAGCACCATGAGGCGCAGAATGTGGTGCGCGTAGCCCGTGCCCCCGACCGTGTCGAGGGTGTGCGAGAGGCAGCGGGCTTCCGTCGTCGATCCGTCGAGCCGCCACCAGTGGGCGGGCAGCGGCTGGTGCGCGGCGAGCGCGTTCGACCGCCGCGTGTAGTCGGGCCCGAGGTGCCAGTAGAGGTGCCACACCCAGTCGCGCCAGCCGATGAGCTGCCGCACGAGACCTTCGACGCTGTTCAGCGGCGCTCGCCCGGCCGCGTACTCGGCGACGACGCGCTCGACGACCTCGAGCGGATGCAGCAGGCCGAGGTTCATTGGCACGCTCAGGCGCGCGTGCGCCATGGTGTCGTCGCCGAGCATCATGGCGTCTTCGTAGGGCCCGAAGTCGCCCAGGCGGGTCTCGACGAAGTCGTCGAGGGCGGCGAGCGCCTCGGCGCGCGTCGCCGCGAACCGGCGCGGGCCGTCGCGGCCGAGGAAGCGCACGCCCTCGGCCTCGAGGCCGTCGAGCTCGGCACGCACCTCGGCATCGATGTCGTCCTCGACCGGCTGCCAGGGCGCGGGCAGGCCCAGGGTCGCGGCTCCCCTCGGCGGCGGCTGGCGGTTGTCGGCGTCGAAGCTGAACTGGCCGCCCTGCGGTTCCTGGCCCGATGGCCCGGCGGGCGTCATGAGGATTCCCGTGCGCTCGCGCACCTCGCGGTAGAAGCGGTCCATGACGAGCTGGGTGGGCTTCCGGCCGGCGGCCCAGGCGGCGAAGTCCGCCTCGCTCGTCACGAAGCCCCGCGACGGCAGGATGCTCGCCCCGAGCTCGCGCACCAGGCGCCGCGCGGCCCACGACGGCGGGTCGATCGCCTCGAGGCGCTCGCCCGTGAGCCCCGCATCCCGCAGCGCAGCGCGATAGCTGCTCGCCTGCAGGAACGTGCCCCGCTCGCCCAGCTCGCGCGCGCGGTGCCGCAGCGCCGTGATGTAGAGGTGCGCCTTCTGCCGGTGGCTCGGGCGCCGCCGGAACACGTCGGTGTTCTCGACCAGCACGATCGGACCTCCGTTGTCGAACGCGGGACCGAGCTGCTCGGCGGTGAGCCAACGGGTGAGGGCGGTCATGCGGGCAGGCTAGCCCGAGCGAGCCGGGAGCAGGCCGAAGGTGAGGCGGGCGCGTGCGCCCTCACGCAGACGCGTCAGCGGCCGTCGCGCTTCGCCTGGCGCTTCGCCCCCTGCGAGCGGCTCGAGGCGTCGCGCTTGGCGCCGCCCGTCGTGCCCTGGTGGCTGCGCGCACGACCGGCGCTGCCCACACCGCCATCGTGCGAGGTCACCGACTCGGGGCCGGTTCCGCGACCGGCCTGCGCGCGGGCGAGACGCTCACGCTTGAGCTCTTCGGCCGTCTCGTGCGCGACGGTCGCGAGACGCTCGCTCACGATCGCGAGGGCCTCTTCGAAGGCTTCTGCCCGCAAGCGGCTCTTCGCCGTCTTGTACTCGGCCTTGCCGCGCGAGCCGGTCTTCGTGACCTTGCGCGCCGCGCCGCGGCGGTGATTCGAGACGTGCTTGTTGCGCGCCCGGCGCACGCGCCGGTGCAGCGCGAGCAGCTCGTCCTCGTCGAGCTCGTGCAGCCGCTTCGGTTCGAGCTCACGCATCAGGTCGAGCTCATCGCCTTTGAGAACCCAGAGGTAGTCGTCCATGAACGGAGCATTCCACGGTTTCGACCACGGCGCGAGGGTCATTCTGCGCGGAGGCGCGCCTAGGCTGGGCGCGTGACGACCGCGCTGCGCACCGACCGCTACGAGCTCACGATGGTCGAGGCCGCCCTGCGCTCGGGGCGCGCGGGCCGCGACTGCGTCTTCGAGGTGTTCGGGCGGCGACTGCCGGGCGAGCGTCGCTACGGCGTGCTCGCGGGCACGGGGCGTGTGCTCGACGCGATCACGGCGTTCCGCTTCGGGCGGGCCGAGCTCGACTGGCTCGCCGACGAGCGCGTGGTCGATGACGCGACCCTCGCCTTCCTCGCCGACTACCGCTTCACCGGCCAGGTCGAGGGCTACCGCGAGGGCGAGGTGTACGTGCCGGGCTCGCCGCTGCTGACGGTGCGCGGCACCTTCGCCGAGGCCGTGCTGCTCGAGACGATCGTGCTGAGCGTGCTGAACTACGACTCGGCCGTGGCGACGGCGGCCGCACGCATGGTCGCGGCCGCGGACGGGCATCCGATCGCCGAAATGGGCTCGCGCCGGGCGAACGAGTCGGCGGCCGTCGCCGCGGCGCGCGCGGCCTACATCGCGGGGTTCAGCGCGACCTCGAACCTCGAGGCGGGGCGCACCTGGGGCATTCCGACGATGGGCACGGCGGCGCACGCCTTCACGCTGCTGCACGACTCGGAGGAGGAGGCCTCTCGCGCGCAGGTGGCCGCGCTCGGCCCGGGCACGACGCTGCTCGTCGACACCTACGACGTGCGGCAGGGCGTCGAGACCGCCGTGCGCGTCGCGGGCACGGGCCTCGGCGGGGTGCGCCTCGACTCGGGCGACCTGCCCGCGCTCGTGCGCGAGGTGCGCGCGCAGCTCGACGGGCTGGGGGCGACCGGCACGCGCATCACCGTCACAAGCGACCTCGACGAGCACACGATCGCGGCACTGCGCGGCGCGCCCGTCGACGCCTTCGGCGTGGGCACCTCGGTCGTCACCGGATCGGGATCGCCCGCCGCGGGCTTCGTCTACAAGCTCGTGGCCCGCCGCGACGGCGATGACGGCGAATGGATGCCCGTGGCCAAGGCGTCGACCGGCAAGGCCTCGATCGGCGGGGCCAAGCGGGCCGAGCGGCTGCTGCGCGGCGGCGTGGCGGTCGCCGAGCGCATCGTCGTCGACGACGACCGCGACGGGCTGCCCGAAGCGCCCACCCCGGCCGATCTCACGGCGCGCGCGTTGACCGTCGCGCTCATGACCGACGGCGAGCCCGATGCGCGCTGGCTCGGGCCCGCTGGGGTGGCGGCGGCGCGCGAGCACCGCGCGGCCGCGGTCGCCGAGCTGCCCGCCGCCGCGCTGCGACTCAGCCGAGGCGAGCCCGCGCTGCCGACGATCTCGGTCTGAGATCGCTCAGCTCGCGCGCTCGTCGGGGGCCTGCACGCGCTGCCCGACGACGGCGCTCACGCCGTCTTGCCGCATGCTGACGCCGTAGAGCGCATCCGCGATCTCCATCGTGCGCTTCTGGTGCGTGATGATGATGAGCTGCGAGCTCTGGCGCAGGTCGCGGAAGATCGTGAGCAGGCGGCCGAGGTTGGCGTCGTCAAGCGCCGCCTCAACCTCATCCATGATGTAGAACGGGCTCGGGCGGGCCTTGAAGATCGCGATGAGCAGGGCGACGGCCGCGAGCGAGCGCTCACCACCGCTCAGCAGGCTCAAGCGCTCGATCTTCTTGCCGGCGGGCTTGACCGTGACCTCGATGCCCGTCGTGAGCATGTTCTCGGGGTCGGTGAGCGTGAGGCTGCCCGTGCCGCCCGGGAAGAGGATCGGGAAGACCACGTCGAAGGCGGCCTGGGTGTCGGCGAAGGCCGCGGCGAAGATCGTCTGCATGGTCGCGTCGACCTCATCGATGATCGTCAGCAGGTCGCGCCGCGTGTTCGCGAGGTCGGTGAGCTGCTCGGTGAGGAACTTGTGGCGCTGCTCGAGCGCCGCGAACTCCTCGAGCGCGAGCGGGTTGACGCGGCCCAGTTGGCTGAGCTTGCGCTCGGCGCGCGCGAGGCGGGCCTGCTGCTCGCTGCGGTCGAAGGGCTTGCCCGCGGGCTCTGTTCGCGGATCAGGAAGGTCGCTGTCGTCGACCCCCTCGGCCCTGCCGACACGCCGAGCTGAGGCGTCTGCACCCGCACCTTCCTGAACCGCGAACGGATGCGCGGCGGCCTGCGCCACGATCTCCGCGACCCGCGCGGCCTCTTCGTCGGAAGTCGGGTCGAACGCGGGCGCATCGGGGTCGGGGTCGACGCGCGCGGCAGCCTCGGCCGCGATCGCATCCGCGACAGCCTTGGCGGCCTCGGTGAGCGCGTCGTCGTCGGGCACGGGCACCTCGGGGCCGTACTCGGCCACGAGCACCTCTTCGACGAGCCCCAGTTCGTCGCCCGCGCGCTCGAGCAGCTGCGAAAGGTGCAGCTTCTTCTCGTAGATCTGCAGTTCGAGGCCGTGCACGCCCTCGGTGATCGCCGCCAGTCGTTCGCGTAGCGAGCTCTCCGTGCGGCGCAGCTCGAGCAGCTCGTCGTTCTGCGCGGCGCGCTCGCTCTCGCGCTGGGCGAGCGCGACCCGGGCCTCGGCGACCGATCGGTCGATCGAAGCCTGCACGGCGGGCAGGGCGGCGGCCACCGCGGTCGCCCGCTGCACCTGGCGCTGGCGCAGCACCGCACGGCGCGCGGCCTCGTCAGCCGCGGCCTTCTCGGCAACACGGCGCTTGTCGAGCAGCTCGGCCGCCTCGACCGCCGCGCGCACGCGCTCGCGCGCGGTCTCGAGCTCAATGCGCCGTTCGAGCTCGGCGGCGCGCGCCGCCTCGAGGTCGGCGAGTAAGGCGTCGCGCGCCGTCGCGTCGAGCATGGGGCGGGGGCGCGCGGCGAACTCCTCGTGCTCGGCCTGCGCGCGCTCGACCCCCGACTCGGCCTCGCGCACCGACTCCTGGGCAGAATCCACGCCCGAGGCGAGCCGCGCTGCTTCGGCCTCGGCGGCCTCGGCCTGGGCCCGCGCGCGCGAGACCTGCTCGCTGCGGGCCGCGCGCTGGGCATCCTGATCACGCACCGCGGCGAGGGCCTCGGTGGCCGACTGCTTCGCGGCGGCGAGGGCCGCGCGGGTCTCGTCAAGAGCGCCGCGGGCACGCTCGATGCCCGTCGACACCTCGGTGAGGGCGGTGGACGCGGCGTCGCGCTCGGCGGCGAGCTCGAGGCGGCTGCGCCCCGCGCCCGAGCCGCCGCGCAGCACCGAGCGCGTCAGCACGTCGCCCGCGCGCGTCACCACGCTGATCGAGTCGGCGCCCTCGAGCGCCGAGACGGCCGGCCAGGCGGCGCGCGCGGCCTCGAGGTCGTCGGCGATGAAGGTGCGGGCGAGCAGGCTGAGCACACCGGCGGGTGCGGTGACGACGTCGGCGGCGGCCGTGAGCCCCGCAACAGGCGTCAGGGGGGCGGATGCCCGGCCCGACACCTCGGCGAGCACGACGTCGACCCGACCCGCCTCGGCGGCGTGCGCGCGCTCGAGCGCTCGCAGGCCTGCCTCGAGATCATCGGCGAGCGCGGCTTCGGCGAGTGTGCCGAGCGCCGCGGCGATCGCCGCCTCGAAGCCTGCGCGCACCTGCAGGTGATCGCTCACGAGGCCGCGGATGCCCGCGGAGCCGACGAGTCCCGTCGCACCATCGCCCGAGTCGACCGCTTGCGAGAGCGCGCTGACGCGGGCCGCGAGCGCATCCCGCTCGCGCTCGAGCGTGTGCAGGGCGTCGCGCTCGACGTCGGTGCGGGAGCTGAGCGCGGCGACGCGGTCGTCGGCTTCGGCGAGTGCGGCGTCGAGGGCGCGCGCCGCCTCGGATCCGTCACCCTCGTCGAGCGCGGGCAGGGCGGCGAGCTCGGCGCGCGTGGCCTCCTGCCGCGCGACGGCGGCCTCGAGCGCGTTCTGCTGGCGCAGCAGCTCGCCCCGCGCGGCGGCGAGCGTCGAGCGCGCGACGTCGACACGGCTCGCAAGGGCGGCGAGCTGCAGGTCGTGCTGCGAGACGAGGGCGCTCTGTGCGGCGATCTCCTCATCGAGGGCATCGAGCGTGGCGCGCGCGGTCGCCGTGCGGGCGGCGACCTCGCCGACGAGCTCTTCGGCCGTCGCAACGCCAGCGCGCAGGGCGACGGCCTCGGCGCGCGCCTCGTCGACTTGCGACTGCGTGATCGTCGTCGACATGCCCGGCAGCTCGGCCTGCTGGCTGAGCAGGGTGAGCTTCTGCTGCGTGAGGCTCGCGAGGCTGCGCACGCGCTCTTGCACCTGCTCGAGCTCGAAGGCCACGCGGCGGGCCTCGTCGACCGCGTCGCCCACCTGCCGGGCCTCGATGCGCTGCACGCGCAGGCGGGTCTGGTCGAGCTGGCTCTGCACGACGATGCGCTCGCTCGTGCGTTCGCTCTCGCTGCGGGCGTGGTCGGCGAGCGCCGTGCGCAGGGCGACGACCTCGTCGGCCAGCAGACGAGCCCGGGCATCCCGCACGATCGCGGCGATCGTCTGGGCCTCGCGCGCGATCTCCGCCTGGCGGCCGAGCGGGGTCAGCTGACGCCGGATCTCGCCGGCCAGGTCGCTCAGGCGCGTCAGATTGGCCTGCATGGCCTCGAGCTTGCGCACGGTCTTCTCTTTGCGGCGGCGGTGCTTGAGGATTCCGGCCGCCTCTTCGATGAAGCCGCGCCGGTCATCCGGGCTCGCGTGCAGCACCGCGTCGAGCTGGCCCTGCCCGACGATGACGTGCATCTCGCGACCGAGACCCGAGTCGCTCAGCAGCTCTTGCACATCGAGCAGGCGGCACGCGGTGCCGTTGATGGCGTACTCGCTGCCGCCGTTGCGGAACAGCGTGCGCGAGATCGTCACTTCGCTGTACTCGATCGGCAGCGCGCCGTCGGCGTTGTCGATCGTCAGCTGCACCTCGGCGCGGCCGAGCGGGCCGCGCGTCGTGGTGCCGGCGAAGATGACGTCTTCCATCTTGCCGCCGCGCAGGGTCTTGGCACCCTGCTCGCCCATGACCCAGGCGAGCGCGTCGACGACGTTCGACTTGCCCGAGCCGTTGGGCCCCACGATGCACGTGACGCCCGTCTCGAACTGGAAGGTGGTCGGCTGCGCGAACGATTTGAAGCCCTTGATGGTGAGGCTCTTGAGGTGCACGCGCTGCCCCCTTCCCGGCACGGTCGTCGATGTCGACCGTCGCACGGCGCAAACCGGTCAGGGCTACCGTATCGGTTCGCGCGGCGCTAGTCTGGCGGGCTGGCCACCACCAGGAGGATGCCTCATGACCACCATCACCGTCACCGAAGTCACGATCCCCGACTCGCTCGACGCGCCCGACGCGCCCGAGTTTCTCGCGTGCGTCGACGTGCGCAACACCGTCTGGCGCGACGACTCCGGAACCGACGATCTCACCGCGACCGCTGCCGAGCTGCTGCCCGGCTGGCAGAAGACCACCTTCGAGCCCAAGCGCATGTTCGCGGCGCGCCTCGACGGGCGGCTCGTGGCGCGCGGCATCTACGAGACCCGCACCGAGGAGGCGGCCGACACCGTCTGGCTTATGGCGGAGGTGCTGCGGGATGCTCGGGGCCACGGCGTCGGAGAGGCCCTCGCCCAGCACCTCGAGGGCATCGCGCTGAGCGAGGGCAAGACCCGCGCGATCGTCTACGCCCCCTCGTGGAAGACCGGGGGAATCCGGATCCCCTCCCCCACGGGTTTCGGATCGGTGCCCGCGGGAACCCCGGAGGTGCGCCTGCTGCAGAGCCTCGGCTACACGCTCGAGCAGGTCGAGCGCGGCAGCCGACTGGCCCTGCCCCTGGAGAGCGACGTGCTGCAGGCTGCCCACGATGCGGCGCGGGCCGCCGCCGGGCCCGACTATCGCGTGCACACCTGGGCGGGCCCCACGCCGCCCGTATGGCGGGAGGACATCGCGCATCTGCTGACTCGCATGAGCACCGACGCGCCGACCGCGGGGCTCGAAGAGCCCGAAGACCCGTGGACGGTCGAGCGACTGCTCGAGGACGAGGCGAAGGAGGCCGAGAGCCCGCGCACCTCGATCGTCGCGGCGGTCGAGCACGTGCCGTCAGGCGCGCTCGTCGGGTTCACCGAGATGACCGCGCCGGCGGAGCGGGAGCGCACCGTCGGCCAGGAGGACACGATCGTGCTGCGCGAGCACCGGGGGCACCGACTCGGCATGCTGCTGAAGGCCGCGAACGTTCTCTGGCTCGAGGAGGTGTCGCCCGGGCATCCCTCGATCATCACCTACAACGCCGAGGAGAATCGGCACATGCTCGCGGTCAACGAGGCGCTCGGCTTCGTGCCCTTCGTGTACGAGGGCGCGTGGCGGAAAGACCTGCTCGGGTCGGCCTAGCCGACCCGCAACGCGGTCGTCCAGTTGCCTCCCGGCCCGTAGTAGGTGCGGCCCTGGAAGACGACCTCGAGTCGGTACACCACGAGGTAGGAGGGGTAGTAGCTTCCCTGACGCCCCCAGGCGGGGATGGTGTGGTTGCTGACCGTGCAGGTGAACGGGGCGGTCGCGCTGCCGCTCGTGACGCACGGAGTCGACGACCAGCCCCCGAAGGTGCCGGTGTCGTTGTTGCGCACGTTGACCTGCACGTTCACGATCGCGCCCGCGGGTGAAATGCCAGACCCTGTGAACGTGCTGTTCCAGTCGTCGATACCGGCGACGCGACTCACCGACCCGGTGAGCACCGGTGGGATGCTCGGGCTCGGGCTCGGCGAGGGCGAGGCGCTCGGGGCGGCGCTCGGCGAGCTGCTCGGGGTGGCGCTCGGCGCCGTCGAGGGGGCGGCGGAGGCGGTCGCGCTCGGCGTGGGTGAGGGCGTGACCGTGGGTGTCGGGGTCGGCGATGGCTCGGGGGTGGGTGCCACGCCGGGGTCACCGAGGTCGCCGACCACGATGACGGTCACGGGCGAATGGTCGTCGTCATCGGCGCCGAGCAGCGGCTGCAGCACGTAGGTGCCGGGCTCGAAGTCCCACGTGAACTCCCCCATCCACGCCGCCCGAGCCGGAGCATCGACAACACGGTCGAGCGTGTCGTCGCCGGGAGCCCCGACCTGCTGCCCGTCGCGCGTGATCACGAGACGCAGCAGCGGAGCATCGTCGCGCAGGTGCACCCGGATGGTGTGCTCGCCCGCGGCGAGCACCGAGCCGTCGAGCGGCTGGTCGAACCAGACCCGAGCCGGCGGGGTCGCCGGAGGAACGAGGATCGCGGCGCCGAGCGCGAGCGTTCCGACGACCGCCGTGCCGAGGGCGATGCGTGAGACGAGCAGGGCGGCGATCACGGCGTGTCCGTCAATCCGTGCTGGGGGTAGTAGTACGCGACGCCCCGCCCGTCGGTGGTGAAGGCGAGCGGGCCCGATCCGAACCGGGCGCGGGTGATCGTGACCGTCTCGCCGAAGCACGGCGAGTCGACCTGCACCGTGAGATACGGCGCTCCGTCGGCCGCCTGGCTGATCGACCGCACCAGCGGCGCCGGAGGGCCGGCGACGAAGTCCCAGTCGGGCAGCACCGGCAGGGGCACGGTACCCGACCACGTCGAGGTGATGCCGGCCACCTGCTCATAGCTCGCGGCGCGGCGCACGACGGCCGGCTCGATCGCGGGAGCGAGCTCGTAGGAGCGGCCGTTCATGACGAGGGTCGTGTTCGCGGTGATGGGACAGCTCGTGCCGCCCGGCAGCGCGCCGGGCACGTCGCCCGTCACGACGATGGTCGGCGGGGCGTCGCCGACGGGTCGGTAGACGAGGCCGGGGATGTATCCGACGCGGAACGCGCTCGAGATGAGCTTGCCCTGCTCGGCCTCGAGTCCACGCCGCACGGTCGCGTACAGCACGCTCGCCATGGCCTGGCACGCCGAGAGCGAGCCGTCGGGGGCGGTCGCGGTGCCGAGCGTGGCGTCGACGTCGGGATCGCCGTAGAGCTCGGCGACGGCGGTCACCGACCCGGCCGAGTCGGCCGGCACCGTGAAGGTCTCGCAGCTCAGGCCGAACTGCGAGAGCCCGTAGTCCATCGCGACGACGAGCACCGCCTTCATGTCCCCTGAGGCGACGGCCGCGATGTTCTCGTGCATGGGCAGCTGCGGGGGCAGGCCGGTGGCATAGGTGAACGCCACCGCCACGGCGAGGTTCGTGATCGAGTCGCAGGCCTGCTCGGCGTCGTCCGAGGCGGCCCCCGCGACGAGGCACACCGGGTTGAGCGCATCGAGCACGTCGATCGCCGTCGTGTAGATCGCGTTGTAGATGCCGGCGACCGTGTCCCAGAGCTCGGTGAGCGCCTCGTAGACACCCGGTGACACGGTGCTCACGAGCCCGGCGCCGAGCCCGATCGATGCTCCGACGACGGCGCCAGCGGGCCCGCCGACCAGGAAGCCCACGAAGGCCCCCATGAGCGTGGTCTGCAGCACGCAGACGAAGCCGCACTTCGGCTTCGCATCCTGTTCGGCGGCGTAGATCGCCAGCTCGGCGCTGTTGCGAAAATCGGTGCGGGCCTCTTCGCAGTAGATCCAGTCGTCGGTCGGGTACGAGATCTGCGCGAGAGCGAGGTCGCTGCGCGCGGCGTTGCCGCCGGAGTACACCGTGTCTCCCGGCTCGGGAGCACCGGGATACACGGTGCCGGCCGGCGTCTCGGCGAGGGGCCCCGACCACGGCTCCGCGAGCCACACGTCGGCGGGCGGGTAGCTCTGGATGTCGAAGCAGGCACCGCGGTAGGCCTGGTTCGTCGCCGACTGAGCGATACCGGGTCGAAACTCGATCGTGGGGTCGACGAGCTGCGGTGCCGTCTCGTCGGTCCACGGTTCCGACTGCGTCATGTCGATCGTCACGGACCGGGACGCGTAGCCCTCGCTGCCGGTGCCACGGGGATCGGCCACCGCCAGGGCGCGCACGGCGAGATCCGTCACCAGGCCGTCGTTGGCCGCGAGCGCGGCGGCGGCCAGGGACGCCGCGACGGCGTCGTCGAGCACGAGCGACCCGGCATCATCGAGCACGCCCGAGTCGCCGCCGGCCTTGAGCGAGCGCCACTGCCATGGCCTGATCGTCGTCGTGCCTGATGAGCCGTCGGCGGTCGGCGTCAACGGCACCGTGATGGTGCGCAGCACACCCTGGGTCGGCAGCCCGGTCGACGCGCTGCTGATGGGCGCCATGGAGACCTGCACGAGCGCGGTGCGCAGGGCCGGGTCGAGACTCTCAATGGTGAGCGTCACGGGCGTATCCCCGGCGAGATTGACGCGCTGCTCAGCGAGCGGATCAGTGAGGACGCTGAGATAGGCATCGGCTCCGGAGGCGCCCTCGAGCGATGCCGTCAGGGTGAGACCGCGCGCGGGCGCAGCTGTTCCGGGCTGGGTCGCGCCGACCGGCTGACAGGGACCGCCCGAGGCGGTCGACCCGTCGGTCGACGGCGGCTGGATGCTCGCCCGACAGAAGAGCCCCGAACCGACCTGCACGGCCTCGCCGCCGGCCCGGTGCCACAGCTCGAGATCGATCTGGTCGGAGGGTTCGATGGAGAGGAACGATCGCAGATCGGCGGCCACACTCGACGGCAGGAACTGCCCCTCGGCCGCGGGAACCCGTTGCCACGGCCCGCGGTCGATCGACACGTAGAGGTAGGGGTCGGGCACGTCGATCGACGAGCTCAAGGCACCGTTGACGATGATCGCGTCACCCGACCATCCGAGGTCGGCGCACTCCTCGGGAACCGTGATCGAGACGGGGAGCGATGGCCCGTTGATCCCGCTCACGTCATCGGTCACGCGCGGAAGGAACGCCACGAGGGTCAGCAGTCCGACCGGCACCGCGCTGAGCCGCGCGGGTTCGCCCGGGCGCACCTCGCCGAGCTTGCGCTGCTCGGGGCCGCCGTAGATCCACAACTCCTCGTCGGGATTCGTGGCCGTCACGACCACGTCGCAGCCGTCGAGGGTCGCCGTGATGCGGGTGAGCCAGTCGCTCGGCGGGAGTCGGTACTGCGTGGGGTCGTCGGCGATCGAGACGGCAGCCACGGGTGCCATCACGGGCGTTCCGGCGGGCAGGGTCTCGTCCACCGACGCCACGCGAATACTCGGGAGCAGTTCGCTGGGGGCGACCGCGAGTCGACCCGCGATGGACTCGAGGGTGTCGCCGGGGGCCGCGCGCAGGCGAGTGACGGGAGGCGGAGCATCCAGCCCCGCGGCGAGTTGCGATTGCAGACCGAGGTCGACGGGCAGGTCGAGCACCGAGGTCGGCAACACAGCCGAGCTGGCCGCCTCACCGGACGCCGTGATGGCGCGGGCCAGCAAGGGCCGGTCTCCGGCGACGGTCGGAACGTGGTCGAGTTCGAGACGGAGGACGAACGAGCCGTCGGCGATCTCGGTCGACTCGAGGTCGTCGATCGAGAAGACCAGGCGATCGCCATCCCACAGCTCGACGAGCTCGATCGGCTCCGGCGACTGACCGGCGATCTCGACCGCGATCGTGCCTCCGCGGCCGACCGCCGGAGACGACACCGGGGTGAGGCTGAGCGGAAACGCGCTCGGGGCGCGCTCGGCCTGCGCGGGCGGCGCATCGAACGGCGAACCGAACCTGACGAGTGCGACGACCCCGGCAGCGACGACGAGACTCAGCGCGACGACGATCGCGACCGCGGCGAACCACGGGCGCGAGAGCACCGGCCGGCGAGCGTCACCCGACATGGGCTACTCGGTCAGGGCGTACTGCACGCAGAGGCGGCCGATGACGGTCGTCGTCGTGTCGACCGTCACTTCGATGTCGAGGAACCCCGTGTAAGGGCCCCCATCGATGCCGGCGACGGCCTCCGGGCCGACGAACGTGAAGACGCCGCCCTCCTCGTCGAAGAAGAACGACCCCGTCGACGGCGCGACATCGCCCTCCGACGTGATGTAGGTCGAGAGCCAGCCGTAGGTCGGGAAGGCGTCGTCGTCGTGCGCGGCGTACGTGAACGAGATCGTGTCGCCCGCCTCGAGGGGGTAGACGTCGAGCACCGGATCGACCGTGAGCGCGGGATCGAGGAAGAGGTCGTACCCGTCGGTGGTCGCCGCCGAGCAGTCGAGGGCACCCCCGGTCGACTCGCCGTCGGGAGCCCCGCCATCGGTCGTTCCGCCTTCGGGGTCAGTGCTCGGAGTGCCGCCGGTTGCGCATCCCGCCAGGGCGAGCGCGGCGAGAAGAGCGACGGAGCCGAGAGTCGAGAGCGCTGTGCGAGCCATAGCGCCATGATCCAACCGGCGGTGGGTGCGCGACAGTGGGGTTGCGTCTTATTCGCTGCGGTTCGGGATGCTGCGCACGAGCCGCGCGATCATGACGCGCGACCCGGCCTGCCACCGGCGCTGAATCTCGGCCACGTACTTCTCGACCGTCTTGGTGCTGACCCCAAGCTCGCGCCCGATCTCGGCATTGCCGAGTCCGACGGCGACGCGCTCGGCAACGGCGGTGAGCTGCGGCGTGAGCGCTGCGGTCGGTGGTTCGAGATCGCCGGGGAAGAGCTCGGCCATGCGCGCCGCGACGACGAATCGCGAGGCAGCGGCGAAGGCGGCGAGCACGCGCGAGACGTGGCCCCGCACGGTGTGCTCGGAGAGGTGCAGAGCCGCGGCGATCTCGACGTTGCGCAGGCCGTCGGCGACCATGACCGCGACCTCGCGCTCGCGCGTCGAGAGCCCGTTCCACCCTGCTCCTGCGACGGGCGGCAGCCGACGCCCCGATGCCCGCAGCTCGCGCACGGCGGCTCGCCGCGCCGCAAGGTGCCCCGTGACCTCGGCCGCGGCGGCGAGGGCCACGAGCCGCGCGGCTCCTGAGCCGGTCTCGGCCGCTTCACGCCGGGCGCGCGCCGCGAGCACTTCGGCTTCGGCTGCTTCGACGACGCGCCCTTCGGCGTCGGCGAGCACGATCGCCCGTTCGGCAAGCGGGAGGGCCCTCCCTGGTTCTGCCGCCAGCAGCGCCAGGCGCGCGAGAATGCGGTGCACGGTCGACGCCGCGATCGGGTCGTCGAGGAACGGCTGGGCCAGCGCCGCCCACGCCTCCGCGGCATCGGCATCGGCCTCATCAGCGGCCGTGGCCACGAGAAGCTCCAGGCACAGTGCGCGGTCTACGATCGTGAGCTTCGATACGGCGAGGTCTCCGCCGGCGATCAGGGCGCTGCGCGCCGCCGCCCGGGTGTCGCCCAGCGCGACAAGCCCGAAGGCTGCGAGCAGGAAGCACCCCCGAGTGAGGTAGTCGCGCGGCACCGGACTCTCCGCGTCGAGCGCATCGGCGAGAGCGCGCACGTGGGAGCGCTCGGCGGCGTTGCCGCGCACGAGAATCTCGGTCGCCGAGCGCAACTGGCGCACGAGCACGAGCTCGGACTCGGGCAGCCGCTCGACCTCGGCCACCGCCTCGGCGATCCGCCCGCTGAACGTCAGGATGCGAACGGTGAGGATTCCGAAGACGACGCCGTACGGATGCGCGCGTCCGTCGCGTTCGAGGAAGACCTCGCCGGTCGCGTCGTGTGTCAGCTCGCCCCCGAGTGCGGCCCTTGCCGCGACGAGGGCGTCGTCTGCGCGGTGCAGGCGCGCGCTCGCGAGCGCCGCCTCGGCCACGAGGTAGCACGCGAATCGCGCGAGGTCGCGGTCGACATCACGCGCGTACGGGGCGAGCGCGGGGATAGCCGCGATGGCCTCGACCAGCACATCGCTCGAGGGGTTCGCGCCCTCGACCGCCCACCCGCCGGAGAGCCCGAGGGGATGCGGCCGGCCCGACTGCGCGAGGGAGCGCGCGGCGCGCGCGGTGACGAGCAGCACGGCATCGTCCGGTGCGCAGCGAGCGAGTGCCGCCTCGGCGCTCGCCTCCGCGTCGTCGAATCGTGCGGCCATGAAGAGGGCGACGCTCTCGAGCGCCCGGCGGTAGTCGTGCTCGCGCTCGCCCGGTGTGCCGAGGGGCGAAGCGCGGCAGTGCGCGATGGCGGCATCGGGCTCGGCCGCGATGATCGCGTCGAGCACGATCGCGAGATCGTCCCGTCGACTCATTCCGCCGCCGATCGGAGGCGGCGGATGCGCGGCAGCGTCGCCGCGGAGCGGATGCGCTGGCAGCGCGGGCAGAAGTGCGAGCCGCGGTTCATGAACTGCTCGCGCACGATGGGCCGTTCGCACCGCGCGCAGGGCTTGCCCTGCTGGCCGTAGGCGCGCAGCGAGTGGCTGAAGTAGCCCGAGGCGCCATTGACGTTGACGTATTGCGCGTCGAAGCTCGTGCCGCCCTCGTCGAGCGCGCGGCGCAGCACGATGCGCACCTCCTCGAGCAACTCGCGTGCCTTGCGCGTCGAGAGCGACTCGGTCGGCTGGTCGTAGTGCACGCGCGCGGCCCACAGCGCTTCGTCGGCGTAGATGTTGCCGATGCCGCTCACGAGCGTCTGGTCGAGCAGCGCGCGCTTGACGGTCGTGCGCTTCGCGGCGAGCCGGCGCAGGAAGCGCCGCTCGTCGAAGGCAGGATCGAGCGGGTCGCGCGCGATGTGGGCGACCTGGCTCGGGATGCTCGCGAGCGGCAGCCCGTATCCGGCCGCCGCGCCGTCGCGCGTCGGCAGCAGCGCATCCACCGCCATCGACCCGAAGATGCGCTGATCGACGAAGTCGACCCGCAGCGGGCCGTGCACCGGATGCGTCAACGCGAACCGGATACGCGTGAGCGCCGCGGCCTCGGCCGCCGGGTCGCGCAGCAGCACCTGCCCGCTCATACCCAGGTGGGCGACGAGAGCCTCGGCAGGAGCATCCGTGCCATCAGCACGACCGCTCTCGATCGGCAGCCAGAGGAACTTGCCGCGGCGCACGGCGCCGCGCAGCCGGGCGCCGGTCAGTCGCTCGATGAAGTCTTCGGCGGGGCCGCTGTGGCGCTTGAGCGAGCGCTCATCGAGCACCTCGACGGCGTCGATCGTCGCGCCCGTGACGGCAGGCTGCAGGCCGTGGCGCACGACCTCGACCTCGGGCAGCTCGGGCACGGTTCAGTATCGCTCGTCAGCGCCGCGACTGCAGTGTCGTCCAGGCCTCGAGGGCGGCGCCCATCTCGGCCTGCTTCTTGCTCGTGCCCTCGCCCGTGGCGATGGCCTCCTCGGCGAGCACGACGGTGGCCGTGAAGACCTTCGAGTGGTCGGGGCCGTGCTCCTCGATCACGTAGACGGGCATGCCGAGGCCGAGGTGCGCGGCGAGCTCTTGCAGCGAGGTCTTCGGGTCCATGGCGGCACCGAAGCGGTCGGGGTCGGCTAGCAGCGGGTCGACGAGGCGCAGCACGAGCGCGGTCGCCGCATCGCCGCCGAGGTCGAGATACGCGGCGCCGATGAGTGCTTCGACGGTGTCGGCGAGGATGGATGACTTCTCGCGACCACCCGTGAGCTCTTCGCCCTTGCCGAGCTTGAGGTGCTCGCCGAGCCCGATCGCGCGGGCCACCTCAGCGAGGGCGACCGACGAGACGAGCGATGCGCGGCGCTTGGCGAGATCGCCCTCGCTCAGCTCGGGGTAGGTCGTGTAGAGCATGACCGTGACGGCCTGCCCCAGAATCGAGTCACCGAGAAACTCGAGGCGCTCGTTCGTCGCCACGCCGCCGTTCTCGTACGCCCAGGAGCGGTGGGTGAGCGCGAGATCGAGCAGTTCGGGGTCGATTGTGAGCCCGAGCGCGTGCTCGAGCTGGGTTCGATCGTCTGACGGCGTCACGCCGACAGGTTCGTCAAACGTCGGCGACCTTGCGGCCCTTGTACTCCATGTACAGGGGCGTGCCGGCCGAGTCCTCGACCACCTTGGCGCGGTGGGGAAGGCTGTAGACGACCTTGCCGTTCTCGACGGTCTTCACGAGGGTCGGCACAGACGCCTTCCACTGCGAGCGACGCGAGTTGGTGTTGGAGCGCGACATCTTCCGCTTGGGAACAGCCATGGTGGTTCTTCTCTCTGTCAGACCCGCACGCGCGCGCGTGCTGGTGAGGTTCGGGGGTGGTGCGGCCTAGTTCGAATCGTCGTTCTCGAGGGCCAGGCCCTCGAGCGCCGCCCACCGCGGATCGATGACCACGCGGGGCTCCCGCGGGCCGGAATCCGCCAGGCGCTCACCGGTCTCAGGGTCGAGACCAGGGCAATCCTCGCGGCACACCGGCTGGAACGGGAGCGACAGCACCACAGCGTCTCGAACCACCGGTTCACAATCCACGTGATCATCGTGAACCTGGTAGTCGTACGCCTCGTCTCGAGAATACGCGAGAAGCTCCTGGAATTCGACTTCGACCGCCACCGTGACGGGGTCGAGGCAGCGCACGCACTCACCCGACGCGGTCGTGCGCACCTCGCCCGAGACGAGAATGCCGTCGTGCAGGCCCTCGAGCCGCAGGTCGAGCTCGAGCTCGGTGCCCGCACCGACGATGACCGCCGCGGCGCCCAGCTGCTCGGGCACGCCGAACGTCAGTTGCTTCTCGCGCATCTCGCCGGGGCGGTGCATGAGATCGCGCACGTTCACGCGGTAGGGGTTCGGGGCGGGAGGCATAGCGCCCCAGTCTACCGGGGTAGCGCGCTCCACGATGCGCGGGGCCGGTGGCGCACCCGCGGGGCCGGGGCCGTGCGGGCCCGGGAGACGAGCAACGGCCGCGAGCATCCCCTGCCCGATCGCAAGGAGTGCCCGCGGCCGTTGCCACGGTACGTCGCTAGTTCTGCGCAACCGCCGTGAATGCGCCGTCATACGCCTGCATGGCGACTGCGACTTGCTCGGGAGTCACGATGCACGGTGGCACGACATGGATGCGGTTGTCGGCCGCGAACGGCAGCACCTTGCGGGCCATGAGCTCGGCCTTAAGGCGGCCGATGACGTCAGCGCCCACGGGCTCGCGCGTCGCGCGGTCGGTGACGAGGTCGAGCGCCCAGAACACGCCCAGGCCGCGCACGTCGCCGATCATCGGGTGCTTCTCGGCGAGCGCACGCAGCGCGGGGCCGAGGTGCTGCTCACCGATCATCTTGGCGTTCTCGACGATGCCTTCATCGGTCATCGCATCGATCGAGGCGACGATCGAGGCCATCGCGAGGGGATGCCCGCTGTAGGTGAGCCCGCCCGGGAAGACGCGCTCGTCGAACGCCGCGGCGATGCTCGGGCTGATGACCACGCCGCCCACGGGCACGTAGCCCGAGTTGACGCCCTTCGCGAAGGCGATGAGGTCGGGGGTCGCCCGGTTCGGGTTGATGGTCTCGTTCTGCCACGCGAACCAGTCGCCCGTGCGGCCGAAGCCCGCCATGACCTCGTCGGCGATCCAGACGATGCCGTACTTGTCGGCGAGCGCGCGCACGCCCTCGAGGTAGCCGACGGGCGGCGCGAAGATGCCCGCGGTGCCGGGCACCGACTCGAGCAGGATCGCCGCGATCGTGCCGGGGCCCTCGGCGACGATCGTGCGCTCGAGGTGGCGCAGGGCGCGCTCGCACTCCTGCTCGGGGGTGTCGGAGTGAAACTCGCTGCGGTAGGTGAAGGGACCGAAGAAGTGCACGTGGCCGTAGGCGTACTCGTTGGGCATACGGCGCCAGTCGCCCGTCGCCGCGATGGCGGCACCCGTGTTGCCGTGGTAGCTGCGATAGGTCGAGAGCACCTTGTGCTTGTGCGTCGTGAGGCGCGCCATGCGGATCGCGTTCTCGATCGCGTCGGCGCCGCCGTTGGTGAAGAAGACCTTGCTGAAGCCAGGCCCGGCCTTCTCGACGATGCGCTGCGCCGCCTCGCCACGCACGAGGGCCGCGTGCGAGGGCGCGACGGTCGCGAGCTGCGCCGCCTGGTGCTGGATCGCCTCGACGACCCTCGGGTGCGAGTGGCCGATGTTGGTGTTGACGAGCTGGCTCGAGAAGTCGAGGTAGGTCTCGCCGTCGTAGGTGTGCACGTCGCAGCCCGCGGCGCTCGCGACGACGAAGGGCTTCAGCGCCCCCTGCGCGCTCCACGAGTGGAAGACGTACTCGCGGTCGAGGTCGTAGGCGCGTGCGCCGTCGGCCGGGTCGTGAGCGGGTGCAGCGGTGTGTGACCGGTTCAGAGTGTCGGTCATGGTTATCGGTCCTTGAGTCGCAGGAATGGGATAGCGCCATTATCGCCGGTTTGCGCCGCTCAGCGAGGATCGCGCCCGATCTGCTCCTCGCGCAGAAGTGCAGGGATCCGCTCGCGGAACGGGAAGAACCCGCGCGTCGCGTGCGGCCACGCGCGAGCATCCCACGGTCGCAGGATGCGCGAGACCGCGATGCCCTCCGCCGCGAGGTCGCGCTCGAGGCCGTCGAGACGGTCGCGCACCGGCCCGACGGGTGCGTAGGGGGTCACGAGCGCCGTCGCGTCGTGGGCGCGCAGCCACGGCAGAATCGCGGATGCCGTGAGCCCGTCGAGCGCGTTGGCCTCGACCCCGTAGTGCGCGCCGGCCCGTGCGTGGCCGTCGGCGAGCGCCGCCGCGGTGAAGCCCGCCACGACCGCGCGCGCCGGATCGGCCGCGGGCGACCGCGCCTCCCCCGCCGTCGGGCTCGCGACCGCGACCACCTCGGCGCCGGCCACGCTCAGCATCGGCTCGAGGCTCTCGGCGTGCAGATCGTCCTCGTGCAGCAGCAGGGCCACGCGGCCGCTCGGCAGCGGCGCCGGGCGCGGCGCCGGGCCGGGGGTCGGGAGCGGCGCGTCATCCTCGACCGCGGGGGCGCTCGTTGCGAGCCCGCGCGGCCGGAACCGCCCTTCGGTGGCGAACTCGATGTTCTGCGTCGTGGCCAGGTAGGTCTTGCCGACCGTCTGCAGGCCCGCGACCCACCGCCAGCTCAGCGTGTTCGAGGCCGGGTCGCCGTCGAGCAGGTGGCGCAGGAAGAAGTCGGCGCCGAGCTGCCAGGGCAGCCGCAGCGTGAAGATCCAGATGCTCGCGAACCACATGCGCGCGTGGTTATGCAGGTAGCCGAGCTCGACGAGCTCGCGCGCCCAGTCGTCGAAGCCCTCGATCCCCGTGCGGCCGGCGACGGCGTCGTCGTAGGTCACGCGCTCGGCGGCGCTCAGGGCGTCGAGTGCCGGGGCGACCGACGCGGTGTAGCGCGCCCACACGCTCGGCCGCAGTTCGAGCCAGCCCTTCCAGTAGGTGCGCCAGTAGACCTCCTGCACGAACTTGCCCGCCGCATCGAGCGAGTGCCGGTGCAGCACGGCCTCGACGACCTCGCGCTCGGTGACGAGGCGGTGCCGCACCCAGGGCGAGAGGGTCGACACGTTCGAGCGATCCTGCGGGCCGCGGTCGGTGTTGCGCTCAGCCGCGTAGGCACGACCGGCACGGGGAACGAAGTCGGCGAGCCGGGCGAGCCCCTCGTCGCGCGTGGCCTCGGGTGTCATGGCCCCATCGTGCGGCAGGGACGCTGAGAGGCGGCGGGATGCCCGATGCGAGCATCCCGCCGCCTCAGCGGTTGTCGGCAGAGCAGTGGCTAGTTGCCGCCCTCCATGAGCTCGACCTCGATGGGCGAGAAGCCCTCGCCCGTCGTGTCGACGCCCTCTTCGGCGAGCTCAGCGAGCGCCTGCTCGATGTACTCATTCGTGTAGGCGGTTGCGGGCGGCTCGGCCGTGATGAGGCTCGCGCCCGTCTCGTTGACGGCGCTCAGCGCAGCGGCCACCGTCGCGGCGAACGCGTCGGGGTCGATGAAGCCGATGCCGTTCGGAGCCGGCCAGATGAGCTTGTTGGTCTCGTTGACCATCCACAGCTCGTGGCTCGGGCCCCAGCTCGAGCCGGCGGCGCCCACGATCTGGGCGGCGTCTTCAGGGTTCTCGGCAGCGTAGACCCAGCCCTTGATGACGGCCTTGAGGAACGCGACCGTCGTCTCCTGGTACTCGGTGTCGCTTTCGAGGCGCTCGGTGTCGGCCCAGATCGCGTCTTGCAGCATGGCGCCGACGGTGTCTTCGTAGCTGATGACGGTGAGGTCCTCGGGCGTGTAGAGCTCACCGGTGTCGGGGTTCACCGCTTCGAGCACCTGCGCGTACTCGTTGTACGTCATCGCCTGCGCCGCGTCGATGTCGCCCGCGAGGAAGGCGTTCATGTCGAAGGACTGGGTGATGATCTCGACCGTGGTCGAGTCGAGGCCCTCGGCGGCCATGGCCGCGAAGATCTCCCACTCGTTGCCGAAGCCCCACGAGCCGATCTTCTTGCCCTCGAAGTCGGCGACCGACTCGATGCCGCTGTCGGCCCACGCCACCTGCAGCGTGCCCGAGCGCTGGAAGATCTGCGCGATGTTGGTGACGTTGGCGCCGGCCTCGATCGAGCCGAGCACCTTCGGCACCCAGGCGATCGCGTAGTCGACATCGCCGTTGGCGAGGGCATCCTGCGGCACGATGTCGCCGCCGCTGGGGATGATCTCGACGTCGAGGCCGGCCTCTTCGAAGTAGCCCTGGTCGACGGCGGCGAAGTAGCCCGCGAACTGGCCCTGCGGCAGCCACTGCAGCTGCAGCTTGATGGGCGTGAGCTCGTCAGAGCCCTCACCCTCGGTCTCGGCGGGAGGGGAGCAGGCGGAGAGCGCGAGCGCGGCGGTGAGACCGATCGCGCTGAACGTCGCGAAGCGACGTGTGCGGTTCATCATGTGCTGTGTCCTTTCGGTGTTCTCGACGGTGCGGGGGTGGTGCAGGTCGGCCCCGGCGAGAGCCGGGGACGTTCCGGGTGTCACGTCACCGTCGACGTGAGGCCCAACGTTCGAGGGCGAGGGTGACGAGGTAGAACGCCAGCCCCAGCACGATGGCGGCGACGACGTAGGCCCAGGCGCGCGGATACGCGCTCGAGGCCGCCGAGGTCGAGATGAGACCGCCGAGGCCGCCGCGCGGGCCGCCGAAGTACTCGGCGACGAGCGCCGAGATCACGGCGAGCGACGAGGCGAGCCGGACTCCCGTGAAGGTGTACGGCACGGCCGTCGGCAGGGTGATCGTGCGCATGACCTGCCACGGCGTCGCGGCGAAGCTCGTCATGAGCTCGCGATGCACCGGCTGCGTCTGCCGCAGCCCGCGCGCCGTCGTGATGAAGACGGGAACGAAGGCCGCGAGGCTCGCGATGAGCTGCCGCCCGGTCTGCGAGTCGGCGCCGAACATCGTGTTGAGCACGGGGGCGAGGGCCACGATCGGGATGACCGCGAGGGCGGCGACGACGGGCGCGAGCATCCCGTCGATCAGTCGGCTGGTCGAGGCGATGAGCGCCGCGACGACGCCGAGCAGCGAGCCGGCCACGAGGCCCACGAGTGCGTTGAGGCCCGTGATGGCGCCGGCACTCAGCATCGACGGCCAGAACTCGATGATCTCGGCGATGATCGCCGCCGGGCTCGGCAGCAGGTAGGCCTCGACGAGGCCGCTGCCGGCGAGCAGCTGCCACGTGCCGATCACGACGATTCCGAGCACGACGGGCGCGATCGCGCGCTCGGCCGCGCTTGCTGTGCGGCCCGTCGGGCCGACGCTCGCAGTGCGGCCCCGCGGGCGGGGTGGGGTGCGCGTGCGCGTGGCGGTCGACATCAGCGGTTCTCGACTCCGCGTGGGGTGGATGCCGGACTTCCGCCGTGCAGTGCCTCGCGCACGGCGGTGATCATCTCGAAGAAGCTGCCGTCCTCCCGCAGATCGTCGGCGCGGCTTCCGGTGCTACCGAGCGACATCGGCACGACCTCGGCGATGCGGCCCGGGCGGGGAGACATCACAACGACGCGGTCACTGAGATACACCGCCTCGGGGATCGAGTGCGTCACGAAGACGACCGCAGCGCCCGTCTCGGCCGCGATGCGCAGCAGCTCGGTCTGCATGTATTCGCGCGTCATCTCGTCGAGCGCGCCGAAGGGTTCGTCCATGAGCAGCAGCTCGGGCTTCTTCGCGAGCGCGCGGGCGATCGCGACGCGCTGCTGCATGCCGCCGGAGAGCTGGTCGGGAAACCGGTCGCCGAAGTCGCCGAGCCCCACGAGGGCGATGAGCTCGTCGACGCGCGCGCGCACCTCCGCCTTGGGGCTGCCGCTGAGCTCGAGCGGCAGGGCGATATTCGCCGAGACCGTGCGCCACGGCAGCAGGCCCGCCTGCTGGAAGGCGATGCCGTAGCGCTGGTCGAGGCGCGCCTGGGGGGCGCTCGTGCCGAAGACCTCGACGGTGCCCGCGGTCGGCGACTCGAGGTCGGCGATGAGGCGCAGCAGGGTGCTCTTGCCGCATCCCGAGGGCCCGATGAGCGAGACGAACTCGCCTGGCGCAACCGTCAGGTCGACCTCGCTGAGCGCGACGACCTGCCCGTTCGTCGACTCGAAGACCTTGTCGACGCCGGTGACGCTGACCGCGTTGGTCATGATGCTCCTTCGGTGCGGCGGTAGTCCTTCACGAGCAGCCCCAGCAGGGCCACCGAGCCGGCGGCGATGAGCCCGAGGGCGATCGCGCCGAAGATGGGCGCCCAGGCCTTTGCGGGGTCGCCGCTGGCCTGACCGGCGTACTGGATGACCAGCCGCCCGATGCCGCCCTGCAACCCCGTCGACACCTCCGCGACGACGGCACCGACGACCGCGTTGGCGGCGGCCAGGCGCAGCGCGGGCAGCAGGTACGGAACGGCCGAGGGCAGCCGCAGATGCAGCATCGTCGGCCACCATCCGGCCGAGTAGGTGTGCAGGAGCTCGAGGTGCAGGCGATCGGGCGCCTGCAGTCCTTTGAGCGCACCGACGGCGACCGGGAAGAAGGCGAGGTAGCTCGCAATGACGGCGACGCTCATCCAGTCTTGCCACTCGAAGGCGCCGATCTCGATGCGCGAGCCCCAGCTCTTCACGAGCGGCGCGAAGGCGATGAGCGGCACGGTCTGGCTGAGCACGATCCACGGCAACAGGGCCGATTCGGCGAGCATCCACCGCTGCATGATGAGGGCGAACGCCATGCCGACGACGACGCCGACCACCCAGCCGGCGGCCGCGATGCCGAGCGTCAGGCTCGCCGCGAGCACGATCTCGAGCCACAGCACCCGCGCGCCCTCGGCTCGCGTGACCGGCTCGAACAGCCGGGCGACCATGTCCCACACGTGCGGCATCGCGAGGTCGCTCGTGCGTGGGAGCACTCGCACGTCGCCGATGACGAGGCCGTCGACGGGGCCGAGCCACTTGTAGAGCTCCCACACCACGGCGAGCGCCACGATGCCGAGCAGGCCGTAGCCGGCAGCCCGCAGCCGCGCACCCCGACCAGCACGCCGCCGCCGAGGCGGGGCCAGCAGGGTGGCGGCGTCGGTCATACCTTCGCCTGCTTGTTGCCGTTGAGCGCCGGGATGACGTGCTCGCCGTAGACGCGCAGCGTCTCCTCCTTGTTGTCGTGCTGGAGATAGCCTGCGAACTGGTCCACGCCGAGGTCGCGCAGCGCCTCGAGCTTCTCGATGTGGTCTTTCGCGTCGCCGAGCACGCAGAAGCGGTCGACGATCTCGTCGGGCACGAAGTCGACGTGGTCGTTGCCGGCCTTGCCGTGGGTGTTGTAGTCGTACCCTTGGCGCCCCGCGATGTACTCGGTAAGCGCGCGCGGCACGTCGGTCGAGTCGCCGTGCTTCGCCACGATGTCGGCCACGTGGTTGCCGACCATGCCGCCGAACCAGCGCACCTGGTTGCGCATGTGATCCCAGTCGGTGCCGATGTACATTGGCGCCGCGACGCAGAATTTGATGCTCATCGGGTCGCGCCCGGCGTTGTCGGCCGCCGTGCGCACGGTCTCGATCATCCACTTCGCGATGTCGAGGTCGGCCAGCTGCAGGATGAACCCGTCGCCGACCTCGCCCGTGAGCTTGAGCGCGAGCGGGCCGTACGCGGCCACCCACACCTCGAGCTCGCTGCCGTGGCTCCACGGAAACTGCAGCGTCGAGCCGTTGTGCTCAACCGCCCGCGAGTTGCCGAGCTCGCGGATGACATGGATCGATTCGCGCAGCTCGGCAAGCGTCGTGGGCTTGCCATTCGTGACGCGCACGGCCGAGTCGCCCCGGCCGATGCCGACGATCGTCCGGTTGCCGTACATCTCATTGAGCGTCGCGAACACGCTCGCCGTGACCGTCCAGTCGCGCGTGGCGGGGTTCGTGACGAAGGGGCCGACCTTCACGCGGTGCGTCTGCCCGAGGATCGCCGAGTAGATGACGTACGGCTCTTGCCACAGGATGTGGCTGTCGAAGGTCCACACGTGGCTGAACCCGTACTGCTCAGCGAGCTTGGCGAGGTGCACCGTGCGGCTGGCGGGCGGGTTGGTCTGGAGTACTGCTCCGAAATCCATGGATGCTCTTCTCTTCGTTCGCCGGATCTCAGACCAGGTACTGGCTCAGGCCGCGGCGCAGGTACTGCCCGTGCCCGGCCCGCCCGTGGAACTGGTCGTTCTGGATGACGACCGAGCCGCGCGAGACGACCGTGTCGACCTTGCCGTCGATCTCGAAGCCCTCCCATGCCGCGTGATCCATGTTCATGTGGTGCTTGCGGCCCGTGGGGTTGCCGTTCTCGTCGACGGGCATGCCGATCGAGGTGTGGCCGTTGGGGTCGTAGACGACGATGTCGGCGTCGGCTCCGGGAGCGATGACGCCCTTCGTGCCGTAGAGGCCGAACATGCGCGCGGGCGTCGTGCTCGTGATCTCGACCCAGCGCTCGAGCGTGATCTGACCGGTGACGACACCCTGGTACATGAGGTCCATGCGGTGCTCGACCGAGCCGATGCCGTTGGGGATCTTCGAGAAGTCGCCGAGGCCCAGCTCTTTCTGGTCTTTCATGCAGAACGGGCAGTGGTCGGTCGAGACCATCTGGATGTCGTTCGTGCGCAGGCTCTGCCACATGTGGTCTTGATGCCCTTCGGCACGCGAGCGCAGCGGCGTCGAGCAGACCCACTTGGCGCCCTCGAAAGCGCCGTACTGCTCGCTCACCGCGCCCAGCTGCTCTTCGAGCGACAGGTAGAGGTACTGCGGGCACGTCTCGCCGAACACGTTCTGCCCGATGTCGCGGGCGGCGGCGAGCTGCTCGACCGCCTGCTTGGCGCTCACGTGCACGACGTAGAGCGGGGCCCCCGTGAGGTGGGCGAGCATGATCGCCCGGTGCGTCGCCTCCTCCTCCATCTGCCAGGCGCGCGCGACGCCGTGGTAGTACGGGTCGGTCTTGCCCTTGGCGAGCAGCTGGGCGACGAGCACGTCGATCGCCGGGCCGTTCTCGGCGTGCATCATCGTCATGAGCCCGTGCTCGGCGGCCACCTGCATGGCGCGCAGAATCTGCGCGTCGTCGGCGTAGAACACGCCCGGGTAGGCCATGAACATCTTGTAGCTCGTGATGCCCTCGTCGATGAGCTTCGGCAGCGCGGCGAGCGAGTCGTCGTCGACGCCGCCGACGATCTGGTGGAACCCGTAGTCGATCGCGCAGTTGCCGCCGGCCTTCTCGTGCCAGGCGGCGAGGCCGTCGAACACCTTCTGGCCCGCGGTCTGCACGGCGAAGTCGATGATGCTCGTCGTTCCGCCCCAGGCGGCGGCGATCGTGCCCGTTTCGAAGGTGTCGATGGCGGCGGTGCCGCCGAACGGCAGCTCCATGTGGGTGTGCGCGTCGATGCCGCCGGGAATCACGTACTTGCCCGTGGCGTCGATGACCGTGTCGACGGATGCCGACAGATCGTGCCCCAGCAGGGTCGACCCGGGCGCGAGCACGGCGACGATGGTCTCGCCGTCGACGAGCACGTCGGCCGCGCCGCGGCCGGTGGCGGAGACGACCGTGCCGCCGCGGATCAGCATCGTGCTCACGGCTTCACCACCGCCGTGTAGCTCTCGGGACGACGGTCGCGGTAGAACTGCCAGTTGTTGCGCACCTCGCGGATGAGGTCGAGGTCGAGGTCGCGCGTGACGATCTCGGTCTGGTCTTGGCTCGCAACGTCGCCCACGTAGTTGCCGCGCGGGTCGACGAAGTAGCTCGAGCCGTAGAAGGTCACGGCGAGGTCGCCGAACTCGTCGCTCTCGGTGCCGATGCGGTTGTTGGCCGCGATGAAGTACTGGTTCGCGGCCGCCGCGGCGGGCTGCTCGAGCTCCCACAACCGGTTCGAGAGGCCGGGCTTGGTCGCGCTCGGGTTGAACACGAGCTCGGCGCCGTTGAGGCCGAGCTCGCGCCATCCCTCGGGGAAGTGCCGGTCGTAGCAGATGTACACGCCGACCTTGCCGACGGCCGTGTCGAACACGGGGTAGCCGAGGTTGCCGGGGCGGAAGTAGAACTTCTCCCAGAACCGGTCGAGGTTCGGGATGTGGTGCTTGCGGTACTTGCCGAGGATCGTGCCGTCGGCATCCACCACGACGGCGGTGTTGTAGTACACGCCGGGCATGTCTTCTTCGTAGATGGGGAGGACGATGACGAGCTTCAGCTCTTTCGCGAGCTTCGCGAAGCGCTGCACGATCGGGCCGTCGGCCGGCTCGGCGTAGTCGTAGTACTTGGCGTCTTCGATGATGCCGAAGTACGGCCCGTAGAAGAGCTCTTGAAAGCAGATGATCTGAGCCCCGTCGGCGGCGGCATCGCGCGCGAACTGCTCGTGCTTGGCGATCATCGATTCCTTGTCGCCCGTCCAGGTGGTCTGGGTGATGGCGGCGCGGATGGTGGTCATGGGTGGTTCCCCTTTTCCTCTTTGAACTGGGGCCAGTGTGCGCTTCGAGCGTTTCCGGCTCGTTTCGCCCAGTGACGCGTGAGTAAAACCTAAGGCGCAGGTGCGCAGGGGAACACCCGCGCGCACATATGAGCACGAGTCGACGGCGCTAGCGTTGACGGCATGAGGATCGTGGTGCTCGCGGGCGGGGTCGGAGGCGCGCGGTTCGTGCGCGGGCTGCGCGAGGCGGTGCAGCGCTGGCACCCCGACTCGTCGATCGATGTGATCGTGAACACGGGCGACGACTGGTGGCTGGCGGGCCTGCGCATCACTCCCGACCTCGACTCGATGCTCTACACGCTGTCGGGGCAGAACGACGAGGTGCGCGGATGGGGCCGGGTCGGCGAGAGCGAGCGCGTCTCGGCCGAGCTGCAGGCCTACGGCGTGACGCCCGACTGGTTCACGCTCGGCGACCTCGACCTCGGCACGCACATCGCACGCTCGGCGTGGTTGCGCGCGGGGCTCACCCCCTCCGACGTGGTCGCCCGACTGCAGGAGCGCTGGGATCTCGGCGGCGTGCGCCTGCATCCTTCGACGGATCAGGAGATCGACACGCACGTGTGGGTCGCCTCGGACACGGGCGCTGAGGAGGATCTGCACTTCCAGGAGTGGTGGACCCGCTACCGCGCCCAGGTTCCGGCCCTGCGATTCGAGCAGCGCGGCGTCTCGTCGGCGAGCCCCTCACCGGGAGCGCTCGCCGCGCTCGCAGCGGCCGACGTGGTGCTCGTCGCACCGTCAAACCCCGTGGTGTCGATCGGCACGATCCTAGGTATCCCGGGCATGCGCGAGGCGGTGCTCGCGGCTGGCTCGTTGTCAGCGACCGGCCGTGCGCCGATCGTGGGCGTCTCGCCGATCATCGCGGGGGCCGCGGTGCGCGGTATGGCCGACGCGTGCCTCACGACGATCGGGGTGGAGACGGATGCCGGCGCGGTCGCCCGGCACTACGGCCCCCGGGCTGGGGTTGGTTCGAGCGCGGGCGGTCTGCTCGATGCGTGGCTGGTCGACGAGGTGGACGAGCCGCTCGTGGCCGGGTTGCGCGCGGACGGCTTCGCCGCCGCCGCGGTGCCGCTCTGGATGCGCGACCTCGACACCGCTGCGGCCCTCGCCGAGGCGGCGCTGGCGACGGCGAGCGCCGCGAGTGCGGGCTGACACCGCCGCGCGTGCCGCAGCGCGACTGCCGGCGCGACCGCGAGCCGCGTGCCCGAGGAGTGGTCGCGATCACTCCAGTGCACGATGAGGTCGCTCGGAGCGCCTCGAGCTCGGCGGCCGCCCGCCGGCTGCGCGATGTGCAGGGGGTGCTGCTCGGGGAGCGCGCTCGCCTCGAGCATCCCGTGATGCACCAGGGCGCTGACGCACGCGAGCGGCCCGCCCGCGGCCCACGCCGCCCGCGCATCCGGGAGCACCGTCTGGGCGGCGTACCAGCCCTGTCGCACGCGGGTGAGATAGCCGTAGTGGAGCGCGAACCAGAACCTCGTCTCATCACCACCGGACGCCTGCAGCAGCTCGCGCCGCGAAGCGATGCCGCCCATCCTTCGCAGGATGAACTCGAACCGTCGGAACCCTGCGAACTCGTCCTCGCTCGGCGCGCTGCGCTCCTCAACGGGATCGCGAAAGGGATCCTCCGGGTCGCGTGATGCGGGCGGCATCGCGGCACTGTCGCACCGTTGGGCTGCTCGCAGCCTGCTGCGCTCCGCCCCTGTGGACGCTCGCCCGGCGACCTTGGCCGAGAGGGAACGGCACCGGGGGCAAACACCATGAGTTGTGGACGAACCTCGACAACCATCGACACGAAACGTCGTAAGCGTCGGTAGATCTGCGTGCGGAGACTTCCAGAAACGCGGAGCTTTACGATTCGCATTCACGAACTTCCGCGCTTTCGGAAGCCTCCAGCGCTGAAACAGGAAGGTGGAACGCGAGCGGAGAGCCGGGCAGCACGGGCGGTGGCGCGAGAGCAGTTGCGGCGCAACGCGTGTCAGGGCTGCGGCGCGAGTAGGGTGTGAGGCATCGAACGTCTCGCACCCGGTCTGGGGTGCGACCTGGCGCCACTCTTGCGGTGCCCGACCTGGCGGGCTCAACGTGCTTGCCGTCGCTCGGCCTGCCGGGAGCATCCATGACCGACACCACACCCGCCACCACGCACGCCACCGGCACCACCGTGAGCGCCGCCGACTTCGTGCCCACTGCATCCGCGATCTCGCGCGCGCTCAAGCGCGCCGAATCGGGCGTCACGATCGACGCGACCGAGGCCGAGACGCTGCTGCACTGCCGGCACGACGACCTCGAGCGGCTGCTGACCGTCGCGAGCCGCGTGCGGGATGCGGGGCTCGAGAAGGCCGGACGCCCCGGCGTCATCACGTACTCGCGCAAAGTGTTCATTCCGCTCACGCACCTGTGCCGCGACCGCTGCCACTACTGCGTGTTCGTGCAGACCCCCAACCAGCTCGCCGCGCAGGGCAAAGCTCCCTTCCTCTCCCCCGACGAGGTGCTCGAGATCGCGCGCCAAGGCGCCGCGCTCGGGTGCAAGGAAGCCCTCTTCACGCTCGGCGACCGGCCCGAAGACCGCTGGCCCGCCGCCCGTGAATGGCTCGACGCCCGCGGCTACGACTCCACGATCGACTACTTGCGCTCCGTCGCCATCCTCGTGCTCGAAGAGACCGGCCTGCTGCCGCACCTCAACCCCGGCGTCATGACCTGGCAAGAGCTGCAACGCCTCAAGCCCGTCGCGCCGAGCATGGGCATGATGCTCGAGACCACCTCGCGCCGACTGTTCGAGACGCGCGGCCTCGCGCACTTCGGCTCGCCCGACAAAGACCCCGAGCTGCGCCTGCGGGTGCTCGAAGACGCCGGCCGCAGCGCCATCCCGTTCACGACCGGGCTGCTGCTCGGCATCGGCGAAACCTACGCCGAGCGCGTCGACGGCATGTTCGCCATCCGCGCGACCTCACGCCGGCACGGGCACGTTCAAGAAGTCATCATTCAGAACTTCCGTGCCAAGCCGCGCACGGCCATGCGCGCCGCCGACGACCTCGCCCTGCAGGAGTACATCGCCGCCGTCGCCGTCAGCCGTCTCGTGCTCGGCCCGAGCGCGCGCGTGCAAGCGCCGCCGAACCTCACCGACGCCGAAGAGCTCGGCCTGCTGATCCGTGCCGGCATCGACGACTGGGGCGGGGTGAGCCCGCTCACTCCCGACCACGTCAACCCCGAGCGCCCCTGGCCGCAGATCGACGAGCTCGCGCGCCTGACTGCCGAGTCAGGGTTCACGCTGCACGAGCGTTTGACCGCGCACCCCCACTACGTTCGAGCCGAAGAGCCATGGCTCGACCCGCGCATCGTGCCGCACGTGCGGGCCCTGGCGGGAGCCGATGGGCTTGCCAACGAGGCCGCCGTGCTGCAGGGCATCCCGTGGCAGGAGCCCGACCCGGATTGGGCGAGTGGGGCCGGAACCGGCCGCACCGACCTGCACGTCGCGATCGAAACCGAGGGCCGCCGCACCGAGACCCGCAGCGACTTCGACGACGTCTACGGCGACTGGGCCGAGCTGCGCGAAGCGACGACCGGAGCTCGAAAACGCACGGTCGCCGTGAGCACGGGTGTCGCCGCGGTGCTGCGCCGGGCTGAGGATGCTCCGGCCGGGCTCAGCGACGACGACTACCTCACCCTGCTGCACGCCGACGGCGCCGACCTCGACGCGCTCGCCGACCTCGCCGACCGAGTACGGCGAGACACGGTCGGCGACGAGATCGGCTACGTCGTCAACCGCAACATCAACTTCACGAACGTCTGCTACACCGGCTGCCGCTTCTGCGCCTTCGCGCAGCGGCGCACCGATGCCGACGCGTTCACGCTCTCGATGCAGCAGGTCGGCGACCGGGTCGATGAGGCGTGGGCGCTTGGCGCGACCGAGATCTGCATGCAAGGCGGAATCCACCCCGATCTGCCCGGCACCGCCTACTTCGACCTCGCGCGCGAAGTGAAGCGGCGCCAGCCGAGCATTCACCTGCACGCCTTCAGCCCGATGGAGATCGTGAATGGAGCATCCCGCACCGGGTTGTCGTTCGCCGAGTTCTTGACGGCCGCGAAAGAGGCAGGGCTCGACACGATTCCGGGCACGGCCGCCGAGATTCTCGACGACGAGGTGCGCTGGGTTCTCACGAAGGGCAAACTGCCCGCCGCCGAGTGGATCGAGATCGTCTCGACCGCGCATCGCCTCGGCATTCGCTCGTCGAGCACGATGATGTACGGGCACGTGGATGCTCCGCCGCACTGGGTCGCCCACCTGCGCACCCTCGCCCGCGTGCAGGACGACACCGGAGGCTTCACCGAGTTCGTGCTGCTGCCCTTCGTGCACGCGAGCTCGCCCGTCTACCTCGCGGGCGTGGCGCGGCCCGGCCCGACGCCGCAGGAGAACCGCGCGGTGCACGCCGTCGCTCGCCTGATGCTGCACGGCCGCATCGACCACGTGCAGACCTCGTGGGTCAAGCTCGGCACCGAAGGCACCCAGCTCATGCTGCGCGGCGGCGCCGACGACGTGGGCGGCACCCTCATGGAGGAGACGATCAGCCGCATGGCGGGCGCCGACAACGGCTCGGAGAAGACGGTCGCCGAGCTCGAAGAGCTGGCCAGCTCGATCGGACGCGTCGCGCGCCAGCGCACGACGACCTACGGCACGCCCGACCCGGAGCGTGTCGCCGTCGCCCAGTCGCACCGCGAGCAGGGCTACGCCGCAACGGGCCGCCGGCTCTCTCTCACTGTCGCCGAGGTGCGTTCCGGAGGATAGTGGTGCCCATGTCCACCATGGTCTTCATCAACCTGCCCGTGGCCGATCTGGCCCGCTCCCGCGCGTTCTACGAGGCGCTCGGCTACTCGATCAACGAGCTCTTCTCCAACGACGACGGCGCCTGCGTCATCGTGAGCGACACGATCTTCGTCATGCTGCTGACCCACGAGTTCTTCGGCAGCTTCATTCCCGGCCATGCGGTGGCGGATGCTCGCTCGGCGATCGGCGCCCAGTACGCGCTGAGCTGCGACAGTCGTGACGCGGTCGACACCCTCGTCGACCGCGCGGTCGAGGCCGGCGGCTCGGCCCTCGAGCCGCGCGACCTCGGCTTCATGTACAGCCGGGCCTTCCAGGACCCGGACGGCCACTACTGGGACCCGTTCTGGATGGAGCCGACCAACGCCGAGCAGGGCCCGCCGGAGGAGTACCGCTGAACCCCTGAGCTGCAGCAGCGCGCCGGAGCTACAGCAGCGCGCTCGTGTGCGGACCCAGCAGCACGACCCCCGACTCGGCGAGCAGGCCGAGGGCGCTGAGCTGCTCGAGCGTGTCGACGTCGCGGCGCAGCCCCGAGCGCTCGGGGATCTCGAGCTCAACGTAGCCCGCGTCGCGGTGCTGCTCGGCCGAACCGGGGCCGAACCGCAGAGAGTGCGGCAGCGCCGCTGAAGCGACGACGAGCGTCGTGCCCTCGCCCTCGGCGTCGGGCACGAACGCCCAGTGGTGCTCGCTCGCGGCGACGAGGGCGGCATCGAGATCTTCGGGCTGCAGGGCCGGCAGGTCGCCGAGCAGCACGGCCGTCGGCGCCGCAGGGTCGGCAGCGGCGAGCCCGGCGCCGATCGCGACGAGCAGCCCGAAGCCGGGGTCGTCGACGACGCGCACGCCCTCGATCGGCTGCGGCAGCGCGCCCACGACGATGAGCTCGCCGACCTGGCGCGCGGCACGGGCCGCCGATACGGTGTCGAGCGCGATCGCCGCGGCGAGGGCCGCGCGCCGGGCATGCGCCTCGGCACCGCCGTCGGCGGCGAGTCGGCTCTTCGCGCTCGCGGCGTCGCGCACGGGGACGACGAGCGAGACGAGCGCAGACACCGGCCCAGCCTAGGTCGTGAGCGCGGCGGCGAGCAGCCGCTCATCGGCGGGCGTGCGGTCGAGCAACGACACGGGTGCGACGGTCGCCACGACCCGGCGCCACCGCGGTGCGGAGCGCCGCAGCGCCCCGAGCAGCCCGTCGATCTCGGGCGCATCGACGCGCCCGCCGGGCTGCGCGTAGGCCCGGTGCTCGAGGGCCGTGCGCACGCGGTCGAGCGCGTCGGCGCGCGCCGGGGCATGCTCGTCATTCGGCCATCGGGCCGCCCACGCGGCGGCGAGCGCGCGCGGCGTGCTCGACTCCTCGGCGGGCAGCCCGAGGTCGCGCGCCGTGTCACGCAGTTCGCGCCAGCGGTCGAGCGGATCCGGCGACCGGCGACGGCGGGCGCGACGTCGGGCCCGCACGGCACCGGGAGCCGCCAGCAGGAGGAGGAGCAGCGCGAGGAGAACCGCGGCGAGCGGACGGGCATCCGCACCGCCCTGCAGGGGCCCCGCGGCGCTCACGCCGTCGACCGAGCCGTCGTTGCCGCCGTCGATGAGATCGCTCGGATCCGCACCCTCAACGCCCGGGGTGGGCTCGGGCGACGCCGACTCCCCCGGCTCGGCGGGCCCGGCACTGGGCGCGGCGGTCGGCTCGATCGGCTCGCCCGTCTCGGGGTCGACCGCGGGCTCCTCCCCCGGCGCGGGGACGTCGTCGCTCGCGTACTCGGGCACGGCACCGCGCGAGGGCGTCGGCTCGAACCGCACCCAGCCGATGCCGTCGAAGTGCAGCTCGGGCCAGGCGTGCAGATCGTCGGTGCTCACGACGAACTCACTCGGAACATCCGGATTGCGGCTGCCCGGCAGGAAGCCGACGGCGATGCGGGCGGGGATGCCGAGGGTGCGCGCCATGAGTGTCATCGCGGCCGCATAGTGCACGCAGTACCCGGCGCGCGCCTCGAGGAACACGGCCACGATGTCGGCGCCGGTGCCGTCGTAGCCGAGCTCGACCGGGGCCTCCTCCGAGTAGACGAAGTCGCCGCCCGTGAAGAACCGCTGCAGCGCGAGCGCCTGGTCGTACGCCGACGGCCCCGCGGCCGCGTCGGCGACCGCCTCGGCCGTGCGAGCGACGATCGGGTCGAGCCCCTCCGGAATCGCCCGGTAGCGGTCGAGCCCGTCGGCGGCGGTACCGGCCTCGCGCAGCTGCAGCGGGGTCGGCTCGGCGACGAGGCTCTCGACCGCGTACTCTCCCCCGCGGAACGACCCCTCGACGGCGCTGACGGTGATGCCCTGCGAGTCGACCACCCAGGAACCCTCGAGTCCGGTGACCTCGAGCGGCGCGGCGGGCAGCGGCACCCAGCGCGAACGAACATTCTCGAGCTGGATGCTCGTGCTCACGGTACTCGTCGGCACCTGCTCGCCGAGCCACGTCGGCGGCCCGACCTGATCGGACTCGGTCGCCTCGCCGCCGAGCACGGGCTGCACCGTCTGGCCCTCGAAGTCGGCGAGGTGCGAGAGCGTCAGATACACACCCCCGTCGGCATCGGTCGAATAGCGCAACGCGGTGACGGGGGTGTCGCGACGCAGGTCGTCGCCGAGCTCGAGCACCGGGTTGACGCCCGTCACGAGACCCGCCAGGCCCGTACCGGGCAGCGCGGCACCCGCGATGACGGGCGGCAGCAGCGGCGGCACGAGCAGCGCGGCGACGAGCACCCCCGCCGCCACGGCGAGCGCGCGCCCCGCCGCCGCGGCTCCTCCGCTCGCGGCAGGCCGGTGCACTGCCAGGGCGAGCAGGAACGCCGCCGCTGTCGCGAGCACCGACAGCAGGGGCAGAGCACCCGGAGCGAGGACGACCGGCACCGCGAGGATCGCCAGCAACGGCACCGCGATGAATGCCGGGCGGCGCCCGTGCACGAGCACCGCCTCGGTCATGATCGCGAGGCCCGTGACGCCGATCGCCATGATGAACCGGATGCCGTCATCGGCCGCCGCCGGGATGGACTGCTCGGCGATCGACAGCTCGCCCGCGGCAATGAGCTCGAGGAACCGCGCGACCGTCGCCGGCAGCGGCACGACGCCGAGCAGCGCCGTGTCGGCGGCGAATTGCACCGTCAGCGCGAGCAGCGCGCCGAGCAGCGCGGCCGCCGTCGCGCCGACGACCGGCCACCGTGTCAAGAACCGTCGGGCCGTGGCGGCCGCGGCGATCGCCGCCGCCACCACGACGAGCACGCTCGGACCCCAGAGCCCCTCATCGAGGATGGCGCTGAACGCCGTGACGGCCGCCGCGACTGCGAGCAGGGCGACGCTGCTGAGCGCCACAGAACCGCGCCGCTCGCCGCGCGACGACGAGAGGGCCGCGCCCGTGCGGGCCCGCTCAGCCACGACCCACCGCCGCCGGCAGAGCCCAGTCGGGCAGGTCGCCGAGCTGCTCGCCGAGCAGGGCGAGCCAGGCATCGTCGGGCGCACGCCGGATCGACACGCGCGCGACGGCCCATCCGGCCCGTTCGAAGGAATCCCGCACCGGGTCGGGGTCGAGCGACCCGTCAGCACGCACGCCCGGAGCCGCCGGACCCGCGAGCAGTGCCACGGCGGGGGCGCGGCCGGAACGCTGTGCGAGCATCCACCGCAGGGTCTGATCGTCGGGGGCACCCGCGATCACGACGATCGGCGGAGCGCCCGGTGCGGCGCGCTCGGGAAGGTCGCCGGCGCGCGTCGCGAGCTCGAGCAGCGCGAGCTCGCCGAGCACGTCGCCGACCGGGCCGTCGGCGACGGGGGCGTCGGCGCCGCGCTCGGTCGGGGTGTCAAGCTCGACGCTGTAGCCGCGTTCGGCGAGGTGCACGGCGGCCGAGGCGGCCATGCGCACGATCCACTCGAAGGTCGGGCTCGACGCCGTGCGCTGACCGCGCGCGAGTCGGTCGCGCACGAGCTGCGCGTCGCGATAGCCGATCGACTGCGTGTCGACGACAAGGCGCGCGTGCGGCCCCGCCTGCGGTTCGTCCTGCCGCACCATGAGCTCGCCCTGGCGCGCCGTCACGCGCCAGTGCACGCGGCGAAGGGCGTCGCCATCGCGGTACTCGCGCGTCACGACGTCGTCGTCAGCGCGCTCGCGCGACCGCGAGGTGCGCGGTCCCGCATCGGTCGACGGGTCGGGAACGGGCCCGACGGGCAGCGGCGTCACGGCCGGCAGCACGAGCTGCGCGACGACCGCGCGCGTGTCGGTGACCCGCAGCGCGAGCGCGAAAGGATCGCGATCCTCGATGAGCAGCGGGCCGACGAGGGCGAGGCCCCGTCGGGCGGGCCAATAGCGGTAGCCGAGGGATGAGGGCCGCGCCCCCGTGACCTCGCGCAGGCGGCCCGGCCCCGCGAATCCGGGCAGCATGGGCACGCGCTCGACCCATTCGGCGGCCCGCGCGCGTCCGCTCACGGTGACCGTCACCTGCACCTGCTCGCCCTCGGTCGCGACGACGGGCTCGAGCTGCCGGCCCACGCGCACTCGCGGCCGCGAGCTTGCGACGGCCGCGAGGGCGATGAGCGGGGCCGCGACGGCGATCGCCGCGATCGGCAGCAGCTCGGGCCGCTCGAGCACGTAGGCGAGCGCGCCGAGGCCCACCGCGACCACGAGGAACGCGATGCCGCGAGCGGTGAGCCGGGGCACGAGCGGGGCCTAGTCGCGCGCGGTCGGCACCGGCACGGGCGTGGCCGCCACGATGCGCTCGACGACCTCGTCGACACTGCGCACGGTGCTGCCGTCGGGATGCTGCGCGCGCGGCACCAGCAGCATGCGGTGCGAGAGCACCGTGGTCGCGAGCGCGTCGATGTCGTCGGGCAGCACGAAGTCGCGGCCGTCGAGGGCGGCGCGCGCGCGGCTCGCCCGCACGAGCTGCAGCGTCGACCGCGGGCTCGCCCCGAGGCGCAGGGCGGAGTCCTCGCGCGTCGCCTGCGCGATGGCAACGGCGTAGCGTTCGACGGCGGGGCTCACGTACACCTCGCGCACGGTCGCGATCATGCGGCGCAGCCCCGCGACATCGACGACCGGTTCGACTCGGTCGAGCGGGCTGCCGTGCTCGCGATCGCGCACCATGAGCGCTTCGCTCTCGGCGTCGGGGTAGCCGATCGAGATGCGCGCCATGAAGCGGTCGCGCTGCGCCTCGGGCAGCGCGTAGGTGCCCTCCATCTCGATGGGGTTCTGCGTCGCGACGACGAGGAACGGGCTCTCGAGGTGGTGCGTGCGGCCGTCGACGGTGACCTGCTGCTCCTCCATGCACTCGAGCAGGGCCGACTGCGTCTTGGGGCTCGCGCGGTTGATCTCGTCGCCGATGACGATGTGGGCGAAGACCGGCCCCGGCGTGAACTCGAAGGTGCCGAGCTGCTGGCGGAAGACGCTGACACCCGTGATGTCCGCCGGCAAGAGGTCGGGCGTGAACTGGATGCGGTTGACGGTGCCGTCGATGCAGCGCGCGAGCGCGCGGGCGAGCATCGTCTTGCCGACGCCGGGAACGTCTTCGATGAGCAGGTGCCCTTCGGCCAGCAGCACCGTGAGCGCCGCATCCACCGCGTCGGGCTTGCCGTCGAGAACGCTGTTCATGGCCCGCCGGATGCCCGCTCCGAGTTCCGCGAACTGCTCAGCGCTCAGCGCCCCGACCTCCGACGTCGTCGTCATGCTCATTCCTCGACTCTGTCACGGTCTTCCGGAGCGTGGGCCGAGAATCCCGCACGGTAGCCGTCTTCGTAGGCTTCGCGGCTGCCGATCGAGAACATGTCGTCGGCGTGCGGGCGCACGAGACTGCGCGCCCCGGGCGCATCGTCGTCGAGGAGCCGGGCGAGCCCGCGCACGGCTGCGACGGGGATGCCGCTCGCCTTGCCTTTCACGAGGTCGGCCGCCGCGGCGATCTCGTCGCCGACCGCCGGGGCTGTCACTTCGAGCAGCTTGCCCGCGGCGTCACGCGACCCGCGCAGGTCGTCCAGCAGCCGCACGCCGCTCGCGCCGATCACGATGTCGGTCTGCCCTTCGCGCCACGCACGGCCCGCCGTGTCGGTGATGACGACGCCGACCGGTGTACCGACGCACGCCTCGACGGCGGCGCGGATCGCCGCGGCGCTCGCGTCGGGGTCGAGCGGCAGCAGCAGCACCGTTCCGTCGGCGGTGTTGCTCGCGTCAACGCCGGCCGCGGCCATGACGAGGCCCAGACGGTTCTCGACGATGCGCGTCGTGCCGCCGTCGGCGCGGGCGCGCGTCGCGACCACCCGCACCGTCTCGTCGGTGATCGCCTGCTCGCGGTCGGCGGCGTGCACGATGCGGCCCTCGGCCTTGCTCACGATCTTGCTCGTCACGGCGAGGATGTCGCCGGGCTCGACCCCCGCGCGCCGCGCAGCGTCGGCGACGAGGCGCGGCAGGTGGTCGCCCGGGGTGATCTCGGGAAGCCCCGAGATGCCCCAGACGCGCAGTTCGGCGGCGGGCGGTTCGGCGGCGCTCGCGTCGGTCATGCGCCCATTCTTCCCGGTCGGGTGCTCCCCGGGGGCTGTGTGCCGTTCGCGGCACATGCCGCGCGCGGCACACTCAGCGGGTGAGGCGACCGGAGCGATGCCGGCGTTCACGAGCGGGCGGCGCCGAGTCGGCACTCTCGCGGGTGGCTGGGGGCGTGAAGCCGCGGTACTCGCCGGGCCCGTAGTACTCCTCGAGCCCGCGCCTCACCCCCATCCACACGACCGTGTAGATCACCCAGATCAGAAGGGTGACTCCGACGACGACCGCAATGAACACGAGGATCGGGATCGCAGTGAACAGAGCGTCGAAGGGGGCAATCGGGTTCATGAGCAACACTCTGGCACAGGTATCCGACGCCGCACGGTGCACGACTCAGCGGGTGAGGCGGGGCAGCACCTCGCGGCCGAAGAGCTCGAGGAACGCATCCTGGTCGCGACCGACGTTGTGCAGGTGGATGCGGTCGATGCCGAGATCGAGGTAGCGCTGGATGTTCGCCCGATGCGCATCCGGGTCGCTCGAGATGAGCATCCGCTCGTCGAAGTCGTCGGGGCGCACGAGCTTGGCGATCTGCTCGAGATCGTAGGGCGAGCGGATGTCGCTCTTCGCGAAGCGCATGCCCGCCTGCGGCCACTCGGCGAGCGCGTTCTGCATCGCCTCGGCCTCGGTCGGCGCCCACGAGAGGTGCAGGCGCAGGGCGTGCCGCGGCGCCTCGCGCCGCCGCCCCGCCTCCCGCGCCCCCTCGCTGAAGCGCTGCAGCAGCACCGGCAGCTTCTCGAACGGCACCGAGTCGATGAGCAGGCCATCGGCGACCTGCCCGGCACGGCGCGCCGTGATCGGCCCGGCCGTCGCGATGAGCAGCTGCGGCGGCGCCGCCGGGCTCGTCCACAGCCGGGTCGACTCGAGCTGGTACCAGCGGCCCTCGTGCTTGACGTCGCGGCCAGCCGAGCCGGAGGCGAAGAGCTTCTTGATGATCGTCACCGCTTCGAACATGCGGTTGATGCGCTCGGCGGGCTCGGGCCAGTAGCCGCCGACGATGTGCTCGCTGATCGCCTCCCCGCTGCCGAGCGCCAGCCAGTGCCGGTCGGGGTACAGGCTCGCGAGCGTCGCGGATGCCTGCGCGACGAGCGCGGGGTGCCACCGGAAGGTCGGCGCGAGGGCACCGACCCCGAGCTCGCCGGTCGTCTGGGCGCCGAGGGCGGAGACGACGTTCCAGACGAAGGCCGCCTCGCCCTGGCTCGGGGTGAACGGCTGCGCCGCGTCGCCCGCGAGCGTGCCGCGGAAACCCTGCTGCTCGGCGAGCGCCGCGAGCCGCACCGCCTCGCGTGGGGCGAGCTGCTCGAGCGCGGCGGCGTAGCCGATAGCGGGCACGGTCATGCGGTCGGGGCCACGCTCTTCGTCGACTTGCCGGCGAGGTGCGGGCCCGCCATGACGGGCTCGTAGCGCGGCGACTCCCCCGCGGCGAGGCAGGAGGGCAGGCACTCGACGATGGCGGAGTAGTTCGCGTTGTGGAAGAACGGCATGCTCTGGCGGCGCTGGCTCGCGGCGGCGCTCGACCCAGCCTCGGCATCCGGATTCACCACGCGGTGCAGGGTCGAGGTCCAGCGGTCGTTCGTCCAGCGGGCCATGAGGTCGCCGATGTTGATGACGAGCGCGCCCTCCGCCGGGGGGATCGGCACCCACGACTCGGTCGCGGCGTCGTGCACCTCGAGACCCGCGCGACCAGGCTCTTGGCGGAGGATCGTGAGCGTTCCGTAGTCGGTGTGGGCTCCCGCGCGCAACTGCCCCGGCTCGGGCGCGTGCGTCTGCTCGGGGTAGTTGATGGCCCGCAGGGCGCTGGGGCTCGCGTCGATGGACCGCGCGAAGTAGTCGGCCGGGAGGTCGAGCCCGAGCGCGAACATGCCCATCAGTCGTTCGGCGAGGGCACTCATCTCGGCGTAGTACGCCTGCCACGTCGACTGCAGATCCGGCAGCGCGGCGGGCCACACGTTCGCCGTGAACAGCGCGGCCTCCGTCTCGTCGACCGGCGAGAACGAGGGGCGGATGCCCGGCCCCATGTTGAACGACTCCTTCAGGTCGCCCGGCGTGATGTCGCCGCGCGAGGCCGCGAGCGACTCGCTGCGCATCGGGAAATAGCCGTAGAGCCCGCCGGCGGTCCGCTCGACGGCGAGCTTGTCGGCGAGCGGCAGATCGAAGAAGGCGCGCGCCGCGCTCCACGCGGCATCGGCCACCGCGGGGTCGACCCCGTGGTCGACGACCTGGAAGAAGCCGACCGTGCGCAGAGTCTCGTCGAACTCGCGCCCGACGACGCTCGGGTCGCGGTCGAGACTGATAGTCGGAACGGCGATCGACGGCGTCATGGCCACACGCTACCGCCTCGGTCAGCCGGTGCACACCGCGCGAGCATCCCGCGCCCAGGAGCCTCGCCTAGCGTCGAAGCACCGACCCGGAAGAGGAGCCATGCCCACCATCACCGCCCTGCTCGAGCGCTTCGACCGGCTCGTCGTCTGGACGATGGACGCGTTCGGCATCAAGTTCGCCCGACTCGCCCTGGGCATCGTCTTCATCTGGTTCGGCGCGCTCAAGATGATCGGCGAGCTGAGCCCCGCCTACGACCTGGTCGCGGCGACGATCTACTGGCTGACACCCGAGATCATCATTCCGCTCATCGGCCTGTGGGAGGTCGCGATCGGCGTGGCGTTCCTGTTCCCCCCGCTCACCCGGGTGGCCCTGCTCCTGCTCATCCCGCAGATGCCAGCGACCTTCCTGCCGCTCGTGTTGCTGCCCGAGGTGACGTTCACGGTCATCCCGTGGGGCCTCACGCTCGAGGGCCAGTACATCGTCAAGAACCTCGTCATCATCGCGTGCGCCCTCATCATCGGCGGCACGGCACTGAGGAAGGACCGCAGCGACCGCGAGGCGCGCACCGGGGCGATCGAGGTGCCCGTCTCGACCGGGTGATCGATCAGTCGCGGTGCGCTGCGACCCAGTGATCGGGGCGGCGGATGCCCGGCGGAAGCAGTGTCGACGCGTCGCCCATCGCGGCCGTCACCTGGGGCTGCGTCAGGAACAGTGCCGCGCTCGCGTCGGCACCCGAGAGGTCGGCATCGCGCAGATCCGCCGCGAGCAGGTCGGTGGCCGCCAGGTCGGCACCCCGCAACGATGCGGCGATCAGCAGAGCGCCGCGCAGGTCGGCACCCCGCAGATCGGCACCGTCGAGCCGCGCGCCGAGCAGGTCGGCGCGCGGGCCGAGGGTGCGACCGCGCACGCGCGTCGGGGCCGGCAGGCCGCGACGCGCGGCGGCGGCGAGCTCGGCGAGCAGCGGCAGCACCGAGGCTCGCACGGCATCGAGGTCGAGCGCGAGCAACGCCTCGGGCCCGGCGCCGCCGAGGCGCTGCGTCGCCTCGGCGGCATCGAGCAGCGCGCGGCGCTGCGGCCCCGCATCGGGGTGGGCGAGGGCCTCGGCGAGCCACCACTGCAGCTCGTGCAGGGCCCGGGCGATCGGCAGGGCGGCGTAGAGGGCCGTGCGGGCCGTGCGCGTATCCGGAGCACTGTCGACCGCCGCCTGCGAGAGCCGCTGGCCCGCACCGAAGCAGTCGTAGACCGAGCACCCGCGGTAGCCCCGCGGGCGCAGCTCGGCATGAATCGTGCACGAGCGATCATCGGCGAGGTTGCGGCACGGCTCGCCCGCCGGCTTGTCGTGCGCGAAATCGGCAGAGCGCGTGAAGGCCAGCGCGACGCAGCAGAGCGCAAGGCAGTCACCGCACGAGGGCACGAGCAGCTGGCGACGATCGCCGCGCGGCAATAGTGCAGTGCGGGTCGGCTCGGTCATCCCGAGATTCTGCCCGGTCGCGCGCGCGGGGCCAACCGCACGCGTCAGATCGGCGACTCGCCGCGCGCGAGCCGTTCCATGTAGCCCGACAGCTTGCGCGACCGCGTCTCGGCGCGCACGACGCCGGCAAGGCGGAACACGATGCCGAACCGGGCTTGGGCGCTGAGCGCCGCGAAGGTCGCTGACGCCGCAGGTGAGGCGTCGAGCGCGGCCTGCAGGTCGGCGGGCACGACCATGCCCTTCTGGCTGTAGGCGGCATCCCACCGACCGTCGGCCTTCGCCCGCTCCACCTGTTCGAGGCCCGGTGGGCGCATGCGGCCCGCCTCGGTCAAGCGCTCGATGATGCCGACGTTGCGCTGCGACCACACCGAGCGAGGGCGCCGCGGCGTGAACACCTGCAGCGAGTAGTCGTCGTCGAGCCCGTAGATCTGCCCGTCGATCCAGCCGAAGCACAGCGCCGACTCGAGCGCTTCGTCGTAGGTGATGCCGGGGGCGGTCGAGCGCTTCTTGCGCATCTTCAGGCGCACCCCGGGGTGGTCCGGATGCGCCTCGAGCCACTCCTCCCAGGCCTCGACGCGCTCGAAGAGCATCACCGGCTTGTCGGAGTTCGCGACCACACCGTCAGCGTAGGCGCGACGGCCGACGACCGTGCTACTGCGGTTTCGTCGCGACCCCGTCGAGCCAGAGCGTGTCACTGGCGTCGCTATGCGTGCCGCCCGACCCGACGTGCTTCGCGTCGATCGTCGCACCCTTCTTGATGACGTGCACGATCGCCATCGCATGACCGCGGCCCAAGCCGTAGTCGTCGGCGAGCCACTGCACGATGACGCCGGCCTTCACGCCTGAATCGTCATAGCCGAGCGCACCCGCCTCTGCGATGAGCTCGCGGGGCGTCTTGCCCGTCTTCACCTCGACTGCGTCGAGGTATGCCTGAAACGACATGATCGTCCTCCCTTTACCCGTAGCGATCGACCAGGCGGTCGATCGTGCTGCCCCACCCGGCGACGCACTGGGACCACCCTGCGACGTCGGTGCCCGAAGGCGCGGCCCACGAGAGCGTGAACTCCATGTCGGTCTGCCCGCCAGTCTCCCCCAGCACGAGAGCACCCTCGAACCCGTCATCGGGGTCGGGCCAGCCGGGCCGAGCCCCCCACGCGAAGCGCAGCGCGCGGCGCGGCTGAATCTGCCGGTACACACCGCCGGTGACGTACGCGGTGGTGCTGTCAACGATCATCGGCACGCACCACGCGCCGCCGACCCGCAGATCGACGGTGATCGGCACGGTCGCTCGTGACCGGTTCTCGGGGTTCAGGTACCAGTCGAGCCGCTCGGCCACCGTCCAGTCGGCGAACACATCGGCGGGCGAAGCCCGAACGCGTCGTCGGAGCACGGTGCTCAGTTCGGGTTGCGTCTCTGCCATCACCCGAGTGTGCACGAGTGCGAGCATCACGGCCACACCGTGACACCGTGCTGTCAGAGAGTGACGACGACCTTGCCGCGGGCGTGGCCGGCCTCGGCGTGCGCGACCGCGTCGGCGATGCGCTCGACTGGGTAGACCTCGTCGACGACCACCCGCAACGCTCCCGTGCCGAGCCAGTCGGCGAGCTGCTGCAGGTCGGCCGTGTCGCGCTTGGCGAGGAATGACGTGAACGTGCGCCGCGAGAACCACGAGCGCACCGCGAGGACCGCTGGGCCGACGAGCGGACCGACCCACTGGCCGCGCGGGGCGCCGCACGACACGAGAGCGCCGGTCGGGGTCAGGATGCGCGCTAGATCGCGCCCGCGACGATTGCCAGCGAGCTCGAAGACGAGGTCGAACCGCGGCAGCCCCTGCGTCACCTCCGTCGTCGTGTAATCGATGACGTCGTCGGCCCCGAGGCGCGCGACAAGCTCGAGGTTGCGCGTGCTCGTGACCGCGGTCACGTGCGCGCCGAGCAGCTTGGCGATCTGCACCGCGAACGTGCCCACTCCGCCGGAGGCGCCGATGATCAGCACGCGCGGCCGCATCGGCTCGACCTCGCCCGGGGCCCAGGTGAGCGGCGCGACGAGCCCGCCCCGCCGCAGGCCCTGCAGCGCCGTGATCGCCGCGACGCCGACTCCGCCCGCATCCGTCAACGGCAGGCCGTCGGGCACGTGCACGAGGCCCGCCTCGCCCACCACCATGAGCTCACTCCAGGCGCCGAGTCCGAAGCCGAGCACCCGGTCGCCGACGGTGAACCGCGGGACGCCCGGGCCCACCGACTCGACGACACCCGCGACGTCAGACCCCATCGCCTGGCCGCGCGGTTTGGGGGCGCGCAGGCCTCGGGCGATCCGAACCAGGTAGGGCATGCCGCGCAGCTCGTGCCAGTCGAGCGGGTTGACCGAGCTCGCGGCCACGCGCACGAGCACCTGGCCCTCGGCTGCGACGGGGGGCGGAGCATCCACCGCCCGCAGCACCTCAGGGCCGCCGTAGGTGGTGGCGACGATCGACTTCATGGCGGGCTCCTCGGGGGCGTGACGGCGTGCTTACAGTGTATGCTTACGCCGTAAGTTATCGATGACCGCCCGGCCTGTCAAGGAGACCGCATGACCCCGCCCCGGGATGCCCTGAGCCACGACCGCGTGCTGCAGGCCGCGCTCGCCCTCGCCGACGCGCACGGTCTCGACGCGCTCAGCATGCGTCGCCTCGGCGCCGAGTTGGGGGTGGAGGCGATGTCGCTGTACCGCCACGTCGCGAGCAAGGAGGCCCTGCTCGATGCGATGGTCGATGCGATCGTGCGCGGCTGGATCGATGAGCACGATGCGAGCATCACCGACTGGCGAGCTCGGCTGGCGGCCGTCATGCACCGCGCACACGACTCGCTCATGGCACGGCCCTGGGCCGTCGAGCTCGTGGCGAACCGCCCGAGCGTGGGCGACGGCCGGCTGCGCTACGCCGAAACGATCACCACCGCCCTGCTCGACGCCGGGTTCACTGCCCAGCTTGCCCACCACGGGCTGCACATCGTCGACGGCACCATCATGGGGTTCACGGCCCAGCAGGCCCGGCGGCCGTCCGCCGTGGCCCTCGGCGACCGGGTGAGGGAGCTCTACGATGGGGCGCTCGCGAGTGAGTACCCGGGCATCACGCGCACGATCCGCGAGCACCACGACCACGACGAGGAGTACGCGCTCATGGTCGATCTCGTGATCGAGGGCCTCGCGCGGCTGCGGGATGGCCGAATGCCGGCGCGAACCGGCGTGGGCGCGGACTACGCGATCGCGCGCGCCTGACGAGAACGGGCGATCAGCGGGGGATCCGCTCGAGCGCGAAGTACGCGTTCGCCCGTGGCGTCCACAGCCACGAGAGCACGATGACCGAGATCGTGACGCTGATGATGCCCGCGACGAGCGCCACCCCACCCGAGGTGAGCGCCACGATCTGCCCCACGAGCGAGACGACGCGCACGACCGTCACGATCCAGCGCCCGAGGCCGCTGCCGCGCAGCAGCGCACCCGCCACGGCGACCACGACGATGCCCGCGACGATGATCGAGATCGCCGTCAGGAAGCCGCCCGGAACAGGGTTGGCGACGAGCGCAGCACCGGTCACCAGAACGAGCAGCATCGAGCCCCCGACGATATCGACGATGCCGCCGACGTAGGCGAACACACCGATCACGGTCACCCCCGTCGGTCGGCGCTGATCGACGGTGGGAGACGAGGCCTGGGTCATGGCGCCAGCGTAACGAATCGGTGAACAGTGCGACACGCCCGGGATTCGCGCTTGCGTCGGGCGACGCGCTGCGGGTAAGTTCGTCGAGCGCCAGAAGACGAAAGGAGGCCGAGCGTGTTGATTCGATCCACTCAGGGAATGATTCCCACCACCGCCGGCTTCGTCGGCGTTCTCACCGCCTGATCGGGCAGCCGCGTTTCTGCCGCCCGCTCTCTGCCGGTGGCGACGCTCTCGAAGCCCGATTCGAACTCTCTCGAATCCGCCACGGCTCTGCCGGGTGCGCCTGATCTCGGCCGCATCCTGCAGGGCTCACGAGCGGCTCGTGCGCTGTGCGCGGGTCGCCTTCCCCCGCCCCGCCATGAGCGGAGCATCCGGATTACCGGGCGCCACAATCCTGCGCCCGATCGCAGTGAGGACACCCTTCTGATGAACACCACCATGTCGACGACCCGACCGGGTCGCCAGCAGCAGCACCCCCCGAGTCCGACGCTTCAGCACCGCGCTCCGACGCGACGCGTCCGTCTCATCGATCGCCTCGCGCTGCGCCTCGGCGTCGCGCTCGTGGCGTGGAGCCGTCGCCCGCGGCTGCTCGACGACCGCGACGAACGGGCCCGCCGCGTGCGGATGGCCCAGGCGAACGAACGCCGCGAGCGGTCGATGCAGCGCGATGCGCTGCTGACCCTGCCGCCGCGCTGATGCCCGCGCTGAGCCGGGCGTCTGGGGCCTACCGGCCCCAGGCGCTCGGTGGCGCGGTCACCACCGGCACGGGAGCGTACGACCAGTGCTGGCCGTTCTTGTACATGCCCGTCGCCCAGCCCGAGAACCAGATCGCGCGCTCGACCTGCTCCGTCGGCGCCGACGCGCGCAGCGTCGCCACGATCTCGCTGTAGCGGGGCAGGGTGTTGAGCGCTTCGGCGGCGTTCGCCGCAGCATCCACGAGGTCGACGTAACGGCCCGTGCCCCCGCCACCGCCCGAGCCCCAGCCGTTGTTGAGCGGGTTGTTGCGGTTCCACCAGCTGTCGACGAAGTTCTCTTGCCGCATCCACCGCGTCACGACCGTGACGTTGCCCTCGGTGAGCGGAAAGCCCCCCATGAGCAGCACGAGCTTGGCCCAGTCGTGGTTGGTTCCGCCGGCGATGAAGGTCTCGTAGCCGGGCGTCGCACTGAAGTCGTGCCGTTCGACGACCGGGATGATCTCGGGCGACGAGACGGCGACGAGCTCTTGCGCGTTCTCGTCGACATAGGCGGCGAAGAGCTCTGCCTGCGTCGGCGTCGAGAATCCGAGCGACGCCATGATGACGAGGCCCGCGATGATTGACGTGAAGACGGTGCGCGGGGTCGACCAGCCATGCCGGCGATAGGCCGGCCGAGTGCTGCGGTGGAGGTGCTTCGGCATGCGTCTGGGTTCCCCTGAGTCCGACTTCGAGCACCGCACGGCGCGTCGAGGCCGTCGTCCAGGCTACCAGGCGCCCGAATCACCGCCCGGGGATCGACCCCACGGGTGGCGGCGGCGGGGCGTCGGGAGCGGCGTTCGCCGCCGCGTGCCGGCGCAGCAGCCCCATGAGGCTCAGGGCGTTGATGACGCGCTGAGCGGCCTCGACCTCGACCCTGGCGCGCTGCGCGATCTTCTCCACGACGGCGAACCCCGCCGCGCTCGCCCTGACGATGCGCTGCTGCTCCTGGGTCATCGGCAGCAGCCCGAAGTCGGGCCAGCGGTAGAGACGGTAGCGGTCGCCCGCCCGCAGCCACGAGGCGCGCGCTCCCCCGAAGGCTCGCGTGCCGATGAGCCACAGCACGGGCTCGAGCGAAGCCCCGGCGAAGGCGGGCGGGTGGTCGACGAAGTCGTCTCCCGCGAACGCGGGCTCCGCATCCCGAATCGCGCGCGTTCCGATCGCGACCGTGGCGGGGTCATCCGGGAACTGCTCGAGGGGAGTCGGCCACTGGAACACGTACCCGCGCATGTCGATGAGCATCGGCTCGTGCCCGGCCGGCTGCAGGCTGACGATCATCGGCGTGGGCATGCGGCGCACGGCGTGGATCGCCATCGCGGCACCCGTCCAGCCCGGCGGCGCGGGTGGTGGCGGCGACGCGGGTTGCGGCGGCGCGATCGTCGTTTCGTGCTGCATGTCGGCCATGAGCCGTCACCCCCGGTTCGTCGAGGGTTCTGACGCTAGGCCCGACGCATTCCGGCCGGGTTATGCCCGTGTTCCGCTCGTGTTACGCGAGATGGTTCATGCCGTGCGTCTGCTCGTTGGCGAGCAGCTAGGTCAGCGCAGACTCGCCACGCAACTCGGTGGTCAACAGGCGGGTCACTTCAGATCCCATACCCCGCCTGAAGGCAACAGCAAGGTCGCTGGAGGTGTCGACGTCGTGGCGAATGCGGGCCTCCTCATCGAGCACGATCTCGCAGTAGCCCGCGGCCAGGTGCGCCGAGCGGGAGGCCTGACCGAACCTCGGTCGGTGCGGGTATCCCTTTCGTGCGGTGAGCATGACCGTGCCCTCGTCGTCACGGTCGGCGACGAATGCGCGGGAGTGCTTGGCCGCCATCGTCAACGACTGGTCGATGTCTGCTGGGGTGACCATCGCCACGTCCCCCATGAGGACCGCAACGTTGGCAAGAGGGTTGGCCGTTCGCACCCGATCGACCGCCCGCGAGACCACCTCGTTGAGAGTGCCTGGCCCGTCGTCGAGAAGTCCGCGTGCTCCCCGATCGGCAGCGGCCGCTGCGAGGTAGGGAGACGCCGTCGTCACCACGACGTGCTGAACCAACGTCGCCGTCGCGGCCGCTTCAGCCACATCGAGTCCGAAGGCGGCGCCGAGCATCGAGGAGTCAAAGCCGGCCAGGCAGAGCCGTGTCTTCGAACGGGCAGTACCGCGCACCGGCACGATGACGGTCCAGCGCGACATGCTCAACAGACGTAGTCAGGGTAGCCATGAGGGCGAACCGCTTCGCGGTAGCGCTCGTTGAGGTCCGGCCAGGGCACTTCATGCACCCACACCGCTTCGATGAAGTGCCACAAGAGATAGGGATGCGCGCCGAGTCGATAGAGCTCGGCCTCATCGCGGGCAATGAACGCGGCGCGCTCCTCCGGGGTCAACGCGCGGTCGTCCGTGACCGAGTCGGGCCCCGCCCCGCCCGCGAGCCAAGCGTCGACGAAGGCTTCCGTGTCGCCGACATAGGCGACGACGGCGGAGTCGCTCATCTCGATAGCTCGCATGAGCTTGTTGATCATGTACTTGCTCATGCGTTCCTCCACAGGAAGAAAGGGCTCGACGCGTAGCGCGACTCAGTGGCCTCAGCGAGGTCAGCAGGGCGGCCATCCATCGCGGCGAGCGCCGCGATGATGTTGACGTGCTGGTAGGTGACGTTGCCCGCCGCCATGATGCGTTCGTAGGTGCACCCGGCGATGGCGGCTTCGAGGTCTCCGTCACGGAACCACCGCACGGCATCGCGATCGAAGTCAGGATCGGGCGAGCCCGCGCCCATGAACTGCCGCGGGCCGCCGATTTCGGTGGCCATGTGACCGGACGTCAACAGAGCAACGCGCGCGTCGGACTCCCAGGTGCGCACACTCTCGGCGATGTGGCGGCCGAGCACCGCGAACCGCTCGGGCCGTGGCAGGGGCGGGAGCGTCGCATTGACGTGAATCGGCACGACGGGGATGTCGAAGTCGGGAGTCGTGTAGGCGAGCGGGATGATGAAGCCGTGGTCGAGCCTCCACTCGTGGCTCACCGCGAAGTCGATCGCATCGGTGAGCACGGTGCGACCTGCGATGTGGTCGGCGAGCTCACGGTGGCCCTGCACTTCGCAGTACTCCATGCCGAAGGTCCGCACCTCGTTCTCGAAGGTGCCGTGGTAGCTGTCGGCCTTGCCGATGATGAACGCCGGGCAGTTGTCGGAGTAGAACTGGCGCACGTGGTCGGTTCCCACCTCGACGATGACGTCGACGCCGAGCTCACGCATCGTGCGCCCGATAAGAGCGAAGTTGTCGGCGACGCCCCGCAGATCGTCGGGCATCGGCTCGTGCATGGTGCGCCAGAGCAACGGATTGTGCGGCGTCGCCGCGGCCATCACGAGCTGTGCCATCGCGTGTCCTTTCGTCGAGAGGTCGAGTGAATTACAGCCCGAAGAGCGTGCGTGCGTTGTCGAGCAGGATCTTGCGTCGCGACTCCGGTTTGAAGGGCAGCGCCTCGAACTCGTCCATCCAGCGGTCGGCGGTCATGACGGGCCAATCGGAGCCGAAGAGCACGCGGTCGCTGATGAGGGAGTCCGCGTATCGCACGACTTCCGGCGGAAGGTACTTCGGCGCCCAGCCCGAGAGGTCGAGGTACACGTTCGACTTGTGCCAGACCATCGCGAGGTTCTCGAGGTGCCATGGCCACGCAGGGTGCGCACTGATGATCTTGAGGTCGGGGAAGTCGGCGGCGACGTCATCGATGTAGGGCACGGGCTTCGCGTTCTCGAGACGGTAGCCTCCACCACCCGGCGTTCCGGCGCCCGCGCCCGGGAAGCCGCTGTGGAACATCACGACGAGCCCGAGATCGCTGCAGGTCTGCCACAGCGGGGAGAAGCGGGGGTCGTTTGCGAGAAACTTCTGCCGCGAGGGGTTGAGTTCGCCGACGCCCTTGATGCCGTACTCGCCGTGCATGCGCTTGATCTCTTCGATCGCCGCAACACCCTTCCAGGGGTCGATGCCGGCGAAGGCGAGAAAGACATCGGGATGCTCGGCCTGCGCTCGGCCCAACAGGTCGTTCGGCGCACCCTTGATGCCGCTCGTAGTCTCGGAGTCAGAGTTGACGATGACGGCCATCATCTTGCGCTCGCGATAGGCATCTGCCTGCTCCGCGAAGCTCACGACGGGCCGCTCGCGGCCGAAGTGCTTCGACATCTGCGCGTGGCGCTGCCCCATGGCGGCGATGAACTCCGCCGTCTGCGGGTGGGTGTGCACGTCGATCGCGACGAGGTCGTCGGGAATGCTCACGAGAGGGCTCCTTGAGTAGCGAGATCGGTCAGCACGGCGTCGGTATCGGCACCGAGCAGTGGTGCGGCTCGATACACAGGGCGCTTCGACCGTGAGAAGTCGACGGAGTGACGAGGGATGTCAATCGTGCTGCCGTCCGGCAGTTCGAGGCTCTCAACGAGCCCCATCGACGCGATCTGCGGATCGTCGAAGAGGTCGGCCACCGTGTTGAGCGGCCCGTGAGGGATGTCAGCCGCCTCGAGCCTGGCGAACCACTCGGCGCGCGTGCGCGTGCTCATGACGGCCTTGAGCTCGGCGTCGAGCTCGTCGTAGTGGCGCACACGGCCCTCGCGAGACGAGAAACGATCGTCGGTCGCGAGGTCGGGTCGCTCGACGACCTCGAGCAGTCCCGTCCAGAACTTCTCCGGCACCGACAAGTGCACGATGAAGGCACGGCCATCGACATCGGTGAATCCGTATGCCTGCGCGCGTCGAGGTCGCGAGTCGGGGTGCGAGATGGCACCGGTCTGCAGATAAGTCGAGGCCGACTCGGTGAGGAAGTCGATGAGAGCGCCCACCATGGGCACAGAGATGCTCTCGCCCCGGCCGCTCGAAGCCCGAGCGACGAGTGAGGCGAGCACCGCCTGCGCTGCGGCTTGGCCCGCGAGGAGGTCGGAGAATGCCGGGCCGAGCGGGCGCACCGACTCGGCGGGCACGATCTGGCTGTACATGCCGCCGACAGCCGAGATCACGGTGTCATAGCTGGGTCGGCTGGCGAGGGGACCGGTTGGCCCGAACCCCGTGATGGCGCAGGTGATGAGTCGCGGGTTGCGGGCGGCGAGCACGGCCGGGCCGAAGCCGAGTCGGTCGGCAACACCCGGCCGGAAGTTCTCGAGCAGGATGTCGGCGTCGTCCGCGAGCGCGAGAAGGGCATCCAGCCCCTCAGCACTCTTGAGATCGAGCACGATGGATCGCTTGTTGCGGTTGTAGGCGGCGAACTGCGGGCTGTAGCCCGACTTGCCCTCCCACCGGCGCATCGGGTCGCCCTCGGGCGCCTCGACCTTGATGACATCGGCGCCCATGTCGCCCAGCAGCTTCGCCGCGTAGGGTCCGGCGATGTACTGGCCGAGCTCGATGACACGGATGCCGGCGAGCGGGCCAGCCGGCGTGGGATCAGGAGACATCGATGACGACCTTTCCGAGTCGGTCAGGGTGCGAGAAGCGCTCGTAGGCGCTGGTGATCGTGGCGAGCGGGTAGCGGCTGTCGATACGAGGCACGACGGCACCCGACGCGGTGAGCGCAATGGCATCACGGATATCGGCGTAGTCGGCGCTTGCCGAGCCGACGAGACGGTGCCGACCGAGGTAGAAGCGGCGGAGGTCTACCCGCAGATCGGTGGAGACACTCGCCGAGCACACGGAGAGCGTTGCGCCCCAGCCGAGCACACCGAGCAGAGCGCTCGCGACATCGGCGCTCCCGGTCGTGTCGAGTGCGAGGTCGACTCCGTCGGGTGCGAGCTCGCGCACGCGGGCGACGATCTCCGAAGAATCCGCCACGATCGATTCGACTCCGTCGAGTGCGGGGGCGGGTCGACGGGAGACGGCCACGACTCGCGCTCCGCGGTGTCGCGCGTACTGCGCCGCGACGTCACCGAGGACCCCTGTCGCGCCGGAGATGACGACCGTCTGCCCCGTGTGCACATCGCCGGCCGCGCGAAGCGCCTGCAGCACGATGGGGAGGCTGTGAAGCATGCCGACGGCGAGCGCCGCATCGAGCTCACCGCGCGGGATGGCGCTGGCGGCAGGCACGGCGACGTACTCGGCTGCTCCGCCGTCGCGATGCACGCCGATCACGGTCTGCTGAGGGCAGCGCGCCTCAGACCCGCGACTGCAGAAGTCGCATGAACCGCACGGGATGTTCGGCTTGACAACGACAGGCTCACCGATTCGGGCGGCGTTGACGCCGTGACCGACGGCGTGGATCACGCCGACCGGATCGATGCCAGGAATGCGGGGCAAAGCGGCGGACGCCCCGGGACCGATGCCAGCGATGACATTGAGGTCCAGTTGATTGACGCCCAGCGCCTCGACTTCGACCAGTACCTCGCCGGCGCGGAGCACCGGAAGCGGTACGGGCGACACTGCTAGTCGCTCGAGACCGTGCGCGGTCAGCAGTGCGGCGAGCATGAGCCTCCGATGGCGAGGGGGCGAGCGTGAGCCGCATCGCCCTTTCTGGATACAGTATCCATTACTCGGTTCCCTGTCCAGCCACCGCGACGTCCCCCTCGCCCGTTCCTCCGACCGCCCAGCCTGCGCGGGCGAGTAGTGCGCGCAGCGCAGCGTGCGACCGTGCTCGCGCGGCGTCGAGCCCGGTGAGGTCGACTCCCCCACGTTTCACCCAACGGCCATCCACGAGGACATGATGCACGTCTTCGACACCGCAGGCCATGACGAGCGAGAGCACGGGGTCGAGAGCGACGGCGAATCCGAGTCGTCGAGCATCCACCACCACGATGTCAGCCCGAAGCCCCGGCCGCACCCGTCCGACCACGTGGTCCCACCCCAGGTCGCGGGCGCCCTCGCGCGTCGCGAGCGACAGCGCCGTGCGAGGGGTCACAGGGGCGCCACCACGAGCGTTGCCGAGGCGGACCACCGTGCGCATCTGCTCGAACATGTCGGCGCGAGCGGGCAGCGCGAGCGAGTCGGTCGACAGGCTCAGCTGCACTCCGGCATCGAGGGCAGCGACGATCGGAGGTGCCCCCATCGATCCGAGCTCGGTCGCAGGACTCAGCGAGATGGAGACACCTCGATGAGCGAGCAATCTCAGCTCCTCCTCGTCGGCATCGACCGCGTGAACGACCTGAAGCGCCGGCACGAGAAGACCCGCAGAATCCATCGCGCGAAGATCGGCATAGCGGTCGACGTCGGATCGACGACCGCCCATGTGCATGGTCATCGGCAGCCCGAGGCGTGCTGCCGCCTCCCACTCGGCGGCGAGCACCGCCGGCTCAGAACGGGTGGGCCCACGCACGGCGAGCCCGAGATCGCTCAATGGCCCGACTCCGGCGCTCGCCCATCGCTCGAGGTCGTCGAGATCGGCCGTCCTGGTCGCGTCCCAGGCGTCGGGATTGCCATAGGCGAGCCGCGTGCGAAGACCGCTCACTCGATGCGCGGCCGCCGTCGCCTCGGCATAGTCAGGGGAACGCAGGTTGTGGTGCCAGTCCACGACAGACGTGATGCCGCTTGCTGCCGACTCCCACAATGCCGCGAGCGTCGCCGCCGCAGTGTCATCGGCAGTGACGAGCGCTGCCAGCCGGCGCTTCACCGGAAAGTAGGCACGCTCGCCGACCCCCGTGGTGAGACCCCGGAAGAACGAGTTCCAGAGGTGCTGATGCGTGTCGATGAATCCTGGCATCACGAGCATGCCGCGGCAGTCGACCTCGTCGGCACCCTCGGGCGCTTGCAGGTCGACGCCGACCTCCGCGATGCCGCCGTCAATGAGCAGCACGTCGGCGTCGGGTATCTCGCCGAGCTCGTCGTCGAGGGTCAGCACGTACCCGCCCCGCAGGAGCGTCACCTCAGTCATCGCGACAGCTCGCGCTCGTCGTCACTGCGCATACTGTCCTCGCGTTCATCCAGCAGGATGCTGTCCCCTTGCCGCACGAGCAGCCTCAGTGGCACCGCCGCGGCGAGCAGCGAGGCCACGGGGCACCGAGCCACTCCTGCGCGGACGGCCTCGATCAGCGCGCCGTCGTCGACGGCGTCGGACGCGCACGCGATGTCCAGCACGAACCACGGCGGGTGCGGCGCCGCGGCACCGATGCCGAGCTCGCCCGCCATGTCGATCATGGTGCGAGCATCCACGGTGTCGGTGCGTGCGTCGACCGACCGCTCGGCGAACTCTTTCGCGATCCAGCCCTGCGAGCAGAACGCGAGGGCGGCGAGCAGATAGCGCAGGGGGCTCGGCGCAGAGCCGGAACCTCCGCGCTCGATCGCTTCATCGCTCTCGAATCGGTGCGACCGCCCGTACTGCTCGAACTCGGCTGCACCATGCACGCCCTCCACGATCGTCGCGCGCAACCACGGACGCATGATGCCCGCCTCCGGGTCGGCAGCGATGCGCGATCGGAGCTCATCCATCCCCCGATCAGCAGTGTTCGGCTGCATCGACGCCTCCTGTCTACGGCGCGGCTGGCCCGAGGCTGGCACGCGGCATATCACGATTTGGTGACCGTACGTAGACAGGAAACCACATTCTGGATACCGTATCCAGCATTCGGGCAACGACGCTCCCCCACCCCGGTCACGCGTCATGCCCCTGTACAGGAATGGGAGACACATGAGCACACTGTCCCGCAAGTGGGGAGTCGCCGTCGTCGCCGGCGTCTCCGCCGCAGCGCTGTTGGCCGGCTGCACCGCCCCGGCCGACCCCGGAACCGAAGAACCGGCCGGTGGGGTCACCTTCCCCGAAGGCGAGATCGGTCCCGCCGAAGACGCCGACATCACCGTCGCCATCCCTTTCCCCGACATCACGATGTACTCGATGTACGAGGTCGCCACGGCGAAGGGCTGGTACGAGGAGGAGGGTCTCACCGTCGAGGTGATCACCGCCGACAACGTCGCCGCTGCCGTGTCGAGCGGAAGTGCCGACATCGGCGTCGACAGCGCCGGCACCGTGATCGAGGCGATTCGCGGTGGCGTCGAGGCCGAGCTGCTCAGTGGTCACTACTGCCGCCAGAACTTCGACTTCGCCGTGCAGCCCGACATCACCTCGGTCGAGCAACTCGATGGCACCGCCGTCGTGCTCGCTGGTCAGGCTGGTGACCCCGCCGAGTTCCAGCGTGCACTCGCACTCAAGGAAGCCGGTTGGGACCTCTCGACGGTCAACGTCGAGATCGTCTATCCCGGCCCCGACTCGGCCACCTGGCGCGAGTTCTTCGTCAACGACCGGGTCAGCCTGATCCCGTTCTACGGCGACGACCGTCCGGCGCTCGAGGAGTACGGGGCGAACATCGTGGTGGAGTCGCTGCAGAACTGGGCGAACGACTTCCACATGGCCGGCTCGGCATGGCTGCAGGAGAACCCCAACAGCGCCGTGCGCTTCTTGCGCGCGACGATGAAGGCTGTCGACTTCATGGTGGCCCCCAGCGCCGGCGAGGTCCCGACGAACAAGGACGAGGTGCTCGACATCTTCGAGGCCGCTGACTTCGACGTCGCCGACCTGCGCGTGCAGGACAACCCGTGGGTTCTCGACGGCCACCTGGCCTGCCCGAACCTCTACGTGGACGAGGAGGCCTGGCAGATCACGATCGACACCCAGAGCCTGCAGCCGCTCGACTTCGATGAGAACGTCGACCTCGGCTACCTGCTGAAGGCTCAGGAGCTGCTGGGCATCGACAACGAAGGACCCAGCGAGATCGCCTACCCGTAGAGCTGTAGCAAGCACCTGAGAGATTCACCCGCTGGGTCCCTCCGCATCATAAGGGGGCCGGACGTCGAGACGACGTCCGGCCCCCTTCTTCGTGTCTGAGAGTGTCGTCGTTCGACCTCCGCTCTCCCCCTCGCCCACGGCCAAAGCCAGCCCTGCTGCACCTGGGTCTCCCACGCTTCGCGGCGCAGCGCCGAGGCAGGTCCCAAGGCTCCCCTGCACGAACCAGACGCAGCGTCCGGCACGTCAGCAGGCATGACACAGGCGGGCACCCCTGTGTGATAAGAGGTGCCCGCCTCTGGCGGTGTCAATCAGGCGAGCGCGGCAACCGCCTCGACTTCGATGAGGTACTCGGGATTCGCGAAGCCGGCGACCTGCACGAGTGTGCTGGCCGGGAAGGGCTCCGAGAAGTACTGCGAGCGCACGGCACGCAGTTCGGCGCGGTGGTCCAGGTAGCTCTCGCCGACGTAGACCGTCACCTTGATGATGTCGGCCAGAGTGCCACCCGCAGCGGCCATGACGGCTCCGAGGTTCTGCCAGAGCTGTTCCGACTGCGCGACGATGCCGTCGGGCATCGTGCCGTCGGGGCGATAGCCCATGATGCCGCTGAGGTACACCAGCGATCCGGGGTCAACGATCTTGACCGCTTGGCTGAAGTCCCACGTGGGCGCGTAGATCCCCTCGGGCACCACCGTCTCACGGTGCATGAATCAGCCCGCCTTCACGGTCGCGCGATCGTCATGCCACGGCGCGAAGCGCTTGCGCAGCAGCCCGATGACCGTGAGCGTGAGATTGGCGATGATGACCATCACGATGACCATGGCGATCGCGTCGTCCATCTGGAAGTCGAAGGCAGCCCGCTCGAGCAGGTGGCCCAGGCCGCCCGCACCCCCGAGAAACTCACCGAGCACTTGTCCGGTGAAGCCCAAGGCGGCTCCGCGCTGGATGCCGACCAAACTGAACGGCAACGTGCCCGGAATGAGCACCTTGACCCCCAACGCGATGCCATTGGCGCCGAATACGCGCCCCGCGTTGACGAGCGACCGGTTGACGGTCAGCGCGCCTTCCATGGTGTTGAGCATGATCGGGAAGACGGCGAGCAGCAGCACGAGAGCGATCTGCGACGCCGCACCCAAACCCAGGATGAGGATGATCAGCGGGGCAAGGGCGACCTTCGGTGTGGAGTACAGCAGCCACAGGAAGGGCGCGACGGTGAAGCGCAGCACAGGGAACCACCCGACTGCGAGTCCGACCACCACGCCGATCACGACAGCGAGCACAACGCCGATCGCCAGGTTGCCGAGGCTGTAGCCGAAGGCCGACCAGAAGTCGGGCCGCACGATGAGTTCGAGGAACGAGGCGGCAACGGCGGTGGGTGGCGGGAGGAAGACTGCCGGGACGAGCTGGAGCCAGCTCACCGCCGCCTCCCAGAGCAGCAGGATCGCGAGCACGACGCCCGCAAGGAGCAACCGCCAGCGGCCCTCCCCGGAGCCTCGCCTCGCGGATCGACTGGGGCGAACGATCTTGAGCGGCATCGTGGCGGTCACGAGGCGGCCCCCTTCCGACGGTTCCAGGGCGCGAGCCAGCGCTCGACGAGACCGACGAGCTGCGTCATCGAGACGCTCCAGAGAACGATGAGCATGATCGCCGCGAACGACTGATCCGTGTTGTAGGTATTGGCCGAGCGGATGATGACGGCGCCCATGCCGACTGAACTTCCGGTCAGCTCTGCGACCACCATGCCGATCGTCGCCAGCACAGCACCCTGGCGCAGACCGGCGAACAAGTACGGCACCGCGGCTGGCAGCAGGATCTTGCGGTAGACGTCCATTCGCGAACCGCCGTAGACACGAGCAGCACGGATGAGCGACGGGCTTGTCGTCCGAATGCCCGCGGCGAGATTCAGCATGATCGGGAAGATCGCGCTAATGACGATGAGAAAGATCACCGGCCCCGTGCCGAAGCCGAACCACGCCTTCGTGAGTGGCTGGTAGGCGACGGCCGGCGCGGCATACAGGGTCCAGGCGATCGGGCCGAAGACGCGATCGACCGGTACCGAACTGCCCATGAGCAAACCGAGCGGCACACCGATCGCGACGGCGATTGCGAACCCGGTGAGCCACGACTGCACCGACACGGCAGCGTTTTGCGCCAAGGTTCCCTGTTGCACGAGTTCGGCGAATCCCTGTGCCACGTCGAGCGGCGGCGGGAAGAAGACGGCGTTGACGAGGCCAAGCGTGCCCACGAGGAACTGCCACAGCAGGAGGAGCAGGACAACTTCGACAGCGATGAGGAGCGCTCGACCCCGAGGGCTCAGTCCTGCGATGAAGCCGGCGACTCCCCGTTGCGCACGCAGCCCCGTGGGGGCGGCGAAGAGGGAGCTCACGATCCCTGTCCTCCCCGTGATGCTGCAGTGGCCTCGTTCTGGAGCACGTCCCACAAGTGGTCGCGCAGCTCCAGGTACCTCGGGTCAGACTGCGCCCCACGCTCTGACCGCGGCCGAGGGAGATCAACGGTGATCTCCTCGAGAACCGCGCCGGGGTGGCTCTTGAACACAACGATGCGGTCACCCAAGAGGATGGCCTCTTCGATCGAGTGCGTGATGAAGATGACGGTCTTGCCGGTAGCGGTGATGAGTTTCTCGATCTCATCGCGCATGACCTCTCGGGTGAGAGCGTCGACGGCACCGAGGGGCTCGTCCATGAGCAGGATGCGAGGCTCAGCGACGATGGCCCGCGCGAGTCCGACCCGCTGCTGCATGCCGCCGGACAGCTCCCGCGGGTACGACTGCTCGAAGCCTGCGAGACCCACGAGTTCGATCGCGTTCTGCACGCGCTCGCGCCAGTCGCCCGAGTTCAGTGTCGACTGCATTTCGAGCCCGAAACGCACGTTGTCGAAGACCGAGCGCCATGGCAGCAGCGCGTAGTCCTGGAAGACGACGGCGCGGTCAGGGCCCGGCCCGGTCACGATGCGTCCGTCGACGGTGACGGTGCCCTCCGTGGGCTGCACGAGGCCGGCGATGACGTTCATGACGGTCGTCTTGCCGCAACCGCTCGGGCCCAGGACGGTGACGAACTCGCCCTCGGCGATGTCGAGGTTGACACCTTCGACGGCCATCAGGCTCGTCCCGGTGCGGGCGATGTCGTATCGCACCGTCACGCCGCGCACCTCGATCAGCGGCGCAGCAACGTTCTCTGCGGAGTCTGGCATGGGATCACGTCTCTCTGTGGTCGGTACCGGAGCTCGACTCCGGCGTCAGGTGGAAGGAGGTCGTCGGGGGCGACCAGATTCTCGATCGCCCCCGACGGCGCGTCAGCGCATCTTCGGAAGCACCTCAGTGCCCAGCAGCTCGATCTGCTCGAAATACTTGTCGAACTTGAACCGGAAGTCGAACACCAGGTGCTCGACGCCGACCGACTCGAACTTCTTGAGCTGCTCCACGGCCTGCTCGGGGTTGCCCAGAATCAACTGCCCCTCGAGGTCGTCGACCGTCTCGAACGTGCCCGACGGCGGCTTCACCGCGAACTTCGCCTTGTTGGCCCACGCGAGCAAACCAGGGATGTTGACGTGCTTGAGCGCCTCTTCGCGTGTGGACTCGATGCTCGTGGGAGGAATCACCGCGATGGTCGGCAACGAACGGCCCGCTTCAGCCGAGAGCTCGGTCATCGTGGCGATGCGCTTCTCCAACGTCGCCATCGAGATGCGTCCGGGCATCCAGCCATCGGCGTACTCCACCGCGAGGCGAGCGGAACGCGGCGTCGCACCGCAGTACCAGAACGGAATGCGACCGCCCACCGGCTTCGGTTCGATCGTGACGTTCTCGAACGAGAAGATGCCGTCGTCGTAGGTGACGTCGTTCTCGGTGAAGACGCGCTTGAGAATCTCGGCGTTGGAACGCACGGCCTCGACCCGGTCGAGGTCGCCCCAACCGATCGCTTCGAACTCGTGGTCGAAGGTGCCAGCCCCGAACCCAAGGATGAGTCGGTCGCCGACGAGCTGCGTCATGGTGCCGGCCATGAGGGCCGTGACGAGCGGGTGCCGGAACGGGATGAGCGAGCCCGTGCCGAGCTCGATCTTCTCGGTCACAGCACCGATCGCCGTGAGGGTGATCATGGCGTCGTAGAACGTACGGTTCGGTTTCTCCATCTCGCCGTGAGGCTCGAAGACCAGGTGATCGCGCACCCAGACCGAGTCGAAACCCATCTTCTCGGCGAGAATGGAACCTTCGAGCAGCTTGTCCTTGCTCGCGTGCTCACCGAAGTGCGGCAGCAGGAGTCCGAATTTCATCGTGCGTTTCCTTCTCTGTCAGTGCTCGACAGTGCGAGCTTTCCGGTACCGGGGGCGCCGGTGACGACGCCATCGGCGAAGACTTCATGGCCGCGCACGAAGGTGCGGTCGATCCGGGCCGAGATCTCGCGCCCGTCGTAGCAGGTCCACTCGATGCGCGAGAGCACACCGTCGTTCGTGATGGTCCACGGCGCGTTGAGGTCGGCGACCACGATGTCGGCATCGGCCCCGACCTCGAGCACGCCCTTGACTCCCTCGAGACCGAAAGCAGCGGCAGGCTGCGTTGCCACCATGTCGACGACTCGGTCAAGCGTGAGTTGACCCTTGTTCACGGCATCGAGCATGAGCGGGTAGTAGTACTGGATGCCCGGGGTGCCGGTGTGGGCGCTCCACATCTCGGTCCAACCGACCTCTTTCTCCTCGCGCGTGTGCGGCGCGTGGTCGCTCGAGGCGATGTCGATCGTGCCGTCGCGCATGCCCTCCCAGACGGCGGCCCGGTTCTCGTCGGGCAGCCAGTACGACAGCGCGTACGGGCCGAGCCGTTCGACGTCATCCCACGTCGATAGGAACGGCGCCCAGTGGTTGACCTCACACGTGACGTCGACGCCGTTAGCCTTCGCGCGGCGCACGGCCTCGATCGAGCGGGGCGTCTGAATGTGCGCGATGTGGATCGGGCACCCCGACGCTTCGGCAAGCCGCAGGACAACATCAATCGCGGTGTCCCAGATCACGCCCTCGCGAGCCGCGTACGCCGTCGCGTATCCCTGCGGAGTGTTCTCGCCGCGGGCCAGAATCTCACCCTCGATGTAGTCCATCAGCGCCTGGTCGTGCGGGTGGATGATGAACCGCTTGCCCGTCGTGGCGATGATGTCCATGAGCTGCAGCAGGTGACCGTGGTCGTGCATGCCGGTGCCAGCGGGGTGCGGGTAGGTGCGGCCCGTATCGACGACCATGTAGATCTTGTAGGCACGGATGCCCATCTCGCTCATTGCCACGACCTCGTCGAGCTTCGTCGGCGCAGGGTTGTGGTTGTAATCGACGATCGAGCTGCGCTCGTACATGCCGAAGACATCGCGCAAGGTCGCGGTGTCGGTCGTGGGGGGATCGAGATTCGGCATACCGAAGATCGTCGTCACCCCGCCGGCCGCCGCCTGCTCGGTCGTCGTGCGGATGTCCTCCTTGTGGGTGTAGCCGGGCTCGCGCGTGTGCACGTGCACGTCGACCATGCCTGGCAGCACGAGCTTGCCGGTCACGTCGATCGTGCGCGCAGCATCCACGGCCGTCTCGCGCGAGACGATGCCGGCGATGCGTTCACCGCTCACAAGCAGGTCGGCGTCAACGACGCCATGGGGCGTCGCAATGCGCCCGCCACTCAATCGAAGGTCGATGGTCACTGCGGTGTCTCCAGGTTCTCGATGGTCTCGCCGGACTCGGCCGGCAGGGTCGTGCGAATCTCGACGTCGCTCGGCCGCACGTAGCGGTCGAACCACTCGACGATGCGCGGGGTGGTCTGCTCCCAGTAGCGGTCGTACGCCGCGTAGTGCGTGGTGTGGTGCTGCATGATGAGCTGCTTCGGGCCGCGCGCTGCCTCGTAGAGCGCTTCCGCGTGATCCGTCGGTGTCGTGGCGTCACCCGCGACACCGATGACGAGCAGCGGGGTGTCGAGAGTGCGAGCCGTGACGATGGGCTTGTAGGCGATGATCTCCTCGGCCGCCGAGAGAGAGATCGAACTCGGGATGCGGTCGTCGACATCGGCCTTGATCGTGGTTGCACGACGCTCGGGGGTCGGCACCATGATGTCTTCGCGCGGATGCACGCGCCGACCTTCGCCGGTCAGCACTCGCTGCTTGCGATCATCATCGAGCGCAGCGAGGTAGGCGAGCCACTCGTGCTCTTGGCGCATGCGGTGGAGCCAGTCTTCGCCGTCGGAGACGGGCACCTGGCTGACGGCGGCCTTGATGCGAGCATCGGCACCGGCGAGCAGAATTGCGTTGCCACCGCCAGTGCCGCCGGTGCCGAAGGTTCCGATCGCGTCGACGATGACGTCGTCGCGCGTCGTGAGGTAGGTGACCGCGTTGACGAGGTCTTGGAGCTGGCGCGAGGGCGAGAGCACGCCGCGATCGCCGCCAGAGTCGCCGAAGCCGCGGTAGTCGATGATGAGCACGCCGAAGCCGGCGGCGATGAGCGCCTCGTGATAGCGCACGTAGAGCTTGGCGTCTTTCAGGCCGAGCCACCCCGGCCCTTGAACGATCGCCCGATACGGGCCGTCGGTGTCAGGTGTACGCCAGAGCGCAGCAATGCGATCTCCTTCGCTGTAGAACTCGACTGCTGTCTCTCTCACGTGGGCTCCTTGTTGTCAGGGGTGGGTCGGGGCTGGATGCTCAGCTCACGCCGTCAAGCGAGGCACGATCTCTCGGCCTGCGGTCGCGATCCAGTCGCGCTGGTGCTGGCCAACGTTGTGCAGGTACAGACGGTCGATGCCAAGGTCGAGGTATCGCTGCAGTTGCGCGCGGATGACGTCGGGGTCGCTCGTGATGAGCAGACGGCCGTGCAAGTCGTCGGCCCGTACTCGACGCGTGAGCTGCTCGACGTCATACGGGCTCCGGAGGTCGCTCTTGACGGCGCCGAAAGCCGCCATCGGCCACTGCTCCACGGCGGCTCGTTCGGCCTCTTCCTGCGTCGGAGCCCATGAGAGTTGCACCCTCAGCACTTTGAGAAGGCTTGAGGGTGAGCGTCCGGCGTCGCGGGCGCCCTCGTCGAAGCGGGACATGAGCGCGGCCACCTTCTCGACCGACGATGCCGTCGTGATGATGCCGTCTGCTTCACGACCGGCGCGCCGGGCGGTCACGGGGCCGTCAGTCGCGATGAGCACGGGGGGCTTCTCGTCAATCGTCCAGAGTCGGCTCTTCTCAAGGGCGACGTACTCTCCGCGGTGTCGCACCTCTTTGCCGCTGAAGAGCTTTCGGATCACGTCGACGGCTTCCCACATCATTTCGAGACGCTCGGGTGCCTCCGGCCAGTACCGACCCGCGATGTGGGCGCTGAGCGCCTCCCCTGCGCCGATGCCGAGCCAGTGTCGACCCGGGTGCAGAGCGGCGAGCGTCGCGCTCGCCTGGGCGATCACGAAGGGGTGCACGGTGTGGATCGGAGCGACCGCCCCGGGGCCGAGGTCGCCGTTCGTATGCTCAGCGATTGCCGCGAGCAGGGTCCAGACGTGCGGTGCTTCGTCGTGCACGGGCAACCACGGCTGCAGCTGGTCAGCCGCCATGACTCCGGAGAATCCCGCATGCTCGGCGAGCCGGCAGAGTTCGACGAGTTCGCGAGGCGGTACTCCACCGCTCATCGCGGCGTATCCGACGTGCACGGGTCTCATCGTCACTCCTCGCCGTTGGGGGTCTCACACCGCACGCGCGGTGTCGTGGACCATCATGGCGCATTCTGTATCCAGAATCCAGTAGCCAGAGAAAAAGACGAGTGCGCGATCGAACTCGCCAGGGGCGCGCGGAATGTCCGCCCCCGCGAACCTCTGGGCTCCGTTCGCTACGGCGAGGAAGAACCCCGCCCCGGATGCTGCTCCGGCGCGTCAGCAGCCCGCACGGCCCGAGGCACAGCGAGAAGTGCCGCGAGACCGAGGGTGCCCAGCATCGCGACCGAGAACGAGAGAGGGATCGCGAGTACGAGAATCGCGACGAGCGCGGGCGCCATGACCTTCCCGGTGTTGCGCACCGTCGACGTGATGCCGATGAACGATCCCCGGGCTCCCGCGGGAGCCGCGGCCGCGGCGACAACGTTGGTTGCCACACCGAGCAGGGCGTCTCCGATGCTCGAGATCAGCACGATGATGACGACCAGGATGACGGCGACCATCGATGCATCATTCGCGAGTGGTGCGGCCAGGAAGGGTCCCGCCGCCAGCAGCAGCGATCCCACGAGCACGGCGGTCACCCCGATACGGCGCAACAAGGCGGGCGCCAACGCCGCAATACCAATGCCAAGCACCGCACCAGCACTGAACGCCAGGCCGATCGCCGCGGCACCGAGTCCGGCGCGGTCAGCGAGGATCGGGAGAAAACTCAGCGCTGCGAACTTCAGCAAGAAGCGCACGAAACCGAGAGCTTGCACCCCGAGGCCGTCACGACTCGTCGCCGCCCTCACCGCGAGGTGGAAACTGGCACGACCCGAGAGGTGGCGAACGGGCGCGCCTGCCGGAAGTCCCCACCAGCAGAGCGCAGCGACAGGCAGCGCGAGCGCGCCGAGAAGCAGGGCGCTCTGCCAACCCGCCGCGACGACGAGGACGCCAGCGACCAGGGGCAGCGCCGCTTCCGTGGACGACATCACGACCACGCGCCGGCTCTGCGCTGCAGCCTGCCGCGATCGGTCGACGCTGTCAGCGAGCACGGAGACGCTGAGCGACAGCACGACGCCGAAGCTGGCGCCTTGCACGGTGCGCGCGAGCACCAGCATCCACGTCTCGGGTACGACGACCGGCGTGATCGAGACGAGCCCGAATGCGACGAGCGCCACGACCATGACAGGACGCGCGCCGATGCGATCAGCGAGCGCCCCCGCGGGGATCGCCGAAACGGCCCCCGCCAGCACGTAGACGAGCATGACGAGCGACACCGCCGGGTCGTCGAGCCCGAGCGCTCGCTGCAGTTCGGGCAGCGCGGGAACGATGCCCTGCACCCCCGTCAGAACGACCGCACCGGCCGTGGCCGCCGCGAGCTCGGGCCGAGGGCGCACGCGTGTCAGTTCGCGGCGCCGTCGCGGCGGATCATCTGGAGCACTCCATCGCGCACGGTGCCGAGGTGCTCGCGGAGAGCCGCCTTCGCGGCGTCGAGATTGCCCGTCACGACGACGTCAACGAGCTCGCGGTGAGAGTGGTCGTGCGCACCGGCGACGCGCCAGCCGAGTACATAGAGGCCGACCTTGAGACGCAAGTCTTCAATGAGCTCCCAGGCCAGTGGGTTGTTCTCGGCGTCATAGAGCTCGGCGTAGAACTCTTCGCGGGCACGGAGGAAGCCCGCGCCCTCTTCTTTCGCATCCGAATCGTCGGCGAGCGCGCGGAGTCTGTCACAGCGCGCGGGCGTCATCGTGGACATCGAGCGCACGAGAGCGTGCTCTTCGAGGAGCTGCCGCAGCTGGTAGATCTCGGTCACCTGCTCGACGGTGAGCGATCGCACGACAGCACCCTTGCGGTCGTGCATCTCGACGAGACCGTCCGCTTCAAGTTGAATGAGCGCCGAACGCACCGGGACACGACTCACTCCGATCGCCTCGGCGAGAGTCTCTTGGCGCAGCTTCTGGCCCGGCTCGAACACTCCCGAAAGAATGGCATCGCGAAGAACGTCGTAGACCATCGCCCCGACGGAGCGGTAGCCGACGGCGGCTTGGCTGGCGAGGCCCTGCAGGCCGTCGAGGCCCGCACCACGGGCGGAGCTCGGCACGTCGGCCGGTGCTTCCTGGCTCGTCATCGGAATCCTCCAGACATCGACGCTACGGGTATGCAGTCTAGGCAGGTTATCGAATACCGTATCCCTGAGTATGCATCGTGATGACTGAGTGTCGCAGACATGTATACTGGATACAAGACCCACGGGAAACCTGTCCCGTTGTTCTCCCGTCCGGACTGGGACGGGGTGGTCGCTGGCGTCGAGCCGGTTGTGCACCTCATCACCCCTGCCCACACCCCGGATGGAGCATCCATGGTCTACTCGTTCACCACCTCTCTCGCACTCCGTCTCTCCGCGCTGGCCGCCATTCCCGTGGTCGCGCTCAGCGGGTGCGCCGCTTCGACCTCAGCCGAACCGGCGCCGAGCGACGCCACCGCGGTCACCGTTGACAACTGCGGCACCGAGGTCGTCTTCGACTCGCCGCCGCAGCGCATCGTCACCGTCAAGTCGTCAACAACCGAGCTACTGCTCGCGCTCGGTGCCGGCGATCGCATTGTGGGGCAAGCCTTCCCTGACGGCCCGATTCCGGAGCAATGGGCGCCCGCGGCCGACATTCCCGTGCTCTCCGACAGTGCTCCTGGCCAGGAGGCCGTGCTCGAGCTCGAGCCCGATCTCATTTTCGCGGGATGGGAGTCGGTGTTCAGCGCCGACAGCTCGGGCGAGCGCGACAGCTACGCAGCGCTGGGCATCCACACCTATGTCGCGCCGAGCGCCTGCAAAGACCCCACGTACCAGCCTGACCGCATGACGGTCGATGAGCTCGAGCGCCAGATCACTGAGCTCGCCGAGATCATCGCCGTCGACCCGGCACCGTTCCTCGCCGAGCAGCGGGCGACCCTCGACGCCATCTCTGCCGACACGCGCGAGCTTCGAGCCCTGTGGTACTCCTCGGGCACCGACACCCCGTACGTCGGTGCCGGCATTGGTAACCCGCAGCTGATTCTCGACCTTGTTGGTCTCGAGAATGTCGCCGCCGACGTCGCCGACACCTGGACGTCGATGAGTTGGGAAGCCATCGTCGACGCCAACCCCGACGTCATCGTGCTCGTCGACGCGACCTGGAACAGCGCCGCTGACAAGATCGCGCTGCTCGAGTCGAACGCCGCAACGGCCGAGCTCGACGCCGTGCAGAACTCGCGCTATCTCGTGATTCCTTTCGCCTCGACCGAGGCCGGAGCCCGCACCGCCTGGGCCGCAGCCGACCTCGCTCAGCAGCTCGCCGAGATGCCGATGGACTGATGAGGATGCTCGCACTTGGTACGCAGCCCCCGGGCGTGGCCGGCACGACCGGCGCGTCGGGCAGCCGGCGACGACGCATCACCGTCGTCGCGCTGCTCGGCGGGGTGGTGCTGCTCGGTGCGCTCATCCTCGGAATCGTCGTCGGCGCGGCCGACATCGGCCCGGCCGAGCTCGCGCGTATCCTGCTCGATCGACTCACCGGCGCCGAGCCCGAGTCGGCGCTGCGGTCGAGCATCGTGTGGGAGCTGCGACTGCCGCGCGTGCTTACCGCCGCTGCCGTCGGCGCGGGGCTCGGGCTCGCCGGCACCATCATGCAGGCGGTGACGCGCAACCCTCTCGCCGACCCCTACTTGCTCGGGCTGAGCTCTGGAGCATCGCTCGGCGCCGTCGCCGTCATCGTGCTCGGAGTCAGCCTGCTGCTGCCGGTCGCCGCCTTCCTCGGCGCTCTGGTGGCGCTGGCGGCGACGCTCGCGATCGCGCGCCGCGGCGGCGCGATCACTCCGGTGCGCACAGTGCTCGCCGGCGTCGCCGTCTCCGCGATGCTCGGTGCGCTCACGAGCGGAGTCATCTTCTGGAGCGCCACCGGCGACTCGTACCGCGAGATTCTGGGCTGGCTACTGGGTACGCTGGGCGCCGCCGACTGGTCGAGCGCGGCGATCGCGGGCGTGGCGCTGCTCGTCGTCGGCGGGGCGCTGCTGACGACAAGTCGCACGCTCGACGCGTTCGCGTTCGGTGAGCGGTCGGCAATGACGCTCGGCATCGATGTGCCGCGCATCCGCCTCATCCTGCTCGTCGCCACCGCGCTGCTGACGGGAGCGATGGTCTCGGTCAGCGGCGCGATCGGCTTCGTGGGTCTCGTTATGCCGCACATGGTGCGACTCGTCGTCGGACCGGGGCATCGCGCACTCCTCCCCCTTGTCGTCGTCTGGAGCGCAGCCTTTCTGGTTCTCGCCGACACGCTCGCGCGCACGGTGCTCGACCCCCGCGAACTGCCGGTCGGCGTCGTCACGGCGCTCGTCGGCGCCCCCGTCTTCGCCGCGCTCCTCGCGCGGCGCACAACGATCGGAGCTCGATCATGACCTGGTTCCCGTCTCGTTCTTCCGCGCCGCAGGCCGATCCTGCCGACGCCGGACTGCGGGCCCGATCGGTGAGCGTTGCCGCGGGGAGCACGATGCTCGTCGACGACATCGACCTCGAGGCCGCAGCCGGCACCGTCACGGCCGTCGTGGGCCCCAACGGCGCCGGCAAGTCGAGCGTCCTCGCGGCGCTCGCGCGGCTGCACGGCACCGGCGTCGTCGAACTGGGCGGCGACGACCTCTCGACGATGACTCGCCGACGTCGCGCTCAGCTCGTGGCGATGGTGCAGCAGTCGACCGAGACCGACATCGAGCTCACGGTGCGAGATGCCATCGCGCTCGGCCGCACTCCCCACGTCGGTGCCTGGGGTGACGACAGCGAGAGCGGCATCGTGGACGAGTCCCTCGACGCCGTGGGGATGACGGCTTTCGCCGACCGCGCTCTGCTGTCGCTCTCCGGCGGCGAACGTCAGCGGGTAGCGCTGGGCATGGCCCTCGCGCAGCGGCCGCGTCTGCTCATCGTCGATGAGCCCTCGAACCACCTCGACATCGCCGCACAACTGAGCATCATGAGCCTGCTGCGACGATTGGCCTCAGAGGGCGTGACCGTGGTCGTCGCGCTTCACGATCTCGCGCTTGCTCTCGAGTTCAGCGATAACGCCCTCGTGCTGTCGCGGGGTCTGCGCATCGCGCACGGCCGCACGCTCGACATCCTCAGCGATGAACTCATCAGCACGGTCTACGGCGTCGACGCGCGCATTCTCGTCGATGCCGCAACCGGCCGCCGCGCCATCAGTTTCGGCGCACGCCGTGAATCACCGAGCGTGGCCCCCGCGTCGCAACGTCAGGAGTCGCGCGCCGCGAGCCCGGCGCGGTAGCCCTCGTCCCAACCCTGCTGGCGTGCCTCCGCGGTTCCGAGGCTGAACATGTCGTCCGAGGCGCCCCGCACGAGTTCGCGCCCACCGTGCGCCTCGGCGTCGACGAAGCGCGCAAGACCGCGTACCACGGCGACGGGTACTCCGCTCGACTTGCCCTTGACGAGGTCGGCGGCGGCCGCGATCTCGTCGCCGACCGCGGGAGCCGTCACTTCCAGCAGCTTGCCCGCTGCGTCGCGCTGACCGCGGAGATCGTCAAGAAGTCGGACCCCGCTCGCGCCGATGACGATATCGGTCTGTCCTTCGCGCCACGGTCGACCGGCCGTGTCGGTAATGATGACGCCGACCATCCCGCCAACGGTCGCCTCCATCGCCATCCTGATGGACGCTGCGCTCTCATCGGGATGGAGCGGCAACAGAAGCACGGTGCCATCGGCCGTGTTGCTGGCGTCAACTCCCGCCGCGGCCATGACCAACCCAAGCTTGTTCTCAACAATGCGGGTCACACGTCCCCGATGTTCCCGGGTCGCCACGACGCGGACGGTTTCCGAGCGAATCGCGTCGTCGCGGTCGTTCGCATGCACCAACCGCCCTTCGGCCTTGCTGACGATCTTGCTGGTCACCGCGATGATGTCGCCGGGTCGTGCGACACCGTTCACCCTCTCGGCGATGATGAGCGGCAGGTCATCCCCCGGCACGATCTCACCGATACCGTCGACGGTGAACACACTGAGGTCAGGATGCGCGCCCGTCATGCCGGAACCTCTCCGGTGTCGACGCGGTGCTGGGCACCGTGACGGGTTACTGAACCGCGGTCGCCCTGTGGTCGACCGAGCAGCGTGTCGGTGCGCACGAGCAAGAACTAGCTCAGTGCCCGCAATCGAGGAGCGAGGTCGCGCTCGAAGAGCTCGAGGAACCGGCGCTGGTCGTGGCCCGGCGCGTGAAACACGAGGTGGTTCATGCCGTACTCCACGTACTTCGCGATCTGCGCCACGACCGCATCGGGGTCGTTGCCGACGATCCAGCGCTTGGCGATCTGCTCGATCGGCAGGGCATCCGCGGCCTTCTCCATCTCCATGGGGTCGGTGATGTCATGCTTCTGCTCGGCCGAGAGCGAGAGGGGCGACCAGAACCGCGTGTTGTTGAGCGCGACGTCGTAGTCGGTGTCGTACGAGAGCTTGATCTCGATCATGCGGTCGACGTCGTCGGGGCTCTTGCCCGCTTGCTCGATGCCGTCCATCACGGCCGGAATCAGCTGCTCGGTGTAGAGCTCGACGCCCTTGCCCGAGGTGCAGATGAAGCCGTCGCCGACCTTGCCGGCGAACTTAGCGACGAACGGGCCGCCCGCGGCGACATAGATCGGCACGGGGTGCTCGGGGCGGTCGTAGATCGACGCGTCGTGCGTCGAGTAGTACTGGCCGCGGTAGTTGACGCGATCTTCGGTCCAGAGCTGGCGCATGAGTTCGATCGACTCACGCAAGCGTCCGAAGCGCTCCTTGAACTCAGGCCACTCCTGCTCGCCCGCCCCCTTGAAGCCCGTGGCGACCTCGTTGAGCGCCTCGCCCGTTCCGACGCCGAGGAAGATGCGGTCGGGGTACATGACGCCCATCGACGCGAAGGCCTGGGCGAGCACCGCCGGGTTGTAGCGGAAGGTGGGCGTCATGACCGAGGTGCCGATGCGGATGCTCGACGTGCGCTCGCCGACCGCGGCCATCCACGTCAGCGAGAACGGAGCATGCCCGCCGGTGTGGCGCCAGGGCTGGAAGTGGTCGCTCACGGCGACCGACTGCATGCCGTGCGCCTCTGCGGCCACGGCGATCTCGACGAGCTCGCGGGGGTCGAACTGCTCGGCAGAGGCCTTGTATCCGAGGGTGAGGGGGAGTGTCATGAGATCCATTCTTGCATACTGTATCCAGAATCCGCTATTGGTCTTTGCGGAATTACTCGGCGATCGCCGAGCGCAGCAGGTCGACCGACGAGACGGCGGCCGTGCGCCACTCGGCGAGCTCATCCTCGCCCGCGTCCTCCCACAGCTCGTAGAGCTCGGAGCCGTCGGGCTGCACCACGCGCTCCGCCGCCGTGAGGATGAGCTCGTACGCGGCATCATCCAACTGCGTCGCGAGCAGTCGGATGTCCACCTCATCCAGCTCGGCGGGCGGGTCGATGCGACCGAGCGCCGCGAGCGCGACCTCGACGAGCGCGAGCGCCACCGAGCCCTCCGGAGCCTCGAGGTAGTCGCCGGCGACCGCCTCGCGCAATTCGTCGAGCGTGAAGCTGCCATCGACCAACGCGTCGACCGCGTCGAGAGCGTCGTCGTTCTCGAACGACCCTGATCCCCATGCACCCATGCGCGTCAGCCTAGCCACTGGCGGCCGACGGGCCGCTGGTGTTCACTGTGAGGTGGCCGCACGTCGCGATCGCGCTTCACGTTCGAAGGGACCCCCGTGCTCGACGTCATCGCAGAGCTCTTGCCCCTCGCGGTCGCCCTCGCCCTCAGCCCCCTCGCGATCGCCTCGGTCGTGCTCATGCTGCTCTCGAGCCGCCCGCGCGCCGCAAGCATCGCCTTCCTGCTCGGGTTCCTCCTCGCGGTGATCGTCATCGCCGCCGTCGGCTACCTGCTCGCCTCGGTGCTGCCGCACGACGACGAGACGTCGATCTCGGCTCCGTTCCTGCTGACCGCGCTCGGCGTGCTCTCCGTCGTGTTCGCCGTGCGCCAGTGGCGCAGCCGCCCCGCCCCCGGAGACGACCTCGAGCTACCCGGGTGGATCGCGAAGGTGGAAGGCATCACAACGTCGTCGGCCTTCGTGCTCGGGGCGATCTTCGGCGGCATCAAGCCCAAGAACCTCTTGCTGAGCATCGGGGTCGGGGTCACGCTCGAAGCCAGCGCGCTCACGATCGGCGAGTCGGCGATCGTCGCGCTCATCGTCGCGATGGTCGCCGCACTGCCGATCGTGGTTCCGGTCGTGCTGGCGCTCGTCGCCCTCGACCGCCTGAGTGGAGCGCTCGACCGGCTTCGGTCGTGGCTCGTGCAGCACAACTCGGCGATGGTGGGCACGATCCTGCTGCTCGTGGGCGTGCTGCTCATCGGCAAAGGCCTGGGCGGCTTCGGCGGCTAGCGCCGCGCGAGGCCGGGCATCCGCGGGTCAGTCGGTGGTCTGACTCAGCAGGAACTCGGCGACCGCGCGCGGCACGTACGGGGCGACGTCGCCACCCAAGGAGGCCACCTGGCGCACAAGCGAGCTCGAGACGTGCGCGTGGGCCGGGTCGGGCAGCAAGAAGACGGTCTCGACCCCGGCGAGATTGCGGTTGACGATCGCCATCGGGGTCTCGTAGGCGACGTCGACCTGACTGCGCACGCCCTTGACGAGCACTTTCGCGCCCACGTCGGTGCAGTAGTCGACGAGCAGGCCGACGCTCCAGCTGGTGACGATGATGCTCGGCGGCAGCGCCCGGTCGGCCACCGCCTGCTCGATGAGGGCGACGCGCTGCGCGATCGGCAGCATCGCCTGCTTGGCCGGGTTGTGCACGACGACGACGTGAACCTCGTCGAAGATGGCCGCAGCCCGCTCGATGACGTCGAGGTGGCCCAGGGTCACAGGGTCGAACGACCCGGGAACGACGGCGACGGTGCTCATGCGCTCAGCTTATCGAGCCGCAGTCATGCCACTGTGTCGGCATCGCCCTCGTCGAGCGGCGCGGCGTAATCGGCGGTCACCAGGATCGGCAGGTGATCGGACTGCCCCTGCGGAAGCGTCGTCACGCGGGTGATCGACAGACCGATCGACGTGGCGAAGTCGAAGTGGCCGCGGAAGAACTTGTAGCGCGTGTAGGTGCGCGCGTCGCTCAGCGTCACCTCGTGCCCCGTCTCCTGCACGCTCGTCGACAGGTGGTCCTTGAACACGGGGTAGTTGAAGTCGCCCACCATGAGCGTCGGCAGGGTCGGCCCGAAGCTGTCGAGCGCGACGTGTGCCGCTCGAATCTGCGTGCGCCGCAGCGAGTTGAGCGCCGTCAGCGGTGCCGCGTGGAAGCAGCCGATGACGAGCTCGCGGTCGTGCTTCCGGTCGATGAGGTGACTGCCGAGCAGCCGCTCGTGCGCGGGCTTGGCGATGATGTCGTGCAGCGAGCGCTTGAGCGCGAAGGCCTTGGTGCTGAGCGCCTCGAAGCGTTCCTGGTTGTAGAAGATCGCGAGGCCGAGCCGGTTGAGTCGCGTCGCGTCGGCGAGTTGGAGTGGGCCGAGCTCGCGCGGGAGGTCGTCGGTGTCGACCT